>JAMCVR010000027.1 GCA_023475455.1 Thermoplasmatota archaeon | reverse complement strand
CGCCATGAAGCTCGACGACAGGCCTTCCGGGAAGGTGAAGGGGGTGTGGTTGGACGTGGTCATCAGGTGCATCAGGAAGGGCCTGCCGCTGGCGGCGTCGCGGTCCATCTGCTCCAGCGCGTAGTCGTACAGGTGCTCGTCGGCCAGCCCCCAGATGTTGCCGAAGCCGCGATGGCGTTCGGGAAACCGGCTGCGGTCGATCGGCTGGTAATGGTTGCCGGCGAAATAGGCGTCCATGTTGTCGAAGCGCGCATAACCACCGTACAGGAAGCGGTTGACGTAGCCATGGTCGGCCAGCACCGCGCCCAGGGTTTCCAGATTCTGGTTGTCCTTGCGCCAGATGATCGAATGGCCGGGCAGCGGCGGGATGGCGAGCGAGAGCGCTTCCAGCCCGCGCACGGTGCGGTTGCCGGTTGCGCGCAGGTTGGCGAGAAACAGGCTCTCGCCGGCCAGGCGGTCGAGGTTGGGGGTGAGGCCGCGGGTGTCGCCGCCGTGCGCCATGAAGCTCGACGACAGGCTTTCCAGCGTGACGATGACGACGTTCTTCGGCGGCGTGGCGGACACGATGCGCGGCAAGGCCGCAACCGGTGCGGCAACCCTTTGCGGGCGCGTGGCGTAGAAGTCGAAATAGTCGATCTCGTTGTTGCCGAAGGCGTAGACCAGGCTGTACAGGCCGTTGGCAGACAACTCTTTCTGGTATTCGTTGGCGCCGCGGCGCGCATCCATCGACCACACCGCCGCCAGCCAGGCGGCCACCGTCACGCTCGCCAGCCATACCGCGATGCGGCTGCGGCGTGTGGCGGCAGGATGGGCGGCGCGCCGCAGCCAGCCGCGGCTCGCCCACACCAGCGCCAGCGTGGCGACAGCCAGCGCACCGAGCAGGGTGCCGACCGGGAAGCTTTCGCGGATGTTGCCGACCACTTCGCGCGTATAGACCAGGTAATCCACCGCGATGAAGTTGAAGCGCAAGCCGAACTCGTCCCAGAAGAACCATTCGGCCAGCACGCCGAAACCCAGCGCGAACAGGCCGAACGCGGCGACGGCCAGCACCAGTCCGCGCCGCGCGCGTCCGGCCGGCTTGCGAGTGCCGAGCGCAGCTTCCAGCATGAGCAGCGCCGGCAGCGCCAGCCCCAGCGTGACCAGATCAAACGCCAGGCCGGTACCCAGCACCGCGGCGGCCGAGGCAAGGGTCAGGTGCGCGGCGTGCCAGGTCTGCGCAAGCAGCGCGCCGCGCAGGGCCGTGTGCAGCGACAGGAAGCCGGCGGCCAGCCAGACGGTCAGCGGATACGATGCGGCAATCGCCGCCAGGCTTATGAAGCGCAAACGCGCGGTGAGATGCATGGCACCCTCCAATCGGGCATTCCGCAGTTTCGTTGCCGCAACTTAAGCCAGTCTTAAGACAGGATGATCGGCGGAGCTGACCGATGCACTGCCCGGAATCGGGCCCGGATCAATCGCCTGGATAGGGATGCGGGCGGCATGCCCGCGCATCCATGAAGCTGAAAAAATCACGGTGTGGCGGGCGCTGCCGGTGCTGCGGCCGGGGCGGCCTGGGTTGCAGCCTGGCTCATCCGCCGCGCCTCTTCCTGCATCGCCGCGATCTGCTCGGGCTTCAGCTGCCACGCCAGGCTGTCGCGTGCCTTGGCGGCGGCCTCCACGCCCTGCGCGGCGGCGAGGTTGAACCACAGATAGGCCCGCGCCTTGTCGATCGCGGTACCGGTGCCGTAGCGGTAGAGTTCGCCCAGGCTGTACTGCGCCTTGGCGTAGCCGCGTTGCGCGGGCTTTTCGATCCAGCTGAAGGCCGCCTTGTAGTCCTGCACCACCCCGCGTCCCTGCAGCAGTACCAGGCCGTATTGATATTGCGCTTCGGGCAGTCCCTGCCTGGCAGCCAAGGCAAACCACCTGGCCGCTTCCTTGTCGTTCTGGATCACGCCATCGCCCTCGGCGTAGCGCAGGCCCAACTGCAGCTGCGCTTCGGCGTCGCCCTGCGCGGCGCGGGCGTGCGGCAGACTGGCGGGCGCCTGCGCTGCCGGCATGGCCGCATGCTGACCGAGCGCAAACCAGGCCGTCACGCCGACCAGCGCGCCGACGCCGGCCAGCAGCAACAGGGGCTTGAACGGGTTGAACACCCAGAAGCGATGGCGGCAATCGCGGCAGCGCAGTGGTGCGTGCAGCAGCAGATGGCGCACGCCGTCATGGGCGTGCAGCGTGCCGCTGCGGATCTTGTCGCTCCCGCATTGTGGGCAGACGAGCGACATGGCGCGACTTAATGCGACTGCGCGACGAGGTAATCGACCGCGGCCTTGACGTCGGCATCCGCCAGCGAGGGGTTGCCGCCCTTGGCCGGCATGGCGCCCTTGCCGCGCAAGGCGACGGCATGGAGCGTATCCATGCCTTGTGCCAGACGCGGGCTCCAGGCGGCGGCATCGCCGGTTTTGGGTGCGCCCGCCACGCCCTTGTCGTGGCAGAAGGCGCAGGCCTGGCGATAGATCTGCTGGCCGCGGGCGAGGTCGGGGGCGGGCGTGCCGGGTACGGTCGCGTCGACTGCCTTGGCCGCGGATTCGACGGGAGCGGCAGCGGCCCTGGCTGCCACAGGCTTGCTCGCTGCAGCGGGCCGCGCCAGCTGGGTTTCGGGCTGCGTGGCCGGGGCAGCCTCGGATTGCGGGGACTCCCCATCGGGGGTCTCGACAACCGGGGCCACCGGCGCCGGGGCGGGCATGACCTGCGGGGCTTCCGCCGCAGGCGGCCGGGCGGCGGGCGCGGGCACGTCTTCAGACTTGCCGCAGGCAAGCAACAGGGCCGCTGCCGACACGGTCAGAAAAAGGGTGTTTTTCATCATGGTACCCCCTGTTGCCTGGGTGAGACGGCCGTCTCTTACAGCTTGCCGCCCGCTTCGACGAACAGATAGCTTACCGCATTCGCCAGATCGGCCTCGGGCAGGTCGGGATTGCCACCCTTGGCGGGCATGCCGCGAATGCCCTTGAGAGAATGATCGTACAGTGTCGCATAGCCTTGGCTCACGCGGGCGCCCCAGGCTGCCTTGTCGCCCAGTTTGGGCGCGCCGGCTACGCCGCTGCCGTGGCAGGCCACGCAATTGGCTTCGTAGACGGCCTTGCCCTTGACCGGGTCGGGCTTGCCCGGCGCGGCGGCCGTCGCGGGCGCGGTGCCTTCCGGCGCCTTGAACTTGGCGCCGGCCGAGTTGGCCAGGTAGGCCACTGCGCGAGCCACTTCGATGTCCGACAAATCGCTGTCGCCGCCGCGCGGGGGCATCTGGCGGATGCCTTCGATCGCGTGCTTGACCAGCGTGTCGTAACCTTGTCCGAGGCGGCCGGCCCAGTCGCCCTTGCTGTCGAACTTGGGGGCGCCCAGTGCGCCTGAGTCATGGCACGAGACGCACACGGCGTCATAGACTTCCTGGCCGGATTTTTCGACCCTGGGGGCGTTGGCGTCGAGCGCGGCCAGTTGGGCAAAAGGCTTGATGCGCGCGAGGGTCGCTTTCTGGGCGGCTTCGCTGGTGGCGTCGGGCTTGTGCTCTTCCTGAATGCCGAGCACCAGCTGGACGATCAGGAAAATGGCCAGCAGGGGTGCGAACAGCCCGGCGAGAACGGAAATGGTGATTTCCTGCGGGGTGGCTTGAGTCATCTTGGCGTGCGAATCGGCCATGAAAGGTTCCTTGAGGGGTGGCATCAAAAGCCGGGATTATAAGGAAAGCCACCCCGACATGAAAGGGCGGCGCGCCCGGCGGATGGACGCCACGCGGCAAACCGGCTATGCTTCCGCGTCCCAGGAGCCCATCGACTCCAGGCGCCCGTAGCTCAGCTGGATAGAGTACTGCCCTCCGAAGGCAGGGGTCGTGCGTTCGAATCGCGCCGGGCGCGCCAGTTTTCAGATCTCGTTTACAGATCACCGTCGGCTTCAGCCCCTTGTCCCGTCGGGGTTTAATCCCGGCAATGCGGGTTTACACTTGAAGCCAAAGTTCATTTCGAGTGTTTCAACCATGGCCATTCCCACTCCCACCGACATCAAGCTGCACCAGGCTTCGCACAAGCTGGAAATCGCGTTTTCCGACGGCGCGCGCTTCGAACTGCCGTTCGAGTTCCTGCGCGTCTATTCGCCGTCCGCCGAAGTACGCGGCCACGGCCCCGGCCAGGAAGTGCTGCAGGTCGGCAAGCGCGACGTGCTGATCAACGCCGCCGAGCCGGTCGGCCTGTACGGCATCAACTTCTTTTTTTCCGACGGCCACGACACCGGGATTTATTCCTGGGAATACCTGTACGACCTCGGCGTCAATCAGGCCGCGCTGTGGGACGAATACCTCAAGCGCATGGAAGCCGCCGGCGCCTCGCGCGATCCCGGCATCGCCAAAATGTTCGAACAGCGTCCCAAGGCCAAGTAACGTCCTGTCATGACGGCTTGCCCAGCAAAAACATGCGCGTCCCCCGGGGCGCGCATTGTTTTGGTGAGCCCCTACGAGCTGGGGCGGCAGCCGTTCAATCTGGCGCAGCCGGCAGCATGGTTTGCGCGTGAACACATCGCCAGCGCCTGCGTCGACCTGTCGCAGCAAAAACTCGATCCGGCCACGTTTGCGTACGCCGACTGCGTGGCGATCTATCTGGGCATGCACACCGCCACGCGGATTGCCGCGGCCGCCCTGCCGAAAATCCGCGCGCTGGCGCCACGCGCCCGCATCGCCGCGTTCGGCCTGTATGCGCCGGTCAACGCGGCGTGGCTGAAAGGCCTGGGGGTGGAGGCGATCTTCGGCGGCGAATCCGAACCCGATCTGCTGGCCTGGGTGCAATCCGGGGTCGTGCCGGACGACACGGTGGTGCGGCGCGACCGGATCGAATTCCTGCTGCCCGACCGCAGCGTGCTGCCCGAGCTGCAACGCTACGCCAAGCTGATCCTGGCAGACGGCACGCAAAAAATCACCGGCTTTGCCGAGGCCGGCCGCGGCTGCAAGCATCTGTGCCGCCACTGCCCGGTGGTGCCGGTGTACGAGGGGAAATTTCGCATCGTGCCGCTGGAGATCGTGCTGGCCGACATCGCGCAGCAGGTCGCCGTCGGCGCGCAGCACATCAGCTTCGGCGACCCCGATTTTCTCAACGGCCCGACCCATGCGCTGAAAGTGGCCGAGGCGCTGCACGCGCGTTTCCCCGGTCTCACCTGGGACGCGACGGTCAAGGTCGAGCATCTGCTGAACCACGCCGACCTGCTGCCGCGCCTCAAACAATGTGGTCTGCTGTTCGTCGTCACCGCGGTCGAATCGGTCGACGACGCGATCCTGGACCGGCTCGCCAAGGGCCACACCCACGCGGATTTCGAAACGGCGCTGGCGCGCTGTCGCGCGCTCGGCATCGAGCTGGCCCCCACCTTCGTTCCGTTCACGCCGTGGACCACGCTGGCGGGCTATCGCGACCTGCTCGCCACCTTGCTGAAGCTGCATCTGGTCGAAGCCGTGCCGCCGGTGCAGCTGGCGATCCGCCTGCTGGTTCCGCAGGGTTCCCATCTGCTGCAGCTGCCGGATTTTGCGGCGCGCGTCGGCGCCTTCGACGAGGCCATGCTGGGTTATCCGTGGCAGGCCGGGGATGCGCGCGTCGACGTCCTGCAACGCGACATCATGGCCTGGGTGACGGACGCCGAGCAGGCCGCGCTGCCGCGCGCCGCAGTGTTCGCCGGCATCTGGGCGCGCACCCATGCCGCGCTGGGCGAGGCCCCGCCGCCGCTCGATCCGGCGCAATTCGGCGCGGCCATGCCGCATCACTCCGAGCCGTGGTACTGCTGCGCCGAGCCGACCGAAACCCAGCTCGCCAGCTTCTGACCGCATCATGCCGCGCCTTCTGCTGCTGCTCCCCGCCGCGGGCTATGCCAACCAGGACTTCATCGCCGCGGCGGCGCGGCTGAACATCGAGCTCGTCGCCTGCGCCGATTACTGTCACCGGCTTGCGCCCGGCTGGGGCCTGCCGCCGCTGATGAGCGTTCCGTTCGATCGGCCCGAACTTGCATTGCCGCAGGTTTTGCATGCGCTGAAGCAGCCGGTCAAAGCGGTGCTGGCGGTGGACGACAAGGGTACGGCACTGGCGGCGCGGCTGCGCGTTGCGCTGAAGCTGCCGGGCAATCCGCCCGAGGCGGTGGCGACGCTCACCGACAAGCTGCGCTTCCGCCGGCTGCAGCAGGCGAGCGGCCTGCCGTATCCGGCCTTCGTCGGGGTGGGCGCGGACGAATTGGAAGCCGCCGCGGCATTGGGCTTTCCGCTGGTGGTGAAAGCGCGGCGCCTCAACGCCAGTCGCGGCGTGATCCGGGTGGACGATTCCGATCAACTCGCGCGTGCGCTGAAGCAGGCGCGGCGCATCCAGGCGCGCGCGCAGCGCGATCGGGACGAGCTGCTGGTCGAACGCTTCATCCCAGGTGCCGAAGCCGCGCTCGACGGCGTGCTGAGCAACCGCGCTTTGCGGGTGCTCGCCGTGTTCGACAAGCCCGATCCGCTCGACGGACCCTATTTCGAGGAAACCCTCTTCATTACGCCCTCGCGCCTGCCGGATGCCACGCAGCGCGAACTCGCCGCCGCGGTCGAGCGTGCCTGCGTGGCCGCCGGCGTGACCGAGGGCGTCATCCACGCCGAGGCGCGCATCAACGACGCCGGCGCGTGGCTGCTCGAAATCGCGCCGCGCGGCATCGGCGGCCTGTGCGGACGGGTGCTCGCCGTCACCCTCGGCATGGGGTCGGCGGAAATCGTGCTGCGCCACGCCGCCGGCCTGCCGTTGCCGGCGCAGGTGAACGGCAGCGCCGCCGGCGTGATGATGATCCCGATTCCGGCCAGCGGGATTTTTCATGGGGTCGACGGCCTCGACATCGCGCGTGCCGTGCCCGGCCTCACCGGCATCGAGATCACGGCGCCGCCCGGCCAGCTGGTGGCGCCGCCGCCCGAGGGCGCGGGCTATCTGGGTTTCCTCTTCAGCCGCGCCGCCACGCCGCAGCAGGCCGAGGCCGCCCTGCGCGCCGCCTACGCCGCGCTGGCGCTGCGCATCCAGCCGCTGGTCGAGCCATGAGTGCTTTCCACAACGAACTCGCCGCCGCCATCAGCCGTTCCAGCGGCCTGCCTTTCACGGCGCAGGATACGCGGGCCATGCACGGCGGCGACATCAGCGAGGCGTTCACGCTCAGCGACGGGGCGCGCACGTTTTTCGTCAAAACCCAGTCCGGCGCGCGGCTCGCCATGTTCGAGGCGGAAGCGGCGGGGCTGGCCGAACTGGCGGCGGCGGACGCGGTGCGGGTGCCGCAGGTCCTGTGCCACGGCATCGCCGCGGGACAGGCGTATCTGGTGCTCGAATACCTGCCGCTCAAGCCGCACGGCGACGCCGTGTTACTGGGCCGGCAACTGGCGCAGCAGCACCGTGTCGGCGCCGCGCAATTCGGCGGCGCGCGCGACAACTGGATTGGCGCCACGCCGCAACCGAATGCCTGTATGAACGACTGGGTCGATTTCTGGCGCGAACAGCGGCTCGGGTTTCAGTTGCGGCTGGCGGCCGGGAACGGTTACGGCGGCACGCTGCGGCGCGACGGCGAAGCGCTGATGGCGCGGCTGGATGGCTTCTTCGCCGGCTACCGGCCCGTGCCCTCGCTACTGCACGGCGACTTGTGGGGCGGCAACCATGGTTTTCTCGATGACGGGTCATACGATCTTTCATGCCCTTCAGGGCATAGAAAGTCGGAGTCCCCTTGTGGGGCGCCGGTGATTTTCGACCCTGCGGTGTATTACGGCGACCGTGAATGCGATCTCGCCATGAGCGAGCTGTTCGGCGGCTTCGCGCCGGATTTTTATGCCGCCTACCGCGAAGCCTGGCCGCTCGACCCCGGCTATGCGGTGCGCCGGACGCTCTACAATCTGTATCACATCCTCAACCACGCCAATCTGTTTGGCGGCGGCTACGCAGCGCAGGCGCACCGCATGATGGCGCAGCTGCTGGCCGAACTTCGATAGGGTC
>JAMCVR010000189.1:6593-8033 GCA_023475455.1 Thermoplasmatota archaeon | reverse complement strand
CACCAGCTGGCGCAACGCCGCCGGGTATTCGGCGAGCAGCGCCAGATAGGTGGCGCGCCGCGAAATGGACTGGATCAGGGCGGCGAAGCGTTCCAGCGTGACTGCCGGCTTGGGCTGGCTGCCGATGACCTCGAGCGCGGGCGGCAGCAGCGCGTTGAGCCTGAGCTGCGTCGACTCGGCCAGGCGCGCGGCGTGCTGGCGCAGGGCGTCGAGCGTCGCCAGCACCCGTGCCGGATCGTCGTAGCCGGCGTTTTCCAGCAGCGCGCGGGTGGTGGCGGCGTCCGCCGTGCCGCAGCACACGGCGGTGAGCGGGTGGCTCATCTGGTCGGTTTGCGGCGCGGCAAACACCTGCTCGAAATGGCGCGTGACCTTGTTGCGATGGCGGTCGAGCGCGGCGAGCAATGCGGCGTAGTCGGCAAATTCCATCGCCTCGGCGAGCATCGCCTGCGATTCGGCATCGTCCGGCAAGAGCTGGGTCTGCGCGTCGTCGAGATACTGGATGCGGTGCTCCAGCCGCCGCAGGAAATCGTAGGCGGCGGCGAGTTCCTGTTGCGCATCGGCCGTCATCAGGCCGCTGTTCACCAGCTCGGCCAGCACCGTCAGCGTCGGGCGCTGCTGCAGCGCGGCGATCCGGCCGCCGCGGATCAACTGGAACACCTGCGCGGTGAACTCGATTTCGCGGATGCCGCCCGGCCCCAGTTTGACGTTGTGCGCCATTTCGCGGCGCGCGACCTCGCGCCGGATCTGCACGTGCAGGTCGCGGATCGCGGCGAAGGCGCCGAAGTCGAGGTATTTGCGGAACACGAAAGGCCGCACGATCTGCATCAGCTCGTCGTGGCGGCTGCCGGTCAGCGGGCGCGCCTTGATCCAGGCGTAGCGCTCCCACGGCCGCCCCTGCGCCACCAGATAGTCCTCCAGCATCGCGAAACCCATCGCGAACGGGCCGGAGTCGCCCCACGGGCGCAGCCGCAGATCGACGCGGAACACGTAGCCGTCGGCGGTGTTCTCCCCCAGCGCGGCGGTCAGCTTGCGGCCCAGACGGATGAAGAATTCATGGTTGCTGAGGGTGCGGATGGGGGTTGCGGGATCGTCCGTCGAAGTGTCGCCTTCATCCGGGTAGAGATAGATGAGGTCGATGTCGGACGACACGTTGAGCTCGCCGCCGCCGAGCTTGCCCATGGCCACGACGACCAGCTGCTGGGGCCGGCCGTGCTCGTCGCGCGGCTCGCCATGGCGGGCGGCGAGCGCGGCGTGGTGGAAGTCGAGCGCGGCGGCGATGCAGACCTCGGCCAGGATGCTCCAGGTGGCCGTCACCTCGGCCAGATCGGCGCTGCAGCGCGGCGATCCGGCCGCCGCGGATCAACTGGAACACCTGCGCGGTGAACTCGATTTCGCGGATGCCGCCCGGCCCCAGTTTGACGTTGTGCGCCATTTCGCGGC
>JAMCVR010000189.1:0-6583 GCA_023475455.1 Thermoplasmatota archaeon | reverse complement strand
GTCGCGCGGCTCGCCATGGCGGGCGGCGAGCGCGGCGTGGTGGAAGTCGAGCGCGGCGGCGATGCAGACCTCGGCCAGGATGCTCCAGGTGGCCGTCACCTCGGCCAGATCGGCGCTGCCCGCCAGATCGCGCGCGGTGGCGACCAGCCACACGCGCTGGCGCAATTGCCGCAAGCGCTGGTGCAGCGCGGCCTCGTCGGCGCACGGCGGCTCGGCCAGAAACGCCTGCATCGCCTCGCGGGCAAAGGCCCGGTCGAGCTGTCCGGCCACGACTTCGGCCAGCTGCGGCTGCGCCGCCAGCAGGCGGCGGCCATAGCGGGAACAGCGGGCAACGCGGTCGAGTGAGGGATGGCTCATGGCTGGATTCGACTGCTTTAAATTAGAATCGAGGACTTATCGAACACTCTATCAGTGGAGAGACTGTATGGCAGCCATCGAATCGATTCTGACCGAAACCCGCGTATTCCCGCCTGCGGACGCCTTCGTCAAGCAGGCCAACGTGTCCGGCATGGAGGCGTATCAGGCGCTGTGCCGCCAGGCCGAAACCGACTACGAAGGCTTCTGGGCCGACCAGGCGCGCCGGACGATAGACTGGAAAACACCCTTCACCCGCACGCTCGACGAATCGCATGCGCCGTTCTGCAAGTGGTTCGACGACGGCGAACTCAATGTGTCCTGGAACTGCCTCGACCGCCACCTGGCCAGCCGCGGCGACAAGACCGCGCTGATCTTCGAGGCCGACGACGGCGCGGTGACGAAGGTCACCTACAAGGAATTGCACGCCCGCGTGTGCCAGTTCGCCAACGGCCTGAAGTCGCTCGGCGTGGCAAAGGGCGACCGCGTGATCGTCTACATGCCGATGAGCATCGAGGCGGTGGTGGCGATGCAGGCCTGCGCGCGCATCGGCGCCGTGCACTCGGTGGTGTTCGGCGGTTTCTCCGCCAAGAGCCTGTTCGAGCGCATCGAGGACGCGCAGGCCAAGCTGATCGTCACTGCCGACGAGTCGCTGCGCGGCGGCAAGGCGGTGCCGCTGAAGCGCGCGGTCGACGAGGCGCTGGCGATGGGCGACACCTCTTGCGTTGAAAAGGTGGTCGTCTACCGCCGCACCCAAGGCGCGGTCAACTGGGGGGTGCGCGACCTGTGGTGGCACGAGCTCACGCAGACCCAGGCCGAGACCCGCGAGCCGGTGTGGGTGAATGCCGAGCATCCGCTGTTCATCCTCTACACCTCGGGCTCCACCGGCAAGCCCAAGGGGGTGCAGCATTCCACCGGCGGCTATCTGCTCGGCGCCATTGTTTCCATGCAGTGGGTGTTCGACGCCAAGCCCGATTCCGACGTCTACTGGTGCACCGCCGACGTCGGCTGGATCACCGGCCACACCTACGTCGCCTACGGTCCGCTCGCGCTCGGCATGACCGAAGTCATCTTCGAGGGCATCCCCACCTGGCCGCACCCCGGACGCTTCTGGGAAACCGTCGCCAAGCACCGGGTCACCACCTTCTACACCGCGCCGACCGCGATCCGCAGCCTGATCAAGCTCGGTTCCGACGAATCGCATGCGCCGTTCTGCAAGTGGTTCGACGACGGCGAACTCAATGTGTCCTGGAACTGCCTCGACCGCCACCTGGCCAGCCGCGGCGACAAGACCGCGCTGATCTTCGAGGCCGACGACGGCGCGGTGACGAAGGTCACCTACAAGGAATTGCACGCCCGCGTGTGCCAGTTCGCCAACGGCCTGAAGTCGCTCGGCGTGGCAAAGGGCGACCGCGTGATCGTCTACATGCCGATGAGCATCGAGGCGGTGGTGGCGATGCAGGCCTGCGCGCGCATCGGCGCCGTGCACTCGGTGGTGTTCGGCGGTTTCTCCGCCAAGAGCCTGTTCGAGCGCATCGAGGACGCGCAGGCCAAGCTGATCGTCACTGCCGACGAGTCGCTGCGCGGCGGCAAGGCGGTGCCGCTGAAGCGCGCGGTCGACGAGGCGCTGGCGATGGGCGACACCTCTTGCGTTGAAAAGGTGGTCGTCTACCGCCGCACCCAAGGCGCGGTCAACTGGGGGGTGCGCGACCTGTGGTGGCACGAGCTCACGCAGACCCAGGCCGAGACCCGCGAGCCGGTGTGGGTGAATGCCGAGCATCCGCTGTTCATCCTCTACACCTCGGGCTCCACCGGCAAGCCCAAGGGGGTGCAGCATTCCACCGGCGGCTATCTGCTCGGCGCCATTGTTTCCATGCAGTGGGTGTTCGACGCCAAGCCCGATTCCGACGTCTACTGGTGCACCGCCGACGTCGGCTGGATCACCGGCCACACCTACGTCGCCTACGGTCCGCTCGCGCTCGGCATGACCGAAGTCATCTTCGAGGGCATCCCCACCTGGCCGCACCCCGGACGCTTCTGGGAAACCGTCGCCAAGCACCGGGTCACCACCTTCTACACCGCGCCGACCGCGATCCGCAGCCTGATCAAGCTCGGTTCCGACCTGCCCGCGCAATATGATTTGAGCTCGCTGCGTCTTCTCGGCACGGTGGGTGAGCCGATCAACCCCGAGGCCTGGATGTGGTACCACGAGGTCATCGGCGGCGGTCGCTGCCCCATCGTCGACACCTGGTGGCAGACCGAGACCGGCGCCAACATGATCGCGCCGCTGCCCGGCGCGGTGCCCACCAAGCCGGGTTCCTGCACCCTGCCGCTGCCCGGCATCATGGCCGCGATCACCGACGAGCACGGCCATCCGGTGGAGAAGGGGCAGGGCGGCTATCTGGTGATCCAGCGGCCCTTCCCGTCGCAGCTGCGCACCCTGTGGGGCGACCCCGACCGCTTCAGGAAGACCTATTTCCCCGACGAGCTCGGCGGCAGGACCTATCTCGCCGGCGACTCGGCGCACCGCGACAGCGATGGCTATTTCTGGATCATGGGCCGCATCGACGACGTGCTGAACGTGTCCGGGCACCGTTTGGGCACGATGGAAATCGAATCCGCGCTGGTGTCCAACCCGCGCGTCGCCGAAGCCGCCGTGGTGGGGCGTCCGCACGAGATCAAGGGCGAGGCGGTGGTGGCCTACGTGGTGCTGAAAGGCGCGCGCGCGGTCGGCGAGGAAGCCAGGAAGATCGCGCTCGAACTGCGTGAGTGGGTGGGCAAGGAAATCGGCCCGATCGCCAAGCCCGACGAAATCCGCTTCGGCGACAACCTGCCCAAGACCCGCTCCGGCAAGATCATGCGGCGCCTGCTGCGGGCGATCGCCAAGGGCGAGGAAATCACCCAGGACGTCTCCACCCTGGAGAACCCGGCCATCCTCGATCAGCTGAAGGAAGCGGTGAAGTAAAAAAGGGCGATATTCGGGTCCGAAGACCGGCACTCGTGGCCAGGGGTGGGATGCTGTCGCAATAATCATCGCGTCGAAACCGCATGCGCTTACGCGCGAACAGGCCGAGCAGTTTTATGTCCCGCAGGGACGGTATCCTTCGGGGGACGCTCACTGCTCAAGCTGGATTGAAATTCCCGGTGTTATGTCCCACAGGGACGGTATCCTTTAGGGTCCGCAACAACGGGAAAATGTCCTCCGCCGGCAGCGGCTTGCTGAAAAAATAGCCTTGCATGGCGTCGCAGCCCCGTTCGAGCAGGAAGTCGAACTGCGCCTGCGTCTCCACTCCTTCTGCCACCACCCTGAGGCGCAGGCTGTGAGCCATGGCGATGATGGCGGTCACGATCGCCGCGTCGTCCGGGTCGATCATGATGTCCCCCACGAAGGATTTGTCGATCTTGATGGTATCGATGGGCAGGCGCTTGAGATAACTCAACGAGGAATACCCGGTTCCGAAATCGTCGATGAAGATGCGTATGCCCTTTGCGCTCAACGCTTGCAGGGTCGCGGCCGCCGTCGAGAGGTTTTGCATCAGGATGCTTTCGGTAATCTCCAGTTCCAGGCAGGACGGATCCACCCCCGTTTCCTCCAGCACCCGTTCGATGGTTTCAACCAAATCGTGAATTCCGGTTGCTTCACCGCCGGCCGGGCGGTGCCTGAACTGACGCGCCGACAGGTTCACCGCCACCGGCAGCGGGGGGAGTCCCTCCCCTTGCCAGGCCTTGATCTGCAGGCACGCCGTCCGCAGTACCCATTCGCCGATCGGGATAATCAAGCCGGTTTCTTCCGCCAGGGGAACGAACTGGTCGGGCGGGATCATGCCCCTGGCCGGATGCGCCCAGCGCAGCAGCGCCTCCAGCCCGATCACGGCCCCGCTCGCGAGATCCAGCTTGGGCTGGTAGTAAAGCCGCAACTCGTCGCGTTCCAGGGCGCGGCGCAAACCGTTCTCCAGGCTGAGCCGCTCCGACGGCGGATTTTCCGGATCGAGCCGGTAGAACCGGTATCCCTGACCTTGCTCCTTGGCCTGGTACATGGCGCTGTCGGCGCACCGGATGAGGTTGTCCGCATCGATGGCGTCCGAGGGATGGAAAGCAATGCCGATGCTGGCGGAGACGAAGATTTCATGCGCTTCCAGCTGAAAGGCGTGCGCGAAGGTGTCCATGATTTTCTGGGCGACGAGCGCGGCATCCTGTTTCCCGGAAAGCCCCCGCAGCAGCACCACGAATTCGTCGCCCCCCAGTCTGGCCAGCACGTCGCCCTTGCGGAAGCAGCCGGCGAGCCGCTCGGCCACCATCAGCAGCAGCTTGTCGCCCAGCGCATGCCCCAGGGTGTCGTTGATAAGCTTGAACCGGTCCAGGTCGAGAAACAATACCGCCACATGCTCCCCGTTGAGCGCCGCCTCGTCCAAGCTGACGCCAAGGCGCTCCTGGAAGAATTTGCGGTTGGGAAGATTGGTCAGCGGATCGTGATTGGCCAAGTGCACCAACTGGCGCTCGAACTGCTTGCGCTCGGTCAGGTCGCGCAGAACGTAGGTGATGAAACGCCCCGTGGACCCTTCGAACACGCTGCTGGAACCCTCTACCATGAAAGCCGTGCCGTCCTGGCGCAGTCCCTGGGTTTCCCACACACGGGTATGCCACAATTCTTCATCCAGTTGGCAGGACAGCGGTTCCGGCAGCACCGTCCCGATCGGCCGCTCCAGCGCCTGGTTGCGGCGATAGCCGAACATGCGTTCCGCCGCCCGGTTGAAATAGGCGATTTTCCCCTGGGAATCGGTCATGATGATTCCGTCGTGGGCGGTTTCCGCCAAATCCCGGAAACGGCGTTCGGATTCCAGCGCGGCGACGCGCAACGCCTCCTCTTCGGTCAGGTCCTCCACGATCAGAAGAAGCCGGGCTTCTTCTTCTTCTTCTTCTTCCGCAAGCCGGATTCCAGTCAGCGTCACCCGCACCGGTTTGCGCTCATCGCCGCGGTTGCTTCACCGCCGGCCGGGCGGTGCCTGAACTGACGCGCCGACAGGTTCACCGCCACCGGCAGCGGGGGGAGTCCCTCCCCTTGCCAGGCCTTGATCTGCAGGCACGCCGTCCGCAGTACCCATTCGCCGATCGGGATAATCAAGCCGGTTTCTTCCGCCAGGGGAACGAACTGGTCGGGCGGGATCATGCCCCTGGCCGGATGCGCCCAGCGCAGCAGCGCCTCCAGCCCGATCACGGCCCCGCTCGCGAGATCCAGCTTGGGCTGGTAGTAAAGCCGCAACTCGTCGCGTTCCAGGGCGCGGCGCAAACCGTTCTCCAGGCTGAGCCGCTCCGACGGCGGATTTTCCGGATCGAGCCGGTAGAACCGGTATCCCTGACCTTGCTCCTTGGCCTGGTACATGGCGCTGTCGGCGCACCGGATGAGGTTGTCCGCATCGATGGCGTCCGAGGGATGGAAAGCAATGCCGATGCTGGCGGAGACGAAGATTTCATGCGCTTCCAGCTGAAAGGCGTGCGCGAAGGTGTCCATGATTTTCTGGGCGACGAGCGCGGCATCCTGTTTCCCGGAAAGCCCCCGCAGCAGCACCACGAATTCGTCGCCCCCCAGTCTGGCCAGCACGTCGCCCTTGCGGAAGCAGCCGGCGAGCCGCTCGGCCACCATCAGCAGCAGCTTGTCGCCCAGCGCATGCCCCAGGGTGTCGTTGATAAGCTTGAACCGGTCCAGGTCGAGAAACAATACCGCCACATGCTCCCCGTTGAGCGCCGCCTCGTCCAAGCTGACGCCAAGGCGCTCCTGGAAGAATTTGCGGTTGGGAAGATTGGTCAGCGGATCGTGATTGGCCAAGTGCACCAACTGGCGCTCGAACTGCTTGCGCTCGGTCAGGTCGCGCAGAACGTAGGTGATGAAACGCCCCGTGGACCCTTCGAACACGCTGCTGGAACCCTCTACCATGAAAGCCGTGCCGTCCTGGCGCAGTCCCTGGGTTTCCCACACACGGGTATGCCACAATTCTTCATCCAGTTGGCAGGACAGCGGTTCCGGCAGCACCGTCCCGATCGGCCGCTCCAGCGCCTGGTTGCGGCGATAGCCGAACATGCGTTCCGCCGCCCGGTTGAAATAGGCGATTTTCCCCTGGGAATCGGTCATGATGATTCCGTCGTGGGCGGTTTCCGCCAAATCCCGGAAACGGCGTTCGGATTCCAGCGCGGCGACGCGCAACGCCTCCTCTTCGGTCAGGTCCTCCACGAT
>JAMCVR010000224.1 GCA_023475455.1 Thermoplasmatota archaeon | reverse complement strand
GTCTACGGCGCGGCGGACAATTTCGTTCATGGAAACGCGCTCGGCTTTGGCCCGACTGGCGAGCCAGGCTTTTGCTTGATCGTCCAGGGTAATCAGGGTGCGGGCCATCGCTTCGTTCCTTTTCCGAAACACAATGATATACATTTCAAAATAATGATATCACGCACAGCCAGGAGAAAAAATAAAAAGGGGTTACCTTATCCCAGTTGGCGCGGCGGCCGGCTGTGGCGTCCTGAACCCTCCCCCGGCATCACGCCCAGCGCCCGGCGCCTGCCAGCCCCACCATCATCCTTACGCCCCCATAAGCGAGCCACGACAGCATGCGCTGCGGCCAGGGGCGGCGCTGCCAGTCGGCGGGATCGAGCGCGGCGGACTGGCCGAGGGCCTGATGCAGTCGCTGGCGCAGGTCGCGCGCAAAAGCCGTGTCGACGACGACGATATTGGCCTCGCGCGCCAGCAGCAGGCTGAAGGGGTCGATGTTGCTGGAGCCGACGGTGGCCCAGTGGCCGTCGACCACGGCCACCTTGGCATGCAGTTCGCTTACCCGGTATTCGTGAATTTTCACGCCGGCGGCGAGCAGGTCGCGGTACAGGGCACGCCCGGCGGCCTGAAAAAAGGGATGGTCGGTGTGGCCCTGCACCAGCAGGTGCACCCTGACGCCGCGCGCGGCGGCTTTTTTGAGCAACTTGCGAAACCGGTGGCCAGGCAGGAAATAGGCGTTGGCGAGAATGATTTCTTCGCGCGCCAGCGCCAGCGCGGCAAGATAGACACGCTCGATATCGCGGCGATGGGCGAAATTGTCGCGCACCACGAAGGCGGCGCGCACATGCCCGTCGGTCGGCCAGGACGGCTCGATCGCCGCCTTGCGCCTGTCCGGCTGCAGTTGCGTCAACGCGACCAGCCGCCACAGGCGGCTCACGCTTTGATGAATGTCGGCAAGCAGCGGCCCCTGCACTTCGACGCTGAAATCGAGCCGCGGGGCGTCGAATCGCACCGGCTCGAAGTCGTCGATGAGGTTCATGCCGCCGACGAAGGCAATGCGCGCATCGATCACCGCCAGCTTGCGGTGCAGCCGCCGCAGACTCCTGGGATTGGAGCGCCAGCCGCCCGCCAGCGGACGATAGACGAGCACGCCGACGCCTGCCGCTTTCAGTGCATCCAGCCAGTCGGCGGGCAGCCCGCGCGAGCCGACGCCGTCGATCAGCAGCCGCACCCGCACGCCCCGCCGCGCGGCGCGCACCAGGGCGTCGCGCACCGCTTCGGCACTGGGGTCGGCGTTGAATATATAGGTTTCGAGGTGGACTTCGGCATGCGCGGCGTCGATCGCCGCGATCAGCGCCGGGAAAAATTCGGCGCCGTTTTGCAGCAGCCGCAGCCGGTTGCCGGAAACCGGCTCGACGCCGCGAAAGAATAATCGTCCCAGGCGGCCACGCGCGGTCATCAGGCCGGGCTGAGCTTGGCTTTTTTGAGCAACTTGCGAAACCGGTGGCCAGGCAGGAAATAGGCGTTGGCGAGAATGATTTCTTCGCGCGCCAGCGCCAGCGCGGCAAGATAGACACGCTCGATATCGCGGCGATGGGCGAAATTGTCGCGCACCACGAAGGCGGCGCGCACATGCCCGTCGGTCGGCCAGGACGGCTCGATCGCCGCCTTGCGCCTGTCCGGCTGCAGTTGCGTCAACGCGACCAGCCGCCACAGGCGGCTCACGCTTTGATGAATGTCGGCAAGCAGCGGCCCCTGCACTTCGACGCTGAAATCGAGCCGCGGGGCGTCGAATCGCACCGGCTCGAAGTCGTCGATGAGGTTCATGCCGCCGACGAAGGCAATGCGCGCATCGATCACCGCCAGCTTGCGGTGCAGCCGCCGCAGACTCCTGGGATTGGAGCGCCAGCCGCCCGCCAGCGGACGATAGACGAGCACGCCGACGCCTGCCGCTTTCAGTGCATCCAGCCAGTCGGCGGGCAGCCCGCGCGAGCCGACGCCGTCGATCAGCAGCCGCACCCGCACGCCCCGCCGCGCGGCGCGCACCAGGGCGTCGCGCACCGCTTCGGCACTGGGGTCGGCGTTGAATATATAGGTTTCGAGGTGGACTTCGGCATGCGCGGCGTCGATCGCCGCGATCAGCGCCGGGAAAAATTCGGCGCCGTTTTGCAGCAGCCGCAGCCGGTTGCCGGAAACCGGCTCGACGCCGCGAAAGAATAATCGTCCCAGGCGGCCACGCGCGGTCATCAGGCCGGGCTGAGCTTGGCGCTAAGCGCGGCGTGGTCGGAAATGCGGTGCCAGGCGTTGCCGGTGTGGACCTGCGCCGACTCGATGCTGAAGCGGCGAACGTAGATGCGGTCGAGCTGGAACATCGGCAGGATGGAGGGGTAGCTGCGCGCCGCCTTGCCGTGATGGGCCTCGAACACCTCGGCCAAACCCAGCTCGTCTTCAAAATAGCGCCCGGCGCGCACCAGCCAGTCGTTGAAGTCGCCCGCCAGAATCAGCGGCGCGTCGTCCGGCACCATGGCGCGCACGCGCGCGGCGATCATCGCCAGCTGGCGCTTGCGCCCGCGTTCGGTCAGCCCCAGATGAACATTGATGCAGTGCACCGGCGCGACCATGCCGGGCACTTCGATTTCGCAGTGGAGCATGCCGCGGCTTTCGAAGGCATGCGCGGAAATATCCTCGTTTTCCCACGACAGGATCTTGTAGCGCGACAGGATGGCGTTGCCATGGTGGCCGGTGTCGTAGACGCAGTTCTTGCCGTAGATAAAGTCGGTGTAGACCTGGCCCGCCAGGAACTCGTGCTGCGGACGGCCCGGCCAGTGCTGGAAGCGGCTGGCGCGCAGGCCGTGGCCGCCCTGCACTTCCTGCAGGAACACGATGTCGGTGCCCAGGGTGCCGAGGCGGTCGCGAAGGTCGTGCACCATCAAGCGCCGGTTGAATTGCGACAGGCCCTTGTGGATGTTGTAGCTGGCGACGTGCAGCGGGGCGATCATGCAGACATCTCCCTGCCCGTCATGCCGGACTCGATCCGGCATCTAGCCGAATCGGACAACTGGATTCCGGCTTTCACCCGCAAGGGGTAGGCCGTGGTTGTAAAGCCGCTGAAGCGGCAACAACCACGCTCCGCCGGAATGACGAAATTTGAAATTCGTATGAAATTCACCGTCTCATTATAAGCGCGCGGGCAGCAGGCGGATGGCATCCGCGTTGCTGGGCGAAAAGCAGCGTTCCGCCGCCTCCGCCCACGGCAGCCACACATGGCGCAGGTGCTCGCGCGGCGCCAAAATCACCGGCTGCGGCACGGGCAGCCTCAGGCCGAACACATGCTCGGTGTTGTGCGTCACCCCCGGCGCGTAGCGGTGGCGCCAGCGTTCATAGATTTGGTAGCGGGTTTCGATATCCCACGGCGTCAGTTCGAAGCGGGCGGCATCGAGCCCGGTTTCCTCGCGCACTTCGCGGATCGCGGTCTCGACCAGCGTTTCGCCGGCGTCCTGCGAGCCGGTGACCGATTGCCAGAGGCCCGGCGCGTCGGCCCGCTCCATCAGCAGCACCTGGCCGTCCGCCGTATGGATGACGACCAGCACCGAGACAGGGATTTTGTGTGCGGTCAAATGATCCTTAGGAGATATGGGCGTTGAGCGGGATGCCCGTCGTCAGGATGGCGATCAGGCGGTCGATGTTCGGATGCTTGCCGGGATGGCGGCTGGCGTCCCCCGTGTGTTCGGCGAAAATCGCCAGGCCTTCGGTGGCGGCCTCGGCGTCGATCGCGCCGTATTGCCGCGCGAGGTAGGCATACACCCGGAACGAGCCGGCGGTGCCGGGGGCGTTGGCGATCGTCGCGACCTCGATGCCGGCGGGGTCGGTCAGCACCAGCTTGTCGCCGGCGAACCCGGGCAGGGTATTCAGGGTGTCGGCGAATTTCATGACAAATCCAAATTCACAAGGAGGACACGGAGGACGCAGAGAAAAGCCTTTCCTCCGTGCCCTCCGCGTCCTCCTTGCTCAAAAGTCTTCAAGCCGCCTTGTCCGAGGCCGCCGTGTTGCGCAGACGGATGTGCAGCTCGCGCAACTGCTTTTCGTCGACCGCGTTGGGGGCGTTGGTCATCAGGCAGGAGGCGCGCTGGGTCTTGGGGAAGGCGATGACGTCACGGATGGACTCGGCACCGGTCATCAGCGTGACCAGGCGATCGAGGCCGAACGCCAGGCCGCCGTGCGGCGGCGCGCCGTATTGCAGGGCGTCGAGCAGGAAGCCGAACTTCTCGCGGCGCTCTGCCTCGCCGATGTTCAACGCGGCGAACACCTTCTCCTGCACCGCTTCCTTATGGATACGCACCGAGCCGCCGCCGACTTCCCAGCCGTTCAGCACCATGTCGTAGGCCTTGGACAGGCACTTGCCGGGATCGGTGGCGAGCCACTCCTCATGGCCGTCCTTCGGCGCGGTGAAGGGATGGTGCAGCGCGTCCCAGCGGTTCTCGTCCTCGTTGAACTCGAACATGGGAAAATCGACCACCCACAGCGGCGCCCAGGCGCGGCCGTCGACGTGGCCCTTCTCGTGGCCGATCCTGAGGCGCAGCGCGCCGAGGGCATCGTTGACGATCTTCGCGCGGTCGGCGCCGAAGAAGACCAGGTCGCCGTTTTGCGCGCCGGTGCGTTCGATCACCGCACGCAAGGCGGCTTCGGAGAGGTTCTTGACGATGGGCGATTGCAGGCCGGATTCGTTGAGCTGCGTGACATCGTTGACCTTGATGTAGGCCAGGCCCCTGGCGCCGTAGATCTTGACGAACTCGGTGTAGCCGTCGATCTCGCCGCGGCTCAAGGCGCCGCCGCCGGGGATGCGCAGCGCGGCGACGCGGCCTTTCGGATCGTTGGCCGGGCCGGCGAAGACCTTGAACGCGACGTCCTTCATCGCGTCGCCGACGTCGACGATTTCCAGCGTCACCCGCAGGTCGGGCTTGTCGGAGCCGTAGCGGTTCATCGCTTCGGCGTAGCTCATGCGCGGGAAGGCGGCGGGCAGGTCGATGTCCTGCGCGCGCTTCATCATGTCGCGGATCATGCCCTCGACCAGGTTCATGATCTCTTCCTCGCCCATGAACGAGGTTTCGAGGTCGACCTGGGTGAACTCGGGCTGGCGGTCGGCGCGCAGGTCCTCGTCGCGGAAGCACTTGGTGATCTGGAAGTAGCGGTCGACGCCGGCCACCATCAGCAATTGCTTGAACAGCTGCGGCGACTGCGGCAGCGCGTAGAACATGCCGTCGTGGACGCGGCTCGGCACCAGGTAGTCGCGCGCGCCTTCCGGGGTAGAGCGCGTCAGCATCGGCGTTTCGACTTCCATGAAGCCGTGCGCGTCGAGGTAGTCGCGCATCAGCCTGGAGACGCGATAGCGCAGCCTGAGGTTCTTCTGCATCGGCTCGCGGCGCAGGTCGAGGTAGCGGTAAGTGAGGCGGATGTTTTCGTTGACGGTGTCGTCGTCGATCTGGAACGGCCGCCGGGGATGCGCAGCGCGGCGACGCGGCCTTTCGGATCGTTGGCCGGGCCGGCGAAGACCTTGAACGCGACGTCCTTCATCGCGTCGCCGACGTCGACGATTTCCAGCGTCACCCGCAGGTCGGGCTTGTCGGAGCCGTAGCGGTTCATCGCTTCGGCGTAGCTCATGCGCGGGAAGGCGGCGGGCAGGTCGATGTCCTGCGCGCGCTTCATCATGTCGCGGATCATGCCCTCGACCAGGTTCATGATCTCTTCCTCGCCCATGAACGAGGTTTCGAGGTCGACCTGGGTGAACTCGGGCTGGCGGTCGGCGCGCAGGTCCTCGTCGCGGAAGCACTTGGTGATCTGGAAGTAGCGGTCGACGCCGGCCACCATCAGCAATTGCTTGAACAGCTGCGGCGACTGCGGCAGCGCGTAGAACATGCCGTCGTGGACGCGGCTCGGCACCAGGTAGTCGCGCGCGCCTTCCGGGGTAGAGCGCGTCAGCATCGGCGTTTCGACTTCCATGAAGCCGTGCGCGTCGAGGTAGTCGCGCATCAGCCTGGAGACGCGATAGCGCAGCCTGAGGTTCTTCTGCATCGGCTCGCGGCGCAGGTCGAGGTAGCGGTAAGTGAGGCGGATGTTTTCGTTGACGGTGTCGTCGTCGATCTGGAACGGCGGCGTCAGCGAGGGGTTCAGCACCTCCAGATTCTGCGTCAGCACCTCGACCATGCCGGTCGGCATGTTGGGGTTTTCGGTGCCGGCGGGACGCGGGCGCACCTTGCCCTCGATCTTCAGCACGAACTCGGAACGCACCTCCTCGGCCAGCTTGAACGCTTCCGGGGTGTCGGGGTCGATCACCACCTGCACCGTGCCCTCGCGGTCGCGCAGATCGATGAAGATGACGCCGCCGTGGTCGCGCCGGCGGTGCGCCCAGCCGCACAGGGTGACGGTGTTGCCGATGTCGGCGGCGGTGACGGCGCCGCAGTAATGGGTACGCATGTTTTTTCCTATTGAGTTCCGGGGCGCGCTTCGCCTGAAGCGACGCCCATCGAGACGATGTATTTCAGCGCGCGGTCGACCGGCACGTTCAGTTCGATGACCTCGCTCTTTTTCACATAAAAATAAAAGCCGTTGACCGGGCTCGGCGTGGTGGGGATGAACACCGCGACGTGCTCGTCCGGCAGCACGCGCATCACCTCGTCCGGCACATTGGTCTGGAACGCCAGCGACCACGCCTGCGGGTGCGGATAGCGCACCAGCAGCACCTTGCGGAACGCGTGGCCGTTGCCCGACAAGATGGTGTCGGACACCTGCTTGACGCTGCCGTAGATGGTTTTGACCACCGGGATGCGGACCAGCTGGCGCTCCCAGAAGTCGATGATTTTCTGGCCGAAGTAATTGGCGCCGAACACGCCGGTGAGCACGATCACCAGCAGCGTCAGGATGACGCCGAGGCCGGGAATGCGCATGCCGATCCAGGCTTCGGGCTGCCATTCGACAGGCAACAGTGTGAGGCTCTGATCCAGGGTGCCGATCAGAAGGTCGAGCACCCACAGGGTGATCCCCAGCGGCACCCAGATCAGCAGACCGGTTATGAAATAACGTTTCATTTTTAATTAATGCTTCACCACAGAGACACGGAGACACAGAGACACGGAGGAACCCGCTGGATCCAACTGTTCACCCGATGGGTGATCGGCTGGCGCGCAGCGATATCTTGATCTTGTTTTTCCTTTGTGTCTCTGTGATTCAAGTACTTTTCCGGGATCAGGAAAACGCGTGCGGCGGCGGCCCAAAACAAAGAAGCGGGCGGCTTGCACCGCCCGCTTCCGGGTCAGCTCACCGCGTCAGTTACACGCCGGACAGGCGCCCGTGCCGCAGGCATGGGACGGGGCTTCGGGCTTGGTTTCGGCCGGCTTGCCGCCGCCCTTGAAATCGGTGGCGTACCAGCCGGTTCCCTTGAGCGCAAAGCCGGCCGCCGTGACCTGCTTGGCGTAATCGGCCTTGCCGCACGACGGACATACGGTCAGCGGCGCATCGGACACTTTCTGCATTTCGTCCTGGGCATAGCCGCAGGAGGCACATTTGTAGGCATAAATCGGCATGATTCGCTCCGATAAATCAAGAAGTTGCGGAATTATACCCAAACAACGGGCACACGTACCCAAACAACGGGCACACGCACCGAATCTGGCGACGGCTCGCTTGATTTCAAGAAGCCCGCCGCTACCAGGCCAGGCTCAGGCTGCCGTACACCCGGCGGCTGAAAATATTGGTGTCGCGAAACTCCTGGTAATCCTCGCCCAGGTTTTGCCCCACCACGGCGGCCTCCACTGCGCGCCCTTGCCATTTCCAGCGGCGCGCCAGGCGAACGTCCGAGCGGGTGAAAGCCTGGGTGATGTCGCCTTCGGACAGCCATTTCATGCGCCCCGAGCGATACACCCCTGCGCTGGCGGTCCAGCCCCGCCCCAAGTCATAGCGCGCCAGCAGGCTGAAACTGTTGCGCGGCGCGGACTGGGGCAGATCCCTGTCGATGCTGCGATCCGCCTCGATGAATGCGCGCGCGCACTGCGCCGACAGCCGCAACGCGGGCACGGGTTGCCAGTTCAGCTGCAAATCGCCGCCCCGC
>JAMCVR010000023.1 GCA_023475455.1 Thermoplasmatota archaeon | reverse complement strand
CCAGGCGGGACGCTGAGGGCGTATCCAGTCGACCAAATGGTCGCGCCGTCCCAAGCGCCTGCCCCGCCGAAAGTCGGTGATGCGGCGCTGATGCTGTCGCGTGACCAGATCGACGCCGCGTTCCAGCAGCAGCGCGGCGGTGAAGTAGTTGCAGTGATAGCGGTCGGCCAAGACAACGTCCATGCAGTCAAGCTGCGGCATCAGCGTGCGAAACAAGGCTTGCTCGCCAGTGTGTTTGCCCCGGCACGGCCCCAGCGCCCACCCCAGCACGGCGCCGGTGGAGAGCGAGATCAGCCCGACCAGCATCGCCAGCGGGAAGCCCAGCCCCGGTTTCTGCGCACCGCTTTGCGGATACACCGACTGATTTCCTTGGGTGTCGGGCATCGAGATCGTAGTGCCGTCCATGAGCTTGATCGAACGACCTCGCCATTTCCAGTCCGATGGGCTCGCCCGCTCCAGCGCTTCGCCCACGCTCACGGCGAGCCGTGAAACCAGCCCCAGCGGCAAGCGCTGGCGCGCCTTGCAGTACGGCCCGCTATTCAGGCTGCACGCCGTCTGGCCTCGTGCGGTTCGCTCGCTCAAGCGTCGGGCAACGGCATCCTGGCATGCCCCGTCGGGGCTCAGCGCCTGCCCGATAAACAACCCCAGCGTCGTCAGTGGCGGATAGACGCGCTCACGAAACGCGCCAACCTCCTCTTCGACCAGCTTTCGCAAGACCTCGCCCGGCAGCACGGCGCCCAGAGCGCGCGTCGGCTGATCGCCAAACTGCCGCCGAAATTGTTCCACCCCTTGTTGCAGTTGCAGGCGTTTTTTTTGGTAGCATCCATCATGGCTGATCCTCCTGTTATCAATCGTGACTTTAGACACCACGATCTTAGCAAGCGAGGCTCTCAGCTATCATTTGTCTTTGTCTTTGCGATGCCGGCAGCGATCAGGCTTAAGGTAGTGCCATGGGGATCTGGGTGGTGATTTTCGTCCTGTTCGTCGGCATGCATCTGTTCGGCCACGGCGGGCATGGCGGGGGCGGGGGCGGCGGTTGTTGCGGCGGGGGCGATCAAGGGCCCGCGGACGGGGCGCAGCCGGGCAAGGACAAACCGCAAGGCCATCGACATTGAGGAGAACCGAAATGCTGAACATCAAGCTCGTTTCCTGGGCGCTCGGATTGTGGGGCGCGGTCACTTTCGTGGTGTGCGTGATCTACGGCCTGGTCACGCCGCAGAGCCTCCACATGCATGAGTTTCTCGAACAGGTGCTGCCGGCGTTCGAGTGGCTCACCTGGTGGGGCTTCCTGCTCGGGCTCGTCGAGAGTTTCCTGTACGGCGCGTATGCCGGGCTGGTGTATGTGCCGATCTACAACGTTCTCCGGCGGCGCCGGGGCGGCGCGTGACCGCGGAAAAGTGCGCCACGGAATCGTCCGTGGCGTGACATGCCAGTTACAACGAATGAGGAGAATGACATGATCCGGAACGTATTGTCGAAAGTCGCAACCCTTGCCGCGGGCGTGCTCCCGGCCGCGCTGTTGCTGGCGCCGCTCGACGCCGGCGCGGTTCCCAGCTTCGCGCGTCAGACCGGTGCGCAGTGCGCGTCGTGCCATACGGTTTTCCCGGAATTGACGCCGTTCGGGCGCTGGTTCAAGTTGCGCGGCTACACCCTGAGCAGCGGCGAGAAGCCTCCCGGCCTGGCTTCTCTCCCACTCTCGGCCTTGTTGTTGGTCTCCAACACGTCCACCAAAGACACCACCGGGGCGGATCCGGAAAACTTTCCGCGCAACAACCAGACCATCCCGCAAGCGGTCGGTGTGTATTACGCGGGACGCATCACCGAAAAGTCCGGCGCGTTCGTCCAGTATTCCTACGACGGCGTCGAACGCAAGTGGGGGATGGAGATGGCCGATATCCGCTATGCCGACAGCACCACCGTGAACGGCACGGAACTGGTATACGGCGCCACCCTGAACAATACGCCGACGGTGCAGGACGTCTGGAACGCTACGCCGGTGTGGCGCTTTCCCCACGTGGCCGATGCCGGGCTGATGCCGGCCGCGAGCACGGTGCTGGACATGACGCTCGCTTCCCAGGTGGGCGGGCTCGGGGTTTATGGCCTGTGGAACAACCTGCTCTATGGGGAGATCAGCTTTTACCGCACCGCCAAGCGCGGATGGTTGCGTCCCTTGAGCACCGGCGTACGCGTCGAGAATGTCTTGCAGGATTACGCGCCCTATTGGCGTTTCGCGTTGCAGCGCGACTGGGGTGCCCACAGCGTGCAAGCCGGGACTTACGGCATGGTCGCCGAAATCTATCCCGACCCCGACAGCCCGAGCGGGCCGACCGACCGCTTCCGGGACATCGGCTTCGATACGCAGTATCAGTACCTGGGCAGCGACCATTTCTTCTCGGCCCAGGCCACCTGGATCCGCGAACGGCAGCAATGGAACGCCAGCTTCGCCCAGGGCGCCGCCGCCAACCCGGCGGACAGGCTGACGACGATCAAGGCCAATTTCCACTACTCCTACCGGCACCGTTATGGCGGCGGACTCGGCTACTTTTCGACTTTCGGCGACACCGACGCCATGAAATACATGATGGAGCCGGTGATGGGCAGCGCCAGCGGCAGTCCCGACACGCGGGGCTGGATGGCGGAGCTGGATTACCTGCCGTGGCAGAACACCAAGTTCGCAGTGCGCTATACCGCCTATAAGAAATTCAACGGCGCCGCTACCGACTACGACGGTTTTGGCAGGAACGCCTCCGACAACAACACGCTTTATCTGTTGGGGTGGTTCCTGTTCTGAAGAGGAAATGTGTCGGGCGTTTGGCGCGAAATAGGCGCGCCACTTGGGAACCCCATCATATTCATTTAAGTAAGGAGGTGCGTCATGAATGACTTCTGGAAAATGCACGCGTTTTCGCTTGCCACGACTCCGGGTGCGGCGTAACTCCTATGCGCCATTTTCGACGCGCTGTTTCCGCCTTTCGGGCTGCTCGTCCTGCTTGCGCCGGTTAGTCCGTGGCCGATCTCCGGCAGTCCCCTCGCTTTCCTGGCGGGATTCGCGCTGTTCACCACCGCCGGTTTTGTGCTCGGCGCGCTCTATGGAATCGCGTGGGGATTCTGGAGCAAAAGACTAAAGACTGCGGTGAGGTGACGTCATGGCTCCGGATATCCATGGAAAATGCGGGCTGGTTGCCGCTCCGGAGCGTGCGGCAGCGCACATCTACTCGAATCCCGCCCGGATGAACCGCACCGGCAGCACTGGGAGTTGGGGGCCGCCGGGCAAAGAAAGCACGTTGGATTCGCGCTGACCCTGTTCGGGTTGCTGTTGCGGTGGCCAAGGCGGAGGATGAATTCGGCGACCCCTACCGGCGCTATGCGGCGACGACAGCGGCGTTCTTTCCGCGTCTGCGCCGGCGAAAGCCGGGAAGTTCAGCGCCAAAGAATCCGGGGAAACCCGGAATGGAAGCATCCGCCTTTCGGGTGCAATGATCTTTGTAATGCAAAGGAGCTTCAAAAATGAAAGCACTCAACGTTCGCAATACAGCAATCGCACTTGTCGCCGGGATGAGCCTGATGATCAGCCCCCTCTACGCCGACATGCACGGCAAAGGCATGGAGAAAGGCGCGATGGGCGACCAGAAGGGCGGCATGACGCAGATGTCCGGCATGATGCACGACATGGCCGACACCATGATGTCGATGTCGGGCGAGATGAGCAAGGGCGACCTGAGCGCGGCACGGCAGAAACAGATGTCCGAGCGCATGCGGGAGATGTCGATGATGATGGACGACATGTCCGGCATGATGGGCACGGGCATGATGATGGACGCCGAGCAGCAGAAGAAGATGACCGAAATGCGCAAGCGGATGGATACGATGCAGAAGGGCGCTGCGCCGGGGACGTCGTCGAAGAAAGTCGCGCCGCACTTGCATCCGCGCGATGCCAAATAACCTCCGCCCTTCCGGCCCGCGTGCGGGCCGTTTTTATCTTCCCTTCCGCAGGATGGCGTTGGCGTGGCGGCAAGGCGCCGCCGGCGCGAAATGCCTATTGGCGGTTGGCGAATGCTGAAAGCGGGGACCTTATGGACTGGTTAGCGCAGAACTGGATCTGGGTGGTGATTTTCGTCCTGTTCGTCGGCATGCATCTGTTCGGCCACGGCGGGCATGGCGGGGGCGGGGGCGGCGGTTGTTGCGGCGGGGGCGATCAAGGGCCCGCGGACGGGGCGCAGCCGGGCAAGGACAAACCGCAAGGCCATCGACATTGAGGAGAGGCGTTCATGGATACCGATAAAACCTTGACCGACGCGGAAAAGCGCACCCGCGTGTTCTTCGTCAGCAGCGCGTTCGTGCTGCTGTCCGTCATCATCATCGCGCTGGTGTACCTCGCCACCAGCACCACCACGGCGGCGACCGCGACGCTGTCCTTCGCCGGCGGGGTGTCCAACATCTTCCTGCCCTGCACCCTGCCGCTGGCCTTCGTCATCGTGCCCATGAGCATGGGGATGGGGTACCGCAAGGGGCTGACGATGGCGCTGCTGTTCGGCCTCGGACTCGTCATCACCCTGGCGTTCTACGGCGCGGCGGTGGCCGTGCTCGGCAAGTATCTGGGCCTGGACCAGGCGACGCGCATCATGTACGTGCTGGCCGGCGTCGCGGCGCTGCTGTTCGGGCTGTCCGAGCTCAAGCTGATCCGTTTCGACCTGCCCGCCTACACGCGCACGCCGAAGTGGATCGAGGAGCGCTCCGACTACCTCAAGGTGTTCTTCCTCGGCCTGTTCCTCGGCAACGCCGGCGTCGGCTGCCCCAACCCCATTACCTACGTGCTGCTGATCTACATCGCCGGCACCGGCAACGCCTGGGACGGCTTCTGGCTGATGGGGATCAACGGCGTCGGCCGCGCGCTGCCGCTGGTGTTCCTGTCGGTGCTCGGCATTCTCGGCGTGAACGCGCTGCCGGGGCTGCTCAAGCGCAAGGCGGCGGTGGACAAGTTCATCGGCTGGTCGCTGGTCGCCTTGGCCTCCTTCATCACCTTGAACGGCGTCTTCGGTCACCTGTGGTACGAAGGCGGCGTGTTCCACGAGGGCCTGAACATGCTGGTGGAGCGCATCGGCGGTGCGCGGCTGGCCGAGGCCGACATCCCGATCGAGGGGATCGAGCAGAAGGTGCCGTTCGTGGCGTGGGGCGCGTGGGCCAATTTTGCACTCACGCTCGGCGTGCTGTTCTGGTACTGGTGGAGGAACGAACGGCGCGTCACCCGCGAAGTGTGGACGGTGCTGACTGTCTTCGTCGTCTGGGGGCTGAGCCTGATCCCGGTCGGCATCAAGGCGATGTGAGATGAAGATCGAGCTGGAACGCAAGCGCTTGTGGCTGGGCGTGATCTTCGTGTTTCTGTCCGGCGTATTTTTCGGCTACCTGCTGGCGAGTTTCTAGGAGGCGCATATGGCGGTGATCAAGAAGACGTTCGTGGTGGAGGGCATGCACTGCGGCTCGTGCGCCGTCTCCACCGGCATGATCCTCGAGAACCTGAAGGGGGTGAAGTCGGCGCGCGCGGACTACGACGCGAAGAGCGCGGAGGTCGTGTACGACGACGCCGAGATCGGCCCGGCGGAAATGAACCGGGCGCTCGAAGGCCTGGGCTATCGGCTGGAGGAGCGGACATGATCGAGATGCTCTTCATCACCGTACCCAATTGCACCCAGTGCGCCAAGGCCAGGCACGTGATCGAGAAAGTGCAGCCGGATTTCCCGGAACTGAAGGTGGAGTACATCGACGTCACCACGCATCCGGAGATCCTGCAGCAATACCGGGTGCTGTCGGCGCCGGGCATCGTGCTCAACGGCACGCTCGAATATAGCGGCGGGCTTGACGAGGCGACGTTCCGCGCGCGACTGAAGGCGCTTGCCGGCCGGTGACGCAGGCCGACATGGACTTCTTGACCGGAGGCCGCATGGATTTGTCCCTATCCGCAAACGCCGGCGCGAGACGGGCTGAACGCATCGTGGAGCGAATGTTCCGGGATTATCCCGGCAACATGGCGGTGCGTTTGTGGGACGGCCAAACCCTGGCCTTCGGCACTGACTCGCCCGAATTCACCGTTGTCTTTCGCGAGCCCCGTCCCTTCCGCGACCTCATCCTGTCGCGCGATCCGCTGCGCCTGGCCGAAGCCTATTTCCTGGGGAAGGTGGATATTGAAGGTGATCTCTACGCCGCCTTGCAACTCAAGGATTATCTGCAATCCCTGCGCCTGTCCGCCTCCGAGAAGGCCGCCTTCCTGTCCGCAGCGCTTTTGTTGGGGGGCTCTGCGGATGAAGACGCAGGCAGTACTGCGCCAGGCTGGCGTGCATCCCTGTCCACCCGCCTGGCGGGCAAGCATTCCGGGGCACGGGACCGCCAGGCCATCGCCTTCCACTACGATGTATCCGACGATTTCTACCGCCTCTGGCTCGATGAGTGGATGGTCTATTCCTGCGCCTATTTCGAGGAGACGGGCGACGGCCTGGACCAGGCTCAGCGCAACAAGCTCGACCACCTCTGCCGCAAGCTGCGGCTCAAGCCAGGCGAACGCCTGCTGGACATCGGCTGCGGCTGGGGCGCCTTGATATGCCGGGCGGCCAAACATTACGGCGTGTCCGCCCACGGCATCACCCTCAGCCGCAACCAGTATGAACACTGCCTGCGCGCGATCGCCGACCAGGGGCTGCAAGACCGGGTCAGCGTGGAACTCAGGGATTACCGGGACGTGGCGGGCGATGCCGTGTTCGACAAGATCGTCAGCGTCGGCATGTTCGAGCACGTCGGCATCGGGAATTTCCCCCTCTACTTCGGCACGGCCCGGCGCCTGCTGAAACCGGGCGGCCTGTTCCTCAACCACGGCATCACCCACGATACGGAAGGCTGGCGCAAAAGCGTCTCGACCGAGTTCATCAACCGCTACGTCTTCCCCGGCGGCGAACTGGACACGGTGAGCAACGCGCAGCGCGCCATGGAGCGGTCGGGCTTCGAAATCCTGGACGTGGAGGCCTTGCGCCCCCATTACGCCCTGACCCTGCGGCATTGGGTGCAACGCCTCGAACACCGTCGGGACGAGGCATTGCAGTGCGTCTCCGAAACGACCTACCGGATCTGGCGTCTTTATATGGCGGCGTGCGCCCTGTCCTTCGAGGCGGGCGACGTGGGCGTCTACCAGGTACTGGCTGCCAAAAGGGCCAAGGGCTCGAATCCGGTTCCATTGACGCGGCGGGACGTCTATCTGCCAGGCCGTGAAACCGAAAGGCGATGAATGAAGGAAACCGTCCATGGCTATCTGCAAACCGGCCAGACGTCCTGCCACGACCCAGGCGGCGCGGCGGTTCCCTGCGCCGGCAGCGGCCAGGACGGCGAATTCCGCCGCGGCTTTCCCTGGCCCGAGCCGCGCTTCGACGTCCGCGGCGAAATCGTCCTCGACCGGCTCACAGGACTCTTTTGGACGTGGAACGCCACCCCCGGCGAATTGCCCCTGACCTGGCAGGAAGCGCTGGCTTTCGTCGCCGAAATGAACCGCGAACGGGCGCTGGGTTTTTCCGATTGGCGGCTGCCCAACCGGCGCGAGCTGCGCAGCCTGGTGAGCCACCAGACCCGCCGCCCCGCCCTGCCCGATGGATATCCTTTCGCCAACGTGTTCGCCGGCTGGTACTGGAGCGCCACCAGCGCCGCCGGCGCACCCGCCCACGCCTGGTATGTGGACATGGACGGCGGGCGCATGTTCTACGGCGGCAAGGATCAATCCTTTCTGGCCTGGCCGGTACGGGGAGAAAGCCGCATGCTGCCGGCCACCGGCCAGACGCTGTGTTACGACGACCAGGGAGCGTTCATCCACTGTACGGGAACGGGCCAGGACGGCGAATTCCGCATGGGACTCTCCTGGCCAGAGCCGCGCTTTTCTGCTCGGGACAAGGCAGTGATCGACCGGCTCACCGGGCTCGTCTGGCGGCGCGCCGCGAGCCTCGCGCCGGAGGGTGTGACCTGGCAAGAGGCGCTGGCGGCGGTGGCGCGCTTGAACCTGGATGACGGCACGGGCTGGCGGCTGCCCAGCATCAACGAACTGGAATCGCTGGCGGACT
>JAMCVR010000002.1 GCA_023475455.1 Thermoplasmatota archaeon | reverse complement strand
GCCTATTTCGACAAACTCGGCGTACCCCGACTCTCATGACCTCAACTTCTCGAACCGCCCGGTGCGGACCCGCATGCCGGGTGGTGTGGGAGGGGTGCGGTCAGGATTGACCGTCCCCTATCCCGATTGACCTGCCCTTTCCGTCGTCCCCCATTCCAGCCGCTTACTCCGCGCACAAACAATAAAGGGTGCCCTGCCACAAGGCCCCATTCTTGCTAGTCCCTCCTCATACGCGCGTTTTGTCGCAATCGATACAGGGATGACGCATGCCTATTTTTGATTTTTATTGCAAAAAATGCGACCGCAGCTTTGAGTTGCTGGTCCGCGAATCCGTCACGCTTGCCTGCCCGGAATGCGGAAGCGAGGACGTGGAAAAACAGGTGTCGCTGCCGGCGGCGCCGGGAAAGACCGCCGGCCTGATCGCCCGCGGCCGGGCTCAGGCCGCTCGCGAAGGCCACTTCAGCAACTACGCACCTGCTGAACGGCCCCGGCGCAAATGACGGACGCTTACCCATATGCAAAGAGTCGCCAAGGCTTTGTCGCATTTGCGACAAAGCCCGACATTGCGCAGGGTTCGTCCAGGCGCCCCCCGGAAGGCCTCTCATGTTGAATGCCTCGCTGCTGTCGATCATCGAAGAAGCGGGCGTCGCCGTGCTCACCCTGACCGAGGGGCTGGAAAAGGACGAGTTTCTCGCCTCCCGTCTCACCCGTGCGGAAACGCAGCGCCAGCTTAAGATCATGAGCGAGAGCGCCGCCAACCTGCCACCGCAGACGCAGGCTCTGCTCGCCGAGGTGGACTGGAGCGTCTGGCAGCGCGTGGCGCAACGGCTCGGTGCAAGCGGCGATGCGGAACAGGAAGCGCTGTGGTTCGCCGTACGCTCCCTGGTGCCGGCCACGCTGATGTGGCTGCGGGTCTACCGCACGAACCAGCCGGAGGTTTTCGAGTGCAAGCCTATCGCCGACCTCGGCGGAGCAAGGCCATGAACCTGCAGATCGAGCGCCCCTACCTCGAGGCCATGATCAGCGAGTTCCCGCGCCTCGCGCCGCTCCGGGACCAGCTGCGCTTCGGCAACAAGGTGACGCTGCCGCTTTACCAGTTCAACGGCGCCGAACTCGGCTTCCTCAGCAATCTCTATCGCGAGGCCGGCCCCGCCCTACGCACGCGCGCCGCGCAGCTTGCCACGCTGCAGCAGGCCTTCGACGGCCAGGGCACCGGCTTCTACGCCGAGGACCCGACCGCGACCCACCGCGACACCGACTGGTCGCGCAAGGACGCGGTGCGGAAACGCAGCGCCAGCTTAAGATCATGAGCGAGAGCGCCGCCAACCTGCCACCGCAGACGCAGGCTCTGCTCGCCGAGGTGGACTGGAGCGTCTGGCAGCGCGTGGCGCAACGGCTCGGTGCAAGCGGCGATGCGGAACAGGAAGCGCTGTGGTTCGCCGTACGCTCCCTGGTGCCGGCCACGCTGATGTGGCTGCGGGTCTACCGCACGAACCAGCCGGAGGTTTTCGAGTGCAAGCCTATCGCCGACCTCGGCGGAGCAAGGCCATGAACCTGCAGATCGAGCGCCCCTACCTCGAGGCCATGATCAGCGAGTTCCCGCGCCTCGCGCCGCTCCGGGACCAGCTGCGCTTCGGCAACAAGGTGACGCTGCCGCTTTACCAGTTCAACGGCGCCGAACTCGGCTTCCTCAGCAATCTCTATCGCGAGGCCGGCCCCGCCCTACGCACGCGCGCCGCGCAGCTTGCCACGCTGCAGCAGGCCTTCGACGGCCAGGGCACCGGCTTCTACGCCGAGGACCCGACCGCGACCCACCGCGACACCGACTGGTCGCGCAAGGACGCGGTGATGCTGATCGACGAGGCCGACGTCTACATCAAGCGCCGCGACGACAACATCGCCATGAACGCCGTGGTCGGCGTGTTCCTGCGCGTGCTGGAGTATTTCAACGGCCTCTTGTTCCTCACCACCAACCGGGTGGACGACATCGACGAGGCCATCGTCTCGCGCTGCATCGCCCTGATCCGCTACGACCCGCCCGACAGCGAAAGCCGGCGCCGCATCTGGCAGGTGATGCTAGAGCAGTTCGCGCTGCAAGTCGACGACGCGCTGCTCGACGAACTGGTGGCGCTCTTCCCCGGCGCCAGCGGCCGCGACATCAAGGGCCTGGCGAAACTGACGGCCAAATACTGCAGCCAGAAGCAGGTCCGCCCCGGCATCGACGTGTTCAGGCGCTGCTCGGTTTTTCGCGGCATGGCACTGGAACGGCCGGACAAGCAGCTTTGTTCCGCATGATTTAGAGGAAGGAGAAACCCATGCAAGCAAGCATCACATTCGTCGGCGAGCACGCTCACCTGCCCTCCCCGGATGAGATCGCCGCCGGCATTGCGGCGGCCAATGCGGTGTTCGCCAGCCATAACGTCGACCCGCTCGCCTGCGCGGCGGCCAACGCCAAACTGGAGAACGACGAAGTGCTGACCCGGGAAGAAGCCCGGTTGTGCGTGATCTGGCAGATGGCGGACGACAAAGCCTTTCGCGCCATGACCCTGGGCTGGCTGAAACGCGACACCGACATCTGGCTCGCAGTGGGCGAACCGGCGTGACCGTGGAACAGCTGATCGCCGCGCTGCAGCAGATGCCCGGGCAGGCGGTGGTGCTGCTTGAAGGCGATGCGGGCTACTCGTTGGTCGGCGGCCTGACGTTTGAGGAAAACGGCAACGGCGTGCCGGACGAAGTGATCCTGTTGCCGTCGATGGAGGACGATTAATTCATGAGCCTGGAAAGCAGTTATCCGCAGATTACGCAGATGGACACAGATAAAAACACGACAAAATCAAATGTTTCCCATGCTCCCCTGAAGCATCCTCAGGCTGGCACATGTTTGGAAAACTTCGCCCTGAAATATCTGCGTTTATCTGCGAAATCTGCGGATTAAAAAATGAAGTTCTACATGACCCCCGGCTCCTGCTCCACCGGCATCCACATCCTGCTGGAAGAGCTCGATCTGCCCTTCGAGGTCACCATCGTCAACCTGCCCAGGGGCGACCACACCACGCCGGACTACCTCGCGATCAACCCGAAGGCCACCATCCCCACCCTGGTGCGCAACGACGGCTCGGCGCTGACCGAGTTCCAGGCGATCGCCTACTGGCTCGCACGCAGCCATCCCAAAGCGAAGCTGCTGCCGGGCGACGCGGACGGCGATGCGCGCGTCATCGAGACCATGGACTATGCCGTTGGCACCCTGCACGGCCAGGGCTATACGCGCATCTTCACCACGGCCCACTTCACGCCGAACGAGGCCGACCACGAAGCGGTGCAGGCGCACGGGCGGGAAATCGTCGACAAGGGATTCGCGATCATGAACGACGCGCTGGCCGGCAGGGACTACGTCGCCGGGGATTTCTCCATCGCCGATGCGGCGCTGTTCTATGTGGAATTCTGGGCGGACAAGCTCGGCATCGCGTTGCCTGAGCACTGCCGCGCGCACTACCAGCGCATGCGGGCGCGCCCGGCGGTGCAGCGGGTGCTGCGGGAAGAGGGGTATCGCTGAAACGATGGACACCGCTGCCGTTCTGGACCCGAAGCCCCACGGCGCGCTTCCGCTCGACCCCTGCTATGCGGGTTTGAGCGAGCCTTATCACACGCCGGTCGCCCCGACGCCGCTGCCGCAGCCGCGACTGGTGCATTTCAACGAGCGGCTCGCCGCCGAGCTCGGCCTCGACACCGGGGACCAGGCGCTGGTCGACATTCTCTCCGGCAACCGTCCCTGGCCTGCGTACGCGCCGGTGGCGTCCGTCTACGCCGGGCATCAGTTCGGCAACTGGGCCCCGCAGCTGGGCGACGGCCGCGCCCTGACCATCGCGGAAATCCGCAAGCCCGATGGCGAGCGGGTGGAACTGCAACTCAAGGGCGCGGGGCAGACGCCCTACTCGCGCGGCGCCGACGGCCGCGCGGTGCTGCGTTCGTCGATCCGCGAATACCTCTGTTCCGAAGCGATGCACGCCCTGGGCATTCCCACCACGCGCTGCCTCAGCCTGGTGGCGTCGCCCGAGCCGGTGCAGCGCGAAACGGTGGAGACCGCCGCGGTAGTCTGCCGCGTCGCGCCCAGCTTCGTGCGCTTCGGCCAGTTCGAGTTTTTCTACCATCGCGGCCAGCATGCCCAGCTCGCGCCGCTGGCCGACCACGTCATCGCGGAAAACTTCCCGCACCTGGCGGACAAACCAGACCGCTATGCGCGCTGGCTGGAAGAGGTCATCGAGCGCACCGCGCGCATGATCGCGCAATGGCAAACCGTCGGCTTCTGCCACGGCGTGATGAACACCGACAACTTCTCCATCCTCGGCCTGACCCTGGACTACGGCCCCTTCGGTTTCCTGGATTCCTTCCGCCAGCACCATGTCTGCAACCACTCCGACTACGAGGGCCGCTACGGTTACGACAGCCAGCCGCTGATCGGGCAGTGGAACTGCTCGCGCCTCTTACAGGCGGTGCTGCCGCTGTTGTCCGAAAATCAGCAAGAAGCGGCGGCAATCGTCACCGATATTTACGAACGTTATGCGCCTGCCTATTCCCGCGAGGCCCTGCGCCGCTGGACGGACAAGCTGGGGCTGCACGAAGTGCGCGCGGGCGACGCCGAACTGGTCAGCCGCCTGCTCACCATCCTGCACCGCAGCAAGAGCGATTTCACTCACACTTTCCGCCATCTGTCGCAAGTGCGCGCCGATACCGATACACCGGCAGCCGGTGTGCGCGAGGACATTGCCGAACTCCAGGCTTTCGATGCCTGGGTCGCGGATTACCGCATGCGACTGCACGCCGAACAGAATACCGACGACGCCGAACGCGCCGCGCGGATGAATCGCGTCAACCCGAAATACGTGCTGCGCAACCACCTCGCCCAGGCCGCCATCGAACGCGCCATGGAGGGCGACGACAACGAGGTCGCCACGCTGATGCGTCTGCTCAGCCGCCCCTACGACGAGCAGCCCGGGATGGAACGCTACGCCGCCGCGCCGCCCGATGAGCTGCGGCATCTGGAAATCAGTTGCTCCTCGTAGGGCGCATACCCATGGCAAACGAGGCATCAGGCGGGTTTGTGGTGGCGGAAATGAATACTCACCATTTCATGTTCCGGGGCGCGGGGCGCAACCGGGATAGCGCTCGCCTCGCCTTGCTGAATGCTTGGCGCACGCATCGCACCGCGCTGCTGGAGCGCTACCCGGAACGCAGCGATTCCATTCCAGACGAGGGCAACATTGAAGCCCACTTCAAAATCCATTATCTGGAATTCGAAGTGGATGCGGGCTATCGCGATGGCGAGCGCCTGGTTTGATCCGTCATCGCGAGGCCCGCAGGTCCCCACCCCAACCCTCCCCAGCGAGTGGGGAGGGAGCAAACGCTGGGCCCTAACCGGCTTAACGTGGCGATCCAGTTGAATCAGGCCCCGGCAAAAGTTTTTCAGATTTGAATACGAGACCACAACCATGAACTACGCTTTCCCGCCCGCCCCCGTCGTCACCCTGGACGCCATGTCGAGCGAACCGTTTCCGGTACGGCGCATTTTCTGCGTCGGGCAGAACTATCCCGACCACGCGCGGGAAATGGGCGCCGACCCCGCTGCCGATGAACCCTTCTTCTTCATGAAACCGGCCGGCGCCATCCTGCAAAACAACTCCGTGCTGCCCTACCCGCCCGGCACCGAGGATTTGCAGCCCGAGGTGGAACTGGTGGTGGCCTTGCACAAGGGCGGCCGCAACATCCCCGCCGACCGGGTCGATTACGACTATGTCTTCGGCTATGCCGTGGGTCTGGACATGACCCGGCGCGACCTGCAACGAATGGCCCGCGAAAAGGGCCGGCCCTGGGACATGGCCAAGGGCTTCGACCATTCCGCCCCCTGCACTGCGATCACCCCGGAGTTTTATTCGGGGGCGATCGCCCGCGGCAAGATCGAACTCAAGGTGAATGGCGAAATCCGCCAGAGCGGCGATGTCGGCGACATGATTCTGAAGATTCCGCAGATGGTCCACACCCTGTCGAATCTGGTCGAACTGTTTCCCGGCGACCTCATCTTCACCGGCACCCCCGCCGGCGTTGCGCCGGTGGTCAAGGGCGATGTCATCGAAGCCACCGTCGCCGGGCTGGAACCGCTCATCATCACCATCGGTTAGGAACCAGCATGAACACCGCAACCGTCATCGCGAGGCCTGCAGGGCCGTGGCGATCCAGTTAAACCAGGCCCAGCAAAACCTTTTCGGATAACAGAGCCACCATGAACGACAACATCCTCGAACGCAACCGCGTGATCCTGTGCCACTTCGACAGCTACAGCGCCGCCCTGCTCTTCGCCCGCTACGGTGACAGCGTGCTTGCGCCCGCACCCTTGCCGGAGTCGGCAAGCGACATGCCGGCGCCTGGTGACATTGGCGAACAGCACGCACCCGGCGCGGTGCTCGATGCCCTGATCGCAAAGTACGCCCTCGATCCCGCGCAACTAAAGATTGATGACGGCTTCCAGGCCTGGCTGTCCGACGACAGCGGCCCCAACCGCATCCATCTTGCCCGCTTCACGACTTTCGAGGCCCCGCGCGAGGCGATAGAACCGCTCGGCGGCGTATTCAAGCCCATCAGTCAAATGCGGGGGATGCCCATGACTGAGTTGAATCTGATGCGTCAGGTGTTCAATCTGATCATGGGTGGAAGGTAAGTCGGGCGATTCAGGCAAGACCTGCGTGGTTTTGATTCACTGGAAGTCCGCCGACTCGATTTGCAGATACATTTGGCTGATCACGCCGCCTAATTTGTCAAAGTCATACCACTGCTTATGAGCTGCCAAATCCACTTTCAGTCGTTCGGTAATTTCAAAGTCGCTTAAACCGTCCTTGTAGTAACGCGTTACGCCGCCATACAAGGCGCCAAGAAACCGCAGCCCTCTTTTGGGCAACTCGACTCCTCCAAAGTGGCCCCGTCCGGGAACGTACTTGTCCGCGGCCAGGCTGATGGCAAGTCGTGTTGCCGCAATCTGCCCCTTGAATTCAGCATCTTGCGGTACGCCTTGAGACGGAACTTCCGGTTCGACCACAACGCCACCAAGAAACAGCGTTCGCTCTTCGGGGACCTCGATCATGATGTCGTGATCGGTATGTGCGCGGCCCGGGTGGTGCAGCTTGAAGGTAACGCCCGAAATGACCTCCACTTCACCCCCGCTCAGCGGAATGTCGGGCACCACATATTGGGTCTTTTCTCCCAGGAACTTGCCGGTTATTGCGTTCACCCAGAAAGACCCCTCGCCGCTTTCGATGTGCTCGATCATTCGCTTGTGTGCATAGATGCGCACATCGGGAAACCGCTCTTTTATGGCTTGATTCCCCAGCCAGTACAAACCATGTATATGCGTATTGAATACAGCAACCACTGGTTTGTTCGTTATGCGCTTGAGTCGTTCCAGGACCAATCGCCCCACCTGAAGGCTGCTACCAGGGTCGACAACGATGACGCCGGTTTCACCAACAATAACGGACGGATTGGTAAGCGGGTGTTTTACTTCGTCTGCCGGGCAGGCTTCATGATCTGACCCAACAATCACATAAATACGTTTGGTAAGTTGCTTAAAGTTGCAGTTGATGTTACTGGCGGCAATGGAGACCGAGGACGTCGCAAAAGATAACGCAAACGCTGCCAAGATGTATATTGCAATGCGTTTATTCATGTCCATATCCTCATCCTGAGGCCGTCAATTGTGGTGCGCCAGCACCATACGTCGCTCTTGAAGCAGCTGTCAGGCATCATTACCGCAGATATTTTGGTATGTACTCATTGATGACACCCGTTTGAAGATATGGCACCGTCACTGTCTCACAGTAGTCCGCCCCGCTGTCGAACCAACTTTCCCAGGATTCTTTCCAATCATCAGGCATTTCTTTGGGAATCCAGAAACTGTCCGAAATAATGAACCAAAGGGGTCAGCAATCCATGGCACTACCTTAAGCCATTGCGCGTCGCGACTGGTGGATCTTCGCGCGTGCGATGTGGCGGGGAACGGTGAGTAGTTTGTGGTTCTTTGGTCGTCGCTTAATGGCGTGAGGTTCAACCCGTCCGGGGCGGACGGGCAGTTTGAGCATGCTGGTTGCGCCGAG
>JAMCVR010000126.1 GCA_023475455.1 Thermoplasmatota archaeon | reverse complement strand
CGCAGCGGACAAGCCGAGCCGCGTCCGCTGCGCACGCACACCCTGCGGCTTGAACCTTAGTTTCGTTTCGGATTCCCCGTCGACGGAAGGCGCGGCCTTCTTCGGCACCATTCTTTCGAGGCGGGATATCTGCTTTTCCAGGGCCTCGATGCGCCGCTTTAAAGCGGCGATCTCGGAGCGGTAGCGGCTCGATGCCTTCTTGAGGCTTTCGGTTTCGCCGCGAAGCTGCCTGCGGACCAGTCGGGCGACTTCATCCTTGAGCACGGATGCGATGTTCGGCAATTGGGCGCGCTGATCGATATGCGGTTGAGTTCCACCCGGCAGGCCCTGAATGTGCTGATCCACAGCGCCACCCGCCAGGGCGGCCTATACGACCACGATGGTCTTGCTGTCGCCGCGCAGGCAGGCAAACCCCTCACCGTCGCCTGACTATTGTGATCCAGTAGTCAGACAGTGCCAGAGCCATGCCGGCGGAAGCCGGTATCCAGTGGCGCGCAAAGCGCGCCGTTATTGGTTTTTGGCTGGATTCCGGGTCAAGCCCGGAATGACGATGTTTGCTGTATTTGAATGCCGTATCAATAACCTATAAAACGCTCCGGCGCAATCGCCCGCAGCAGATCGGCCTCCAGCGGCAACGGCTGCCCGGTCATGCGGTCGGCCAGCGCCTCGCCCAATAACCCCGCCCATACCACGCCGCGCGAGGCATAACCTGCCGCCACGTAAAGCCCCGCTTGCCCGTCGACCGCACCGACGATCGGCAGCCGGTCCGGCAGCGTCGCGCGCAGCGAGGCGCGACCGCTCACCCGATCGGCCGCAACATGCTCCCCCGCTCCCGGCAGGATCGCCTCCAGCCGCGCCAGGTTGGCGAGGTCGCTTGCCGCGCGCGGCGTGGGGTCGTCGTCATCATGCTCGTAGGTGGCGCCGACCAGAAGCGGGCCCGCGCCCGGTGCGACATAGCCTTCGCGTGCGATCACCCGCCGGATGTCCGGCAGGCTTCCGCGCGGCAACTGCGTGACCTGCCCGCGCACGGCGTGGAGCGGCCAGGGCTGATCGGGGGCCAGATTCAGGGCATCGCGCGCGTTCGCCAGCACCACGGCATCGGCCTCGGCCAGCACGGCGCCATGGGCGCCCAGCACCCGCCAGCCCCGTGCAACGGCTTGCACGCGCGTCACGGCGCCGCCGGTTTTCAACCCGATCGCCGGATGGTCGAGCCAGGCGCGGCACAGGCTGCCCGGCACCACCCAGCCCGCCGCCGGATAAAACACGCCGGGCGCGGCGACCGGCCAACTCGCCAGTTCGCGCGCCTCGGCCAGCTCCACCCAGCGCGCGTACCCGGCAGGCGGCGCGGTGGCGGCCAGCGCCTGCTGCTGCTTCGCCGCGGCGTCCGTGTCCCTGGCCAGATGCAGCACGCCGCAGCGCGCCCATTCCACGCCCCCCAGCGTCGCCCAGGCACGCAGGTCGTGCAGAAAGGCCGCGCGCGTCAGGCGCGTGGCCCGATTGTCGTCGCGCGAGATCATGGGCCGGAACACCGCCGCCGGATTGCCCGAAGCCGCCTGCGCCGGCGCATCGGCGCGCTCCAGCACGGTAACCGCGATCCCCCGCCGCGCCAACGCACGCGCGGTTGCCGCGCCCGCCACGCCGGCGCCGATGATGGCGACGTGCCGCGGCGCGGCGGATTCACTCTGGCGGGCTGCACCTGCACCTGCAAAACGCGCGCTCAGGCAATGCCGCTTGCGCCCATAGCCGGCGCGCTTGTCGCAGGCGAAACCCGCCTGCGCCAGACCCTGCCGCACCGGCGCCGCTACCGTGTAGGTGGCCGCCATGGCGCCGGGGTTCGCCAGCCGCGCCAGCGCGTCGAACAGCCCGGGCTGCCACAGGTCGGCATTGCGGTCGGGCGCGAAGCCGTCGAGATAGAAGGCGTCGACCGTGGCCTCCAGCTGCGGCAGGCAGTCCGCAGCGTCGCCCAGCATCAGGGTGAGCTGCACCCGGCCGCCGTCGAGCGCGATGCGATGAAAGCCCGGCATCGGCTCCGGCCAGTTCGCCAGCAGTTCCGTTGAAAGCGCGGCGAATTCCGGCCATTGCGCATGCAGGCACGCCAGGTCGTCCGCACAAAACGGATGCTTCTCCACCGACAGAAAATGCAGCCGCGCCGGACGCGCCGGATCGCCACGCCAGGCCGCCCAGGTCGCCAGAAAATTCAGCCCGGCGCCGAATCCGGTTTCCAGCAGGACGAAGGCATCCCGATGCGCCCACCCCTGCGGCAGGCCGCATCCCTGCAGGAACACGTGGCGCGCCTGCCCCGCGCCGCCGTCGGCGGAATGGTAGATGTCGCCATAAGCGGGGGAATACGGCACGCCGTCCTTGAATTCGAGGCGGGCGGGGACGATGGTTCTCGGCATGGCCGAATGGTACCTTGAGCCGGTTCCCTGCCGCTCCCTGACTGGGTGTGACCGGGCTAGCCGCGGATCCCCCCGCACGCGCGCTGGAGGTCTTCGACCGCGAGGGGGTGACGGTAATCCGCATCGTCTACCCGCCCGGCTTGCTGCCCGATAGCGGCCGCAGCGCGGTTGACGTTTGTCCTACAAGAGATCGCGCATTTCACCTATACGAACACGCCGCTGCCGCAATTAAATTTTCATCTGCGCCACCCACACCCAACGGCTTTCGGAGAATCGGTTCCGGCATCCGAAGTCCGTTCGGCGCATACTGCACAAGCGAAACAGCGCCTTTGTCAAACTTCGTGTCATCACTTTCGCAAGGAGAACCCCATGAAAACCGCATCCCGTATTGCAGCAATCACCCTTGTTTCGAGTCTTGCCCTTCTCGCCACCGGTTGCGACCGCACGCCGGAAGAGCAGACTGCCGGCGAAAAAATCGATCAGGCCGCCGTGGATGCCAAAAACAAGGCCGATGAGACGGGCGACACGCTGGAACGTAAAGCCGATCAGGCGGGCCGGGCTATCGATGACGCAGCCATTACCGCCTCGGTCAAAGGCAAATATCTGGTTGATGACACGCTCAAGGGCCTGGATATCTCGGTCGAGACCGAGCAGGGGGTCGTGAAGCTGACCGGCTCGGTGCAGAGCGACGCCGCAAAGGAGCTTGCCACGCAGATTGCTCAGGGCGTAGAGGGCGTGGTGAGCGTGGACAATCAGCTCGCAGTCCAATAAACCCGGCATGACGCGCCGATCATCGCGCCGATGGCGATGGCGATGCCGCCGAGCGACATGAGGTTGGCGTTGATGCCCTGCTGGCGCATCACGGCGAACGCGATCAGCACCCCTGGCGGCAGCGAGACGATGGCCGCCCGGGTTCACCTGGAGGCGCTGCGGGCGGAGCGCTTATTTTTCGTAGCCCTCGCGGTGCGTGGCGTTGATGGTGCGCAGCAGTTCGCGGAACGGAATGTCGCGCTCGTGCTTCTTGAACAGGGGCATGTAGTCCAGGTCTTCGCCCTGCCCCGCGCCGCCATAGTTCCCCGACGCCATCGCTTCGTGCAGATCGCGCAGCATCGTGTCCAGCGTGTCGAGATAAGGAGTATAGATGGAGGCCTCTTCGTCGTCATGTTCGAGGCAGGCGCGCAGTTCGTCGACCTCATACACCGCTTCGTGCACCAGGTCGATCAGTTCGTTGAGGTCTTTGGCTTTTTTCATGTTCGTGCGGTTTTGGGACAAAGCGCAAGGATACCGCCGCTCGGCGGGCGGTGCGACGGGCGCAGGATTTGAGCGCAAGTTTCGGATTGCAGCTTGCGGCAAGCCGGTGAACACTGTGCTTTTCACCGGCCCAACCGGATCGCCCCCATGAATACCGAGCGCATCGGCCAGCCCCAGGCCTGGTGCGCCGTGGCCCCCATGCCTGGCAATCCGGTGGCGGTAGCGATTCCCTGCCACCGCGCTGTGCGCACCAATGGGGATTTGGCGGGGTACCGCTGGGGGATCGCGCGCAAGGCGGAATTGCTGCGGCGGGAAAACAAGAAATAGCACCCAGGGGATGGCCGGCCTTCTATCTATGCTTGCAGAGAGAAAGTACCGGAAAGCCTATGCCGCATTCGATGTCGCCGTCATCCCAAGGATTGCGCTATGTTTGAAAAACATATCCCGGAGTCGCCCTGATGCCCCCTGCCCTGCTCGATGTCATCCAGCAACGCTATGCCTGCCGCCAGTTCGTTTCCGGCCATCCGCCAACTGCCGGCGAACTGGCCCTGCTGCTGGAAGCGGGCCGGCTGGCGCCGTCGGCCTTTGGCCTGGAACCCTGGCGCTTCATGACGGTGGCGGATGCGGCGCAGCGGGCTGCCGTGGCGCGGGCCTGTTACGGGCAGTCCGCCGCGTCGACCGCCGCCGCGTTCATCGCGATCGTGGCGCTGGTGGCGGCGCTCGATCCGGATTCCGATTACGTGCGCGCGCGCTTCGAAGCGGAAAAGCGCGGCCAGGATCTAGAAGCGATTTACGCGGCCTACCGCGCCCACTATGGGGCCGAATCCATCGCGGCCTGGGCGCAGGGCCAGTGCAACTTTGCCGCGGCGCACATGCTGCTGCAGGCGACGCACATGGGACTCGATAGCTGCCCGATCGGGGGATTCGATGCGGATGCGCTGGCTGGCTGCCTGAGCCTTCCGGCCGGAGAAACGCCGGCGCTGCTGATTGCCCTGGGACACTGCGCCCACGCGGCGCCGGAACGCCTGCGCAAGCCGCTGGACTGACCGGGAAGCAGCGGACAGGAATGGCGGCCATAAAAAACAGGGGCACACGGCCCCTGTTTTCCTGTACGCCTGAAACCGCTCAGCGCTTGACCGGCTTGGCGGCGATTTCCTCCAGCCGGCGCGCCTTGATGACCTGGCCGTTCAGCGCGGCGGCCTTGGCGTCGCCGCCGTAGGCGACGACCATCAGCTGGCTGTAGTACATCACCGGGATGTTGAACCTGGTGCCGTATTTCTTGTTGACGTGGCCCTGGTAGATTTCGACGTTGGCCTGGCACAGCGGGCAGGGCGTGACGATCATTTCGGCGCCATGGTCGTAGGCCGACTCGACGATGTCCTTGATCTGCGCCTGCGCCTTCTCGGGCTCGGAGAACGCCAGCGCGCCGCCGCAGCAGGTCACCTTCTGCTCGTATTCCGGAATCGGTTCGGCGCCGACCATTTCGACCATCCTGTCGAGGTACTGGGGGTTCTCGAACGATTCGCCGGCGACGCCGAACGGACGGTTGGTCTGGCAGCCGACGTAGCCGGCGATCTTGACGCCTTCGAGCGGACGCACGACGTGCTTCGCCATCTCGTCGAAGCCGAGGTCCTCGATCAGCACTTCCACCATGTGGCGAATGTTGGGCATGTCGTTGATCTGCAGGCCGGCTTCCTTCAGCGCTTCGCGGGTGTCGGCCATCAGCGTGTCTGAGTGCGTCAGGCGCTCGCGCGTTTCGCGCGCGCCGAGCCAGCAGGCGGCGCAGGTGGCGACGATTTCCTGCCCGGGCAGGTGCTGTTCGGACAGCGCGAAGTTGCGCGCGTTCATCACGTGGCGCGGCAGTTCGCCCGCCTCGGCGTAGCCGATCGAGGCGCCGCAGCAGTTCCAGTCGGGGATTTCGGTGAGCTTGACGTCCAGCGTCCTGCACATCGACTCGACCGAGGTCAGGTAGTTGGATGCGGAAGCGCCCTTCTGCGACGAGCAACCGGGATAAAACGCGTATTCATGTTTGGCCATTTCTGTCTCTCTCCTCAGCCTGCCATCCTGGCGGCCTTGCGGCTGCGCTCGATTTCGTAGGCTTTTTTCAGCATCGCCTGGATGCCCTTCTGGTCACGGCACTTGTGGCCGCCGAACAACTCCATCACGTTCAGCCGCCTGGCCTTCACCAAGCCCAGCGCAACCGCCTGCATCGCCATGCCGTTCTTGATGCCCTGAACGAAGCCGTCCTTGAAATACAGGCCCAGCGACAGCTTGAGTTCGTTGACGCGGCCGGTCCTGGTGCAGTTTTTCCAGAACAGGCCGCTGAAGAAGCGCGTCGGCTGCATCTTCGGCGCCTTGCCGAGCCGGTGCGCGTATTCGGCGATGCCGTGCATGATGTGGGTGATCGGCAGTTTGCGCGGGCAGCGCACGATGCAGTTGTAGCAGGAGGTGCAGTTCCACATCGAGGTGGTGGTCAGCACTTCCTCGCGCTTGCCGGCGCGGATCATCATGAAGAGCTCCTGCGGCGGGTGTTCCCACGCGCTCTGGAAGTTGGTCGGGCAGGAACCGGAGCAGACGCCGCATTGCATGCACATCTTCACCCAGTCGCCCATCTCGACCTGTTCTTCGATTTCCTTCAGGAAATTGTTGCGGTACTTCTCCGCCAGTGCGGTGTTTGCGCTCATGTCTAGTCCTTTGCCTGCTTAATGATGCATCGTCGAAAATGGCCGATGCATGGCTAGAATCCCTTGAACGGGCTGGGGCCAACGGCAACCAGCTCGGCGGCATACTTGTTGATCATTTCCGGAACCCGCTCGATGTCGGTAATCGCGACTTCGAGATCGCGCACGCGCTCCGATTCCAGATTCAGCGTTTTCAGCGTGTCGTCGATCTTGGACATGCGCACCCGACCCAGCTCGGAACCTTTGACGAAGTGGCACTGGTATTCGTCGCCGGATTTGCAGCCCATCAGCATCACGCCGTCGTAGCCGGCGTTCAACGCATCGGTGATCCAGATGGTGTTGACCGAACCGAGGCAGCGGATCGGAATGATGCGCACAAACGCCGAATACTCGTTGCGGCTCATCCCCGCCATGTCAAGCGCCGGGTAGGCATCGTTCTCGCATGCCAGGATCAGGATGCGCGGCTTTTCGGAGAACTCGTCGGGGATGTCGACCGCCTTGATCTGCGCGCCGACGGGCAGCGCACGATGCAGTTGTAGCAGGAGGTGCAGTTCCACATCGAGGTGGTGGTCAGCACTTCCTCGCGCTTGCCGGCGCGGATCATCATGAAGAGCTCCTGCGGCGGGTGTTCCCACGCGCTCTGGAAGTTGGTCGGGCAGGAACCGGAGCAGACGCCGCATTGCATGCACATCTTCACCCAGTCGCCCATCTCGACCTGTTCTTCGATTTCCTTCAGGAAATTGTTGCGGTACTTCTCCGCCAGTGCGGTGTTTGCGCTCATGTCTAGTCCTTTGCCTGCTTAATGATGCATCGTCGAAAATGGCCGATGCATGGCTAGAATCCCTTGAACGGGCTGGGGCCAACGGCAACCAGCTCGGCGGCATACTTGTTGATCATTTCCGGAACCCGCTCGATGTCGGTAATCGCGACTTCGAGATCGCGCACGCGCTCCGATTCCAGATTCAGCGTTTTCAGCGTGTCGTCGATCTTGGACATGCGCACCCGACCCAGCTCGGAACCTTTGACGAAGTGGCACTGGTATTCGTCGCCGGATTTGCAGCCCATCAGCATCACGCCGTCGTAGCCGGCGTTCAACGCATCGGTGATCCAGATGGTGTTGACCGAACCGAGGCAGCGGATCGGAATGATGCGCACAAACGCCGAATACTCGTTGCGGCTCATCCCCGCCATGTCAAGCGCCGGGTAGGCATCGTTCTCGCATGCCAGGATCAGGATGCGCGGCTTTTCGGAGAACTCGTCGGGGATGTCGACCGCCTTGATCTGCGCGCCGACGGTGTTGACCGAGTAGTTCTCGAACGAGATCACGCGCACCGGGCAGGCGCCCATGCAGGTGCCGCAGCGGCGGCAGCGCGATTCGTTGAACACCGGGAAGCGCTTCTCATCCTCGTCGATGGCACCGAACGGGCATTCCACTGTGCAGCGCTTGCACTGGGTGCAGCCCTCGAGACGCACTTTCGGGAACGACAGGTCACCCGAACGCGGATGCGCGGCGCGGCCCAGTTCGGCGTTCTCCAGCGCCTGGATCGCCTTCAGCGCGGCGCCGGTGGCGTCCTCGCGCGCCTGCGCGATGTCCATCGGACGACGCACCGGGCCGGCGGTGTAGATGCCGGTGCGGCGGGTTTCGTAGGGGAAGCAGATGAAGTGCGAATCGGTGAAGCCCTGCTTCAGCTGCGGCACGTCCGAGCCCTGGCGGTAGGTCAGGTTGAGGATGGAAATCGGCTTCACTTCCACCGCGCCTTCTTCCGTCGCGGCGGCCGGGATGTCGATGTTGACGCCCGAATTCGCCACCTGGCCGGTCGCCAGCACCACCAGATCGACGTCCACTTCGGCCGCATCCTTGTCGTCGAGGATCAGGTCGTGGAATTTGACCGTG
>JAMCVR010000097.1:555-8247 GCA_023475455.1 Thermoplasmatota archaeon | reverse complement strand
GAACGGATCGGACCGCCGGCCGGATCTGGCTTCTGAATGCGGACGGATACTGGATGCTCGGCCCGCGCGCCGGGGACGAATGGGGATTCATGTTTGCGGATCGTGCGGACAGGCGTCTGGACAAACGGGACCCGACCGCCTGGAAGAGGATGGGCGACGCACCGCGAGAGGGCCAGTTTTTCACCGATCGGGGCCTGTATACCTACGCCACGGTCGCCCCCCTCCCCCACCAGCGTGGCGCATCGGATGCCCGGAGGACCGAACGCTGGATCCTGGTGGCCCACCAGCCTGCGGACGCGCTCGCCGCGCAGGGCGCCGTCCTGTCGCAGCGCCTGTGGATGGTCTTTGCCGCCCTGGCGCTGATTTTCACGGTCGCGGCCTGGGCGATCGCCTTCTACAGCATGCGTCGGCACTGGGCCGAAGAAACGGTGCGCGCCAGCGAAGCGCGCTTTCGGGCCCTGCTCGAATCGGCGCCGGACGCCATCGTGATCGTGAACCGCGACGGGCGAATTGCACTGGTCAACGCCCAGGCGGAGAAACATTTCGGCTATGGCCGTGAGGAAATGCTGGACCAGCCGATCGAGATGCTGGTGCCGGAACGCCTGCGCAGCCGCCACCAGCGCCACCGTGCGGACTATGTCGCCAAGCCGTATGCACGCGCCATGGGCGAAGGGATGGAACTGTTCGGACGGCGCAAGGACGGCAGCGAGTTTCCGCTGGAAATCGGCCTGAGCCCGCTGCAGACGCCGCAGGGCATGGTCGTGATGGCCATCATCCGCGACATCACCTCGCGCAGGCAGGCCGAGCGCCAGCGCGAGGAAGCGCAGGCGCGGTATCGGGAATTGATGAACAACCTGCCGGTCGGGGTATACCGCAAGACGGCGGGGCCGGACGGGCACTTCCTCGAGGTGAACCCGGCCCTGGTCAGCATGCTGGAGGCCGACTCCGCGGAAGCCCTGCTGGCGCATCCGCTCGCCACCTTCCAGACGGCGTCCGGCCAGCCGCTGTTCAGCGAAAGCGCGATCCGGCTGGATGCGGTGGTCAACGAGGAAGTTGAAATGCGCACCCTCAAGGGACGCCCGTTCTGCGGTGCGATCACGGCCACCATGAAACGCGAGGCCGACGGCCGGGTGTATTTCGACGGCATCATCGAGGATGTCACCCGGCGCAAGGAAATCGAGCGGCAGCTGCAGAACCGCTCGACCGAGCTGGAAGCCATCAACCAGGAACTCGAAGCGTTCAGCTACTCGGTCTCGCACGACTTGCGGGCGCCGCTCCGGGCCATCGACGGCTTCAGCCGCATTCTGCTCAGCGACTACGCCGACCGCCTGGACGATACGGGACGCGACCGCCTCGGACGGGTGCGCCGCGCCGCCCAGCACATGGGCACGCTGATCGACGACCTGCTCAAGCTGTCGCGCGTCACCCGCACCGAACTCAGGCGCGAGCAGGTGGCCGTGAGCGCGCTGGCCGGCGAGATCGCCGAGGACCTGCGCAGGCAGGCGCCGGATCGCAAGGTGCGATTCACCATCGCCCCCGGCCTGCTGGCGCCGGACGGGCACTTCCTCGAGGTGAACCCGGCCCTGGTCAGCATGCTGGAGGCCGACTCCGCGGAAGCCCTGCTGGCGCATCCGCTCGCCACCTTCCAGACGGCGTCCGGCCAGCCGCTGTTCAGCGAAAGCGCGATCCGGCTGGATGCGGTGGTCAACGAGGAAGTTGAAATGCGCACCCTCAAGGGACGCCCGTTCTGCGGTGCGATCACGGCCACCATGAAACGCGAGGCCGACGGCCGGGTGTATTTCGACGGCATCATCGAGGATGTCACCCGGCGCAAGGAAATCGAGCGGCAGCTGCAGAACCGCTCGACCGAGCTGGAAGCCATCAACCAGGAACTCGAAGCGTTCAGCTACTCGGTCTCGCACGACTTGCGGGCGCCGCTCCGGGCCATCGACGGCTTCAGCCGCATTCTGCTCAGCGACTACGCCGACCGCCTGGACGATACGGGACGCGACCGCCTCGGACGGGTGCGCCGCGCCGCCCAGCACATGGGCACGCTGATCGACGACCTGCTCAAGCTGTCGCGCGTCACCCGCACCGAACTCAGGCGCGAGCAGGTGGCCGTGAGCGCGCTGGCCGGCGAGATCGCCGAGGACCTGCGCAGGCAGGCGCCGGATCGCAAGGTGCGATTCACCATCGCCCCCGGCCTGCTGGCGCAGGGCGACAAGGGACTGCTGCGCATCGTCCTCGACAACCTGATCGGCAATGCCTGGAAATTCACCGGCGGTCTCGCCGAAGCCCGGATCGGGGTGGAACTCGCGCCCCACCCGGGCAGCCGAACCTACATCGTCAGCGACAACGGAGTGGGGTTCGACATGGCCTATGCCGACAAGCTGTTTGGCGTGTTCCAGCGCCTGCACGACGCCAGCGAATTCCCCGGGACCGGCATCGGGCTGGCCACCGTGCAGCGGATCATACACAAGCACGGCGGCCGCATATGGGCCGAGAGCGAAGTCGGCAAGGGAACGCGGTTTTATTTCACACTGGAACCGGAGGGATCATCGTGAACGACAAGAGCATACTTTTGGTGGAAGACAATCCGGACGATGCCGCGCTGACCGTCCACGCCCTGGAAACCAACAAGATCGGCAACACGCTGGTCATCGCGCGCGACGGCGTGGAAGCGCTGGACTATCTTTTCTGCACCGGCCCCTACGCCGGGCGGGATTCGAAAGACTCCCCCGCCGTGGTGCTGCTGGATCTCAAACTGCCCAGAATAGACGGCCTCGAGGTGCTGCGCCGCGTCCGGACCACGGAGCATACGCGCCTGCTGCCGGTGGTGATCCTGACCTCGTCGAACGAGGAGGAGGACCGCATCAAGGGTTATGCGCTGGGCGCCAACAGCTATGTGCGCAAGCCGGTGGACTTCGACGATTTCGTCCGGGCAGCCGGTCAGCTCGGTCTCTATTGGCTGCTGCTCAACCAGCCGCCGCCGCATGTCGGTTAAGAGGCAGACCGTGCGCAGCGACGCCAGGAGCCCATCGTGAACGAAACGACAACCGATACCCGGCTGCGCGCCCTGATCGTGGAAGACTCCGAGGACGACGCGCTCCTCCTGGTCGAGCACCTGCAGCATGCGAACCTGCTCCTCGAATGGCGGCGGCTGGACACCGAACAGGCGCTGCTGGAAGCCTTGGCCCAGGAATGGGACATCGTGTTTTCCGACTACTCGATGCCCTACTTCAGCGGCGCGCGTGCGCTGGAGATCGTCAAGCAGCACGACCCCGACATCCCCTTCATTTTCGTTTCCGGAACCATCGGCGAAGACACCGCGGTCATCGGCATGCGGGCCGGCGCGCAGGACTATGTCATGAAAGGCAGTCTGGCGCGGCTGGTGCCTGCGGTATACCGGGAGCTTGCCGATGCCAAGGTGCGCCGCGAGCGGCGCATCGCCGAGCAGACCGTGCGCCGGCTGTCCCAGGTGGTGGAACAGGCAGCCGACAGCGTGTTCATCACCGACCCGCAAGGGAAGATCCAGTACGTCAATCCCGCCTTCGAGCGGCTCACCGGCTTTAGCGCCACCGAGGCCGTCGGTACCACGCCTGCGCTGATCAGGTCGGGGCATCACGACGCCGCGTTTTTCCGGCAGATGTGGGACACCATTCTCGCGGGCGGCGTGTTTCAGGAAACGCTGGTCAATCGCCGCAAGGACGGTGCGCTGTTCTACGAGGAGAAAACCATCGCGCCGCTGTTCGACAGCGCCATGCGGATTTGCAGCTTCGTGTCGACGGGGCGGGACGTGACCGACAGGTTCCGTGCCGAGGAAACCCGCGCCCAGTTGCTGGAAATTCTGGAGGCGACGACGGATTTCGTGGCGATCATGGACGGCGACGGCCGCCTGCGCTATCTCAATCGGGCGGGACGTACCATGCTGGGCCTGTCGAACGCCGATGACGCAAGCGTGAAAACCCTTGCCGACTGCCATCCCGAATGGGCCGCCCGGCGGCTGCTGATGGAAGCGTTTCCCACGGCACGTCGCGATGGCACCTGGCACGGGGAAGCCGCCATCAAGGGAACGGCCGGCCGCGAAATCGCGGTTTCCCAAGTGGTGCTCTCTCATCGTGGCGCAAACGACCCGACAGCGTTTTTCTCGACCATCGCCCGCGACATCAGCGAGCGCAAGCATTTCGAGCAGGAACTGAAGCGCCAGGCAACCCACGACGCGTTGACGGGACTCCCCAACCGGCTGCTGCTTGAAGAGCACCTTGCGACGGAACTGGCGCGCGCTGAACGCGGCCGCTTTCTGGCCACGGTGCTGTTTCTGGACGTCGACAATTTCAAGCGCATCAACGACAGCCTCGGGCATGCCGCGGGCGATGTCCTGCTGCGCAACGTCGCGCAACGGCTCAAGGACTGCGTGCGTCCAAACGATATCGTGGCGCGTTACGGCGGCGACGAATTCACTATCGTAATCGGCGATCTCTTCCATCCCGACACCATATTGACCATCCTCCACAAATTGCGGGCGGCATTCGAAACCGCGATCTTCATCGCCGGCCAGGATGTGTATGCCGGGTTCAGCATGGGGATTTCCGTCTATCCCCATGACGGCCGCGATCCGGAAACGCTGCTGAAGAATGCGGATTCGGCGATGTACCGCGCGAAGGCGAACGGCCGCAACCAGTACCAGTTCTACGCGCCGGAAATGAATGCGCGCGGACAGGAGCTGCTGACGCTGGAAACGGACCTTCGGCGAGCGCTCGACCGCAGTGAATTCCTGCTCCACTACCAGCCCCAGCTGGATCTGCGCAATGGCCGCATCGCCGGCATGGAGGCCCTGCTGCGCTGGAACCATCCGGAACATGGCCTGGTGCCGCCGTGCGATTTCATTCCCCTGCTGGAGGAAACCGGCCTGATCGTGCCGGTGGGCGAATGGGTGCTGCGCAACGCGTGCGTGCAATACCGGAAGTGCCGCGAAGCCGGTTTCGCGCCATTGCGGATTTCGGTCAATGTCTCGGCCCGGCAATTCGCGGACCGAACCCTGCTGGACCGGATACGGCAGGCGCTCGTCGACGAAGGCGTACCCCCGCACCATCTCGAAATCGAGATTACCGAGAGCACGGTCATGCGCGACGTGCAGGTCACGGGCGAAATCCTGGCTGCGCTGGATGCGCTGGGCGTGCGCCTCGCCGTCGACGATTTCGGCACCGGGTACTCCTCGCTGGCCTACCTGAAACGTTTTCCTCTCGACGTCCTGAAAATCGACCGTGCCTTTGTGCAGGACATCCCGCATGACGGCAACGTTTCGGCGATCGCCGAAGCCAGTATCTCGCTCGGCCACAAATTGGGACTGGAAGTGGTCGCGGAGGGCGTCGAAACCGCAGCGCAGATGAAATTCCTGCGTACGCACGAGTGCGACATCATTCAGGGGTATTACTTCAGCCGGCCCGGTCCGGGGGACGAGATGGCGCGATTCATTACGGATTACGGTGCGCCGCAGGCGCCTGGATCGTAAGCTCCCCGCCTTGCCTCAAGACAGAAACGGCCCCACAAAGCGTGTTCCGGCGGGTTGGATCAGGATACGGCGGGCTTGATTCCCAGCTCTTCGGGATAGGGGCGGCCCGGATACTGGAAGGCGACCGGCCCGTCGGGTTTCGCGTGGACGAACTGGCTGACGAACGGGTCGGCGGAGTCGACCATCTCGGCGGCATTCCCTTCGGCCACCACCATGCCGTCATGGATGAAGTAGACGTAGTCGGCGACTTTCAGCGATTCCGACACGTCGTAGGTCACCACGACCGAGGTCAGCCCGAGCGCATCGTTGAGGCGGCGGATCAGGCTGGCGACGGTGTTGAGCGAGATCGGGTCGAGGCCGGCGAAGGGCTCGTCGTACATGATCAGCATGGGGTCGAGCGCGATCGCCCGGGCGAGCGCCACGCGGCGTTCCATGCCGCCCGACAGTTCGCCGGTGCGCAGGGCGTGGGCGCCGCGCAGGCCGACCGCGTGGAGCTTCATCAGCACCAGGTCGTGGATGACGTCCTCCGGCAGATCGGTGTGCTCGCGCATCGGGTAGGCGATGTTGTCGAACACCGACAGGTCGCTGAACAGCCCGCTGATCTGGAACATCATCCCCATCTTGCGCCGCATCGCGTAGAGCTCGGTGTTGTTCAGCTGGTGGACCGCCTGGCCATCGAAATTCACGCTGCCGCGCGACGGCCTGAGCTGGCCGCCGAAGTGACGCAAGAGCGTGGTCTTGCCGCAGCCGCTGACGCCGAGGATGGCGACGACCTTGCCGCGGGGAATGGCGAGGTTGATGCCCTTGAGCACGGCATTGCCGTCGAACGAAAAATGCAGGTCGCGCACCTCGACCAGCTTGGCCACTGGCCGATTCAGCGTTTTTTCGTGCAATGCCGGCACGCTCAGGCGTCCTCCAGCAGGCGTTCGGGCGCTTCCAGCGCCGCCTTCACCGCGACCAGAAACTGCACCGCGTCGCGCCCGTCGATCAGCCGGTGGTCGTAGGTGAGCGCCAGGTACATCATCGGACGGATCACCACCTGGCCGTTTTCGGCGACCGGGCGTTCCTGGATGGTGTGCATGCCGAGGATGGCCGACTGCGGCGGGTTGAGGATGGGGGTGGACAGCAGCGAACCGAACACGCCGCCGTTGGTGATGGAGAAGGTGCCGCCGGAGAGGTCCTCGAGCGTGAGACTGGTCTCGCGGGCGCGGCGGGCGAAGTCGGCGATGGCCGCTTCGATTTCGGCCGGCGACAGCGTCTGCGCACGGCGCAGGATCGGCACCACCAGCCCGCGCGGGCTGGAGATGGCGATGCCGATGTCGACGTCGCCATGCCACACGATGTCGCTGCCGTCGATGGCGGCGTTGACGACGGGGAACTGCTGCATTGCCCGGCACACCGCGCGCACGAAGAACGACATGTAGCCAAGCTTGACGCCGTGTTTGACCTCGAACTCGGCCTTGAAGCGCTGGCGCAGCTCGTTCACCGGCTGCATGTTCACCTCGTTGAAGGTGGTGAGCATGGCGGCGGTGTGCTGCGCCGCGACCAGGCGTTCGGCCACCCGCCGGCGCAGGCGCGACATCGGCTCGCGGCGGCTTTCGCCCGGAGCAGTGGCAGGCGCCGCCACGGGAACGGCAGGCAGCGGCTGGCGAAGCTTGGGCGCCGCTACGGCAATCGCCGGCGTGGCCGTCGCGGCGGCAACCGGATGCGCGGGCACCACGGCGGCTGGCGGTGCCGCGGCGGGGGCTGAAACCCGGGTTTCGCCGGTTTCGATCACCGCCACCACCTCGTCGGCCTTGACCTCGGCGCCCTCTTCCTTGCGCAGTTCGACCAGGGTGCCGGACGCGGGTGCCGGGATTTCAAGGATCACTTTGTCGGTTTCCAGGTCGACCAGGGTTTCGTCGCGCGCAACGGTCTCGCCCACCTGCTTGCGCCACGGCAGCAAGGTGCCGCTGGCGACCGAATCGGACAGGGTCGGCACACGCACTTCAAGCTTCATAAGGGGTCTCCAGCGCGTCGGTCAGCAGCGCTTCCAGTTCAGCCCGGTGGCGCGTGACGTAGCCCGACGCCGGCGCGGCGGCGGGCGGGCGGCCGGCGTAATGGAAGCGCCGCCCGGGTGCGCAGCGGTTGAGGTGATGCAGGGTCTGGTACCACGCGCCCTGGTTCATCGGTTCTTCCTG
>JAMCVR010000097.1:0-545 GCA_023475455.1 Thermoplasmatota archaeon | reverse complement strand
GATCGACCTGGAACCTGGTTCTGACCAACTCCTTCAAGGCAGACTCCGCCTCGCGCTCGACCACTCGCAGGGATAGATCGCGTTGCCAGTCCGAGTCGAGGCCCGACGCCGGCGCGGCGGCGGGCGGGCGGCCGGCGTAATGGAAGCGCCGCCCGGGTGCGCAGCGGTTGAGGTGATGCAGGGTCTGGTACCACGCGCCCTGGTTCATCGGTTCTTCCTGCGCCCAGACGAAGGTGTCGGCCTGCGGATAGGCACTCAGCATGGCGCAGAACGCCGCATCGGGGAACGGGTAGAGCTGTTCCACCCGCACCAGCGCGACGTCCTCCAGCCCGCGCGCCGCGCGCGACGCCTCGAGGTCGAACCACACCCGCCCGCTGCATACCACCACGCGTTTCGCCTGGCGCGGTGCGCGCGGATCGTCGATGACCGGAAGAAACGCGCCGCTGCTCAAGTCCGCCAGCGACGAGGTCGAGGCGGGGTGGCGCAACAGGCTCTTCGGGCTCAGGATCACCAGCGGCTTCCTCAGCGGACGCACGATCTGCCGC
>JAMCVR010000225.1 GCA_023475455.1 Thermoplasmatota archaeon | reverse complement strand
GCCGCCGACCGTCTGCCGCTGGAGCGCATCCGGCGCGGCACCCCGGCGCTGGTTGCAAAGGACGACAGCTACACCAATCACATTCATGCCGACGACCTGGCGCGGCTGGCGTGGGCAGCGCTGTTCCGCGGCCGTTCGCAGCGCATCTACCATGCGGTCGACGCGCATCCGCTGAAAATGGGCGATTGGTTCGACAGCTGCGCCGACGCCTTCGGGCTGCCGCGGCCGCCGCGGGTGAAGCGCGCCGAAGCGGAAAAGGTGTTGTCCGGGGCCTTGCTGTCGTTTCTGCGCGAGTCGCGCCAGTTGTCGAATGTGCGCACCACGCGCGAACTGCGCCTGAAATACCGCTATCCGACGTCCGACGATCTGCTGCGCGAAATCCGCCAGGCGCGCGGGCAGATGAAGCTGTTTTGATTAGCGCAGCAGATCGTCGGGCTCGCGCTTGAACTCGCCATTAATCGTAGTGGGCATCACATTCGCCCCCTCGCCCCTTGTGGGAGAGGGTTGGGGAGAGGGGGCATCGTCGTTTGCTGGCCGCAGCGGGTCCGCCTTGCGCCCGCCCCAGGTGCCGGGAATCAGCAACAGCACCAGCGCGATGGCATCGCTGATGAAACCGGGGAAGACAAGCAGGCCGCCGGCGAGCAGAATACGCCCGCTGGCGAGCAGGGCGGCCAGCGGATGCGCGCCCGACTGCACCGAAAACAGCAGGCGCGCGCCCCAGGCGACGCGCTCGACGCGAATCAGCATGACCCCGGCAACGGCCGCCAGCAGCAGCCACAACAGCACCCAGCCGCCGATGGCGTCGGCAACCCGGAAAATGCCGATGGCTTCCAGAACCGGAAACGACAGCAGCAGTAGCACAATCCAACCAAAGCGCATGACATGGAACCTTTGTTAGTCTTGACGAATTTACCCGATGCCGCGAGCGCCGAGAAACTGGCGCACGCGTTGATCGGAGGCCGGGCAGCGGCGTGCGTGAACGTTTTGGCGCCGTGCCGCTCCATTTACCGTTGGGAGGGCGGGGTGGAGACGGCGGAGGAAATTCCGCTGCTGATCAAAACCACCCGCGCTGCGTATCCGCTGGTTGAGGCAATCATCCGCGCGCAGCATCCTTACGACGTACCTGAACTGATTGCCACACCGATAACGCACGGCCTGCCCGACTATCTCGACTGGCTGGCCACGGAGACTGAAAAACATGATGAAGAATAAATGGATTCGTCTGCTCGGCGCATTGCCCGTACTTTGGGGCGCGCTGGCACACTTTCCAGTGGTTCACGCCGAAGAATTTCTCGACCCCGAAGTCGCCTTCAAGTTTTCGGCGCGCGCGCTCGACGCCAACACGCTGGAGGCGCGCTGGCAGATTGCCGACGGCTATTACATGTACCGCGACAAGTTCAGGTTCGAGGTGGTTGGCGCCACGCTCGGCACGCCGCGGCTGCCGGCCGGCAAGGTGAAGGACGACGAATTTTTCGGCAGGGTCGAAACCTACCGCAAGGACGTGCGCATCGCGCTGCCGATCCAGCGCACCGCAGGCGCGACGTCGGTCACGCTGAAAACCGTTTCGCAGGGCTGCGCCGACGCCGGGCTGTGCTACACCCCGCAGGAAACGAGCGTGTCGATCAAGCTGCCGGAGGAGGTGGCTGCCGCCGTGGCCGCGCCCGCAGCCGCTGCGCCCGTTTCATCCGCATCCGCACTGGATGGCCTGCGCAGCCTGGCCGGCGATGCCGGCATGCCGAAGCTGCTGCCGCCGGACGAGGCCTTCCTCGTCACTGCCGCCATGCCGGATGCGCAGACGGTCAAGTTCGATTACACGCTGACGCCCGACACCTATCTGTATCGCGACAAGCTCGCCTATGTCGTCAAGTCGCCCGCCGACGTCAAGGTGGCGCGCGTCGACACGCCGGCGGGCGACGTCAAGGAGGATCCGACCTTCGGTCGCACCGAGGTGTACCACCAGAATATTGCCGCCGGCGTGACCCTGTCGCGCGCGCTTGCCGCCGGCGAACGGCTGGTGCTGGAAGCGACCTGGCAGGGCTGCAACGAGGCGGTCGGCGTCTGCTATCCGCCGATCAAGCGCGAGTTTTCCCTGGTTTCGGGTGGAGGCGAGGTGGCGGCGACAGTGGCTGCGGCCAGCGCGGATTCGCCGGCCGAACCCGCCGGCGAATCCGATACGTCCCGCATCGAGCGCGTGCTGAAAGGCGGCAGCTTCTGGCCGGTGGTCGCCACCTTCTTCGGCTTCGGCCTGCTGCTGGCGCTCACCCCCTGCGTGTTCCCGATGATCCCCATCCTGTCGGGCATCATCGCCGGGCAGAACCGGCAGCTGACCAAGACCAGCGGCTTCCTGCTGTCGCTCGCCTACGTGCTGGGCATGGCGATCACCTATGCGCTGGCCGGGGTGGCGGCGGCGCTGTCTGGCACCCTGCTGTCGAACGCGCTGCAGAACCCGTGGGCGCTCGGCGTCGGCGCGGGCATTTTCGTGCTGCTGGCGCTGTCGATGTTCGGTTTCTTCGAGCTGCAATTGCCCAGCGCCCTGCAGAGCAAGTTTTCCGAGCGCGCCAACAAGATGAAGGGCGGCCACTTCGCCGGCGTCTTCGTCATGGGCGTGTTCTCCGCCGTCATCGTCGGCCCCTGCGTGGCGCCGCCGCTGGCCGCCGCGCTCGCCTTCATCGCGCAGACCGGCAACACCGTGCTCGGCGGCGTGGCGCTGTTCGTGCTGGCGCTCGGCATGGGGGTGCCGCTGCTGCTGGTGGGCCTGTCGGCCGGCGCCTTGTTGCCGCGCGCCGGCGGCTGGATGAACGCGGTGAAGTATTTCTTCGGCGTGATGATGCTGGCGATTGCCATCTACCTGATCTCGCCGGTCGTGCCTGGCTGGGTCGGCATGCTGCTGTGGGCGCTGCTGCTGATCGCCTCGGCGATCTACCTCCACGCGCTCGACCCGCTGCCGGCCCACGCAACCGGCTGGTCGCGGCTGTGGAAGGGGCTCGGCGTGGTGCTGCTGATCGGCGGCCTGGCGATCCTGCTCGGCATGCTGGCGGGCAGCCGCAATCTGCTGCAGCCGCTCGACGTATTCAAGAGCGGCGCCGGCGGCGTGGCGATGGCGGCCGAGCAGAAGGGTCTGGCGTTCGAGAAGGTCAAGGACGTGGCCGAGCTCGACGCCCGCCTGGTTGCGGCCAAGGCCGACGGCCGCGCCGTGATGCTCGACTTCTATGCCGACTGGTGCGTGTCGTGCAAGGAAATGGAAACCTTCACCTTCAGCGATGCGCGGGTGCGGGCACGCCTGCGGAACGTGGTGCTGCTGAAGGCCGACGTCACCGCCAACAGCGAGGCCGACAAGGCGTTGTTGAAGCGCTTCAACCTGTTCGGCCCGCCCGGACTGGTCTTCTGGAACAGCGCCGGCGTGCAGTCGGACTACAAGGTGATCGGGTTCGAGAAACCCGACAAATTCCTCGCCAGCCTCGATGGCGCGCTGGGGAAGTGATTTCTCCGGGCCGGGCTTACGGCTGACGCCGTAAACCCGCGATCGCGTCGAGCAGCGGCGTGACGATGGGCTGAATCTTGCGCCGCATCAGCGAGCCGATCGCGGTGGTCTTGAGGAAGATCGCGCGCGCTTGCCGCCGGCGAACGGCTGGTGCTGGAAGCGACCTGGCAGGGCTGCAACGAGGCGGTCGGCGTCTGCTATCCGCCGATCAAGCGCGAGTTTTCCCTGGTTTCGGGTGGAGGCGAGGTGGCGGCGACAGTGGCTGCGGCCAGCGCGGATTCGCCGGCCGAACCCGCCGGCGAATCCGATACGTCCCGCATCGAGCGCGTGCTGAAAGGCGGCAGCTTCTGGCCGGTGGTCGCCACCTTCTTCGGCTTCGGCCTGCTGCTGGCGCTCACCCCCTGCGTGTTCCCGATGATCCCCATCCTGTCGGGCATCATCGCCGGGCAGAACCGGCAGCTGACCAAGACCAGCGGCTTCCTGCTGTCGCTCGCCTACGTGCTGGGCATGGCGATCACCTATGCGCTGGCCGGGGTGGCGGCGGCGCTGTCTGGCACCCTGCTGTCGAACGCGCTGCAGAACCCGTGGGCGCTCGGCGTCGGCGCGGGCATTTTCGTGCTGCTGGCGCTGTCGATGTTCGGTTTCTTCGAGCTGCAATTGCCCAGCGCCCTGCAGAGCAAGTTTTCCGAGCGCGCCAACAAGATGAAGGGCGGCCACTTCGCCGGCGTCTTCGTCATGGGCGTGTTCTCCGCCGTCATCGTCGGCCCCTGCGTGGCGCCGCCGCTGGCCGCCGCGCTCGCCTTCATCGCGCAGACCGGCAACACCGTGCTCGGCGGCGTGGCGCTGTTCGTGCTGGCGCTCGGCATGGGGGTGCCGCTGCTGCTGGTGGGCCTGTCGGCCGGCGCCTTGTTGCCGCGCGCCGGCGGCTGGATGAACGCGGTGAAGTATTTCTTCGGCGTGATGATGCTGGCGATTGCCATCTACCTGATCTCGCCGGTCGTGCCTGGCTGGGTCGGCATGCTGCTGTGGGCGCTGCTGCTGATCGCCTCGGCGATCTACCTCCACGCGCTCGACCCGCTGCCGGCCCACGCAACCGGCTGGTCGCGGCTGTGGAAGGGGCTCGGCGTGGTGCTGCTGATCGGCGGCCTGGCGATCCTGCTCGGCATGCTGGCGGGCAGCCGCAATCTGCTGCAGCCGCTCGACGTATTCAAGAGCGGCGCCGGCGGCGTGGCGATGGCGGCCGAGCAGAAGGGTCTGGCGTTCGAGAAGGTCAAGGACGTGGCCGAGCTCGACGCCCGCCTGGTTGCGGCCAAGGCCGACGGCCGCGCCGTGATGCTCGACTTCTATGCCGACTGGTGCGTGTCGTGCAAGGAAATGGAAACCTTCACCTTCAGCGATGCGCGGGTGCGGGCACGCCTGCGGAACGTGGTGCTGCTGAAGGCCGACGTCACCGCCAACAGCGAGGCCGACAAGGCGTTGTTGAAGCGCTTCAACCTGTTCGGCCCGCCCGGACTGGTCTTCTGGAACAGCGCCGGCGTGCAGTCGGACTACAAGGTGATCGGGTTCGAGAAACCCGACAAATTCCTCGCCAGCCTCGATGGCGCGCTGGGGAAGTGATTTCTCCGGGCCGGGCTTACGGCTGACGCCGTAAACCCGCGATCGCGTCGAGCAGCGGCGTGACGATGGGCTGAATCTTGCGCCGCATCAGCGAGCCGATCGCGGTGGTCTTGAGGAAGATCGGGCGAACGGTATCGGCATCCACCGCGGACAGCGCGTCCAGCGCGTCGCAGTCCGCTTCAAATTTCGGCGCGGCGGCAAGGAGCGCGGTGCGCGCGGCGTTGCGCGTCGCCTCGTCGGCCTGACGCAAGGGCGCGCACCACTGTGCCAGCGCGTTCAGCGTGTGGTTCACCACTTCCTGGATTTCCGGCCGTTCGAGGATGGTCGCGGTGGTGGCGATGAAAGTCTGCCCCTGCCCCGACAGCGCTTTCTGCAGCATCAGGCTGTAAGGGTTGCCGACCCGTTGCGGCACACTCGCGTGATCGGCCCGCGCGGCACGCGGGTTGGGCAGCGTGTCGGGCTGCAGTTCGAGGAAGGCGACGTAATACGAATTGCGGCTGGTGCCGCGTTTCCAGATCGACAGGCGCTCGGCGTCGCTGAGCACGCCCGAGACCAGCATCACCGCGACGGTATCGAGAATGCCGACATCGTCTTCGTGCAGGAAAGCCAGGTGCTCGATCAGGAATTCGGCCAGCGTGCGGCCCATGCTGCCCCGGCACACCACGTCGCGCGTCAGCATCAGCCGCGCGTTCTCGATGGTCGGCATGCACCACCAGGCGTAGCGCGCCAGCTCGTCGGTGAGCGCGGGCGAGTGCGCCACCGCGACCACCGCCTCCTCCTCGGCGATCAGCAGCAGCTTTGCCAGATGCTGGGTGGAGAGCCCGGCCTGCGACTGCCGCGTCCAGCGCGTCAGGTGCACCGGGTAGCCGCCGGGCGAGCCCAGCGCGTGGCCGGACAGCAACTCGCGCACCCGCTTCAGGTAACGGTCGGAACGCTCGTTGGGCTTCAGCGGCACGCTGGCCTCGCCCTGCGGCGTCAACGCCCACAGCGTCATGTTCGATTCGTCGATGCGGACCGCCTTGAGCTCGGTGTTGAAGAGGACGTTGAGGCGCAATTCGTCCTCGGGTGAGAGTTCGTCGTTCATTCAGTTTTTTACCACAGAGACACAGAGGCACGGAGAAAAACAAATGCAGTTCTCTGTGTCTCCGTGCCTCTGTGGTTAATGGTTTATAACTTTCCAAACACGTCACGCGCCGCGCTGATCGTGGCGTCGATGTCGGCGTCGCTGTGCGCGGCCGAGACGAAGCCGGCTTCATACGCGGAGGGCGCGAGATAGATGCCGCGATCGAGCATGGCGTGGAAGAAACGGTTGAATTTCTCCTTGTCGCACTGCATCACTTCGGCAAAGCTCGTGGGCGGCGTGTGTGCGAAATAGAGGCCGAACATGCCGCCGACCGAATCGGCGCAGAAAGTGACGCCGGCCTCGGCGGCGGCGGCTGTCAGGCCCTTGACCAGCCGCTCGGTGCGGGCGGCGAGACTCGCGTGGAAGCCCGGCTCGCTGATCGCATCCAGCGTCGCCAGCCCCGCCGCCACCGCCACCGGGTTGCCCGACAGCGTGCCGGCCTGGTACACCGGCCCGACCGGCGCCAGCGCGTCCATCACGTCGGTGCGGCCGCCGAAGGCGCCCACCGGCATGCCGCCGCCGATCACCTTGCCCAGCGTGGTGAGGTCGGGGCGGATGCCGAGCAGTTTCTGCGCGCAACCGAGGTCGACGCGGAAACCGGTCATCACCTCGTCGAAAATCAGCAGCGCGCCATGCTGGTCGCACAGCCGGCGCATCGCCGCCATGAATTCGGTGGTCGGCTTGACCAGGTTCATGTTGCCGGCGAAGGGCTCGACGATGATGCAGGCGATTTCGTTGCCGATCTCGGCGAAGGTGCGCGTAAGGCCTACGACGTCGTTGTAGTCGAGCACGATCGTCTGCGCCGCGACTTCGGGCGGCACCCCGGCCGAGGTCGGGTTGCCGAAGGTGAGCGCGCCGGAGCCGGCCTTCACCAGCAGGAAATCGGCGTGGCCGTGGTAGCAGCCCTCGAACTTGATGAACTTGCTGCGTCCCGTGAATCCCCTTGCGAGACGGATCGCGCTCATCGTCGCCTCGGTGCCGGACGACACCAGCCGGACCTTTTCGATGCTCGGCACGAGCTCGATGATGCGCCGCGCGATGGTGAGTTCGGCCTCGGATGGCGCGCCGAACGACAGGCCGTTGGCGGCGGCGTCCTGCACCGCCTTCACCGTGCCGGGATGGGCGTGGCCGAGGATCGCCGGGCCCCACGAGCCGACGTAGTCGATGTATTCGCGGCCGTCGGCGTCCCACACGCGCGAGCCCTTGGCGCGGCTGAAGAACACCGGGGTGCCGCCGACGCTCCTGAAGGCGCGCACCGGCGAATTCACCCCGCCGGGGATGACTTTTTGCGATTGTTCGAAAAGTTGTTCGTTGCGGGTCATTGTTCGGATTCCGTTTCAAATAATTGATTGAGGGCGTGCGCGGCGGCGCGGATGTCGGGGGCGTCGAACAGGGCCGACAGCACGGCGAGGCTGTCGGCGCCGGCATCCAGCAGCGGCGGCGCGTTGGCCAGCGTGATGCCGCCGATGGCGACGATCGGCACCCGCAGCGTTCGCGCGGCGCCGCGCAGCAGGTCGAGATCGGCGCGCGGCGCGGCCGGCTTGGTCGGCGACGCGAAGAAGCTGCCGAAGGCCACATAGTCGGCGCCGGCCGCCTGCGCCGTCTGGGCCAGTTCGAGGCTCCGGTAGCACGAGGCGCCGATGAATTTCTTGGGGCCGAGGATGAGGCGCGCCTCGCGCAGGCTGCCGTCGTCGCGCCCCAGGTGCACGCCGTCGGCGTCGCACAAATCGGCCAGCCGCAGGTCGTCGTTGACGATCAGCGGCACCCTGAAGCGGCGGCACAGCGCGGCCAGTTCGCTCGCCTGTTCGTGGCGGCGCGCGACGTCGTCCGACTTGTCGCGGTACTGCACCGCGGCCACGCCGCCCGCCAGCGCCGCTTCGACCTGCGTCAACAGGCGTTCGGTGTCGGCGGTTTCGGGGGTGATGGCATAGATGCCACCCGGAAAATCAGGCATGGCGGGACTTTAAAAAAGGCTATGTCACTGTTAAATATTGTTCTATTCTAAGTTCAGTTGAATCAACAGGATAGGTGTCTCGATGAAAGCGGAAGAATTTCGGCGATTGACGGCGGAGC
>JAMCVR010000064.1:14735-34951 GCA_023475455.1 Thermoplasmatota archaeon | reverse complement strand
ATGCCGTTGGCGTCGATGTCGAAGGTGACCTCGATCTGCGGCATGCCGCGCGGCGCGGGCGGAATGTCCGTGAGGTTGAACTGGCCGAGGCTCTTGTTGCCGGCCGCCATTTCGCGCTCGCCCTGCAGCACGTGGATGGTCACTGCGGACTGGTTATCGTCGGCGGTGGAGAACACCTGCGAGGCCTTGGTCGGGATCGTGGTGTTCTTCGGGATCAGCTTGGTCATCACGCCGCCCAGGGTTTCGATGCCGAGGGAGAGCGGCGTCACGTCGAGCAGCAGCACGTCCTTCACCTCGCCCTGCAGCACGCCGCCCTGGATCGCGGCGCCCACCGCCACGGCTTCGTCCGGGTTGACGTCGCGGCGCGGCTCCTTGCCGAAGAAGTCCTTCACCGCGTCCATCACCTTGGGCATGCGGGTCTGGCCGCCGACCAGGATGACGTCGTCGATCTGCGAGGTGGTCAGGCCGGCATCCTTCAGCGCCAGCTTGCACGGCTCGATGGTGCGCGCGATCAGGTCCTCGACCAGGCTCTCGAACTTGGCGCGGGTGATCTTCACCGCCAGGTGCTTGGGCCCGGAGGCGTCCGCGGTGATGTAGGGCAGGTTGACTTCGGTCTGTTGTGCAGACGACAACTCGATCTTGGCCTTTTCGGCGGCTTCCTTCAGGCGCTGCAGCGCCAGCACGTCCTTCTTCAGGTCGACGCCCTGATCCTTCCTGAATTCCTCGGCGATGTAGTCGATCAGGCGCTGGTCGAAGTCCTCGCCGCCGAGGAAGGTGTCGCCGTTGGTCGACAGCACCTCGAACTGGTGCTCGCCTTCCATTTCGGTAATCTCGATGATGGAAATGTCGAAGGTGCCGCCGCCGAGGTCGTAGACGGCGATCTTGCGGTCGCCTTCCTTCTTGTCCATGCCGAACGCCAGCGCGGCCGCGGTCGGCTCGTTGATGATGCGCTTGACCTCCAGGCCGGCGATGCGGCCGGCATCCTTGGTGGCCTGGCGCTGGCTGTCGTTGAAGTAGGCCGGCACCGTGATGACGGCTTCGGTCACTTCCTCGCCCAGGTAGTCCTCGGCGGTCTTCTTCATCTTGCGCAGGATTTCGGCCGACACCTGCTGCGGGGCCATTTTCTTGCCGCGCACTTCGACCCAGGCGTCGCCGTTGTCGGCCTTGACGATCTTGTAGGGCATCAGGCCGATATCCTTCTGCACTTCCTTCTCTTCGAACCGCCGTCCAATGAGCCGCTTGACCGCGAACAGGGTGTTCTTCGGGTTGGTGACCGCCTGGCGCTTGGCCGGCGCGCCGACCAGGATTTCGCCGTCTTCGGTGTAGGCCACGATGGACGGCGTGGTGCGCGCGCCCTCGGCGTTCTCGATCACCTTCGGCGTGCCGTTTTCCATCACCGCCACGCAGGAGTTGGTGGTGCCCAGGTCAATGCCAATGATGCGTCCCATGATGCGTTCCTTCTAAAAAAAGTTTGAATTGATTCGAATGTGGGGGAGATCGGGCTTAATTCAAGACTGTGCTCTCAAGCGTCCTTGCCCCTGGACACCATCACCAGCGCCGGCCGCAGCGTGCGCTCGTTGAGGCGATAGCCTTTTTGCAGCACCGTCACCACTGTGTTGGCCGGCTGGTCGGATTCGATCATCTGGATCGCCTGGTGCTGGTGCGGGTCGAATTTCTCGCCCAGCGGGTCGATGTCCTGCAGATTGAATTTGTTGAAGGCGGCGGTCAGCTGCTTCAGGGTCAATTCGACGCCGTCCCTCAGGCTTTCCACGCTCGGCGACTCGACCGCCAGCGCGGCTTCCAGGCTGTCCTTCACCGCCATCAGTTCGCCGGCGAAGTTTTCCACCGCGAACTTGCGCGCCTTCTCGACGTCTTCCGCCGCGCGGCGGCGAATGTTCTCGGTTTCCGCCTTGGCGCGCAGCCAGGCGTCGTGATGCTCGGCCGCCTGCAGTTCGGCCGCTTTCAGCAGCTCTTCCAGGCTGGGCATGGTTTCCTTCTCGGGGCGGGTTTCCGCCGCGTGGGGGTCGGTTTTGAGTTCGTCCTGCATGTGTGCTCCCAATTGGTTCTCGCGGAGAGTTGGGGGCGGGAGCGGGGTTTTCAAGCCCCGGATCGAATAACCGGATGCGCAATCCTAAAACCGGGGCGGAATAAAGCAGGAAGCGCTGCCGTCTTATCTCAGACACAGACAGGGAGGGCGCGCCATGAAACGATCCCGCTCAGCGGCTTCAAGCGCGATCCTGACCGCCATGGCGCTTGTTTTGGCGCCCATGGGCAGCGCGGCGTTTCAGACGCGGGAGGAAGCCCTCGCCGCCCTGCAGCAATACAACCGCCTGATCGAAGCGGCACCGGGCGTGGCTGTTTTCTACACGCAGCGCGGTGATGCCTACTATGCCCTGAACGATTTATACGGGGCGATGGAAAACTACACGGCCGCCATCAAGCTGGACGACCGTCAGGATCAGGCCTTTTTTGGACGCGGCATGGCCCTCGGCCGCATGGGCCTGGCGGATGAGGGCATCGCCGAACGCGCCGAATTCCTGCCCGAGAGCAACAGGTCCGAGCGGAGCGGCGTAGGCGTCTTCCCAAAACAGGGGGAACAAGAATGATCCGGGATATGCTGACAGGCGGCGCGTTTCCGTTGAGTTTCCTGGCGTCGTTTGCGACGGCTGCCGCCGGTACGGATGTGACGCTCAACGATGTTCATGGCAAGCCGCACCCTTTCAGCGAATATATCGGCCGCGGCCAGTGGACGGTGCTGACCGTGTGGGGGCCGCGCTGCCCGCCCTGCATCGAAGAAATGCCGGAGTTGCAGAAATTTCACGACGCCAACAAGGACGGCAAGGCGAGGGTGCTCGGCGTGGCGGTGGATTTCCCCAGCTTTGGCCCGGCACGGCGGGATGAAGTCGCCCAGTTTGCCGGGAATTACCTGATCGGCTTCCCCTTGCTGTTGGGCAGCGAGGACGCCTTTACGCGTTTTGGCGGCGCCGACCTGCTGGGCGTGCCGACGACGGTGATTTACGATCCAAGGGGCGCCATTGCCGCGCGCCACACCGGCAGTGTCAGCCGCGACATGCTCGAACGTTTTATCAACAAGTGGGACAAGCCGGAGGCGTCGAAATGAAATGCTGGGTCACGATCGTTGGCCTGTGCGTTGCGCAGATGGCCGTTGCAGCGCCTTCGCGCCCGGAGTTTCATCGCGCGGTGTACGCCCTGCATGAGCAGCAGATTGCCCGGCACGCGGTCCGGACGGAGGAAACCAGCGGGGAATACCAGGGCGTCGCCGCGGCCGGCTATCGCTACCGCATTACCAGCTACTACGATGCGGAAACGGGGCGCCTGCTGTCGCGGATACAACGGGATGCTCAGGTACCCGGGGCGATTCATATCGCCGAGGTGAATGTTTACGACGCCGATGGCAGGCTGGCACGGGATTTTTTTTCCAGCGCACCGCCGTGGAGACCGGTTCACCCGTCACACGCATACATCAATCTGCATCACCACAATGGCCGCTTGCACAGCTTTCGCCAGTATGAGCTTGAGGGGCGGGTGAACTATGAGTTTTGTGAAGGCGAACTGGAAGGCAAACCTGTCCGCATCGCGCTGGACTGGAGCGACATTAACGGGACAATCATGGCTTCACCCGAATACCGGGCGTGTTTTGACGGCATGAGCAAAGACTGGGCGCGCTACACCACCCCGCACTAGGGGTTGCCGGCGGCAGTTCGGTTTGCCTTAAACCCGCCTCTCGATTAGAATGCGCGGCTCTCGGAGAGGTGGATGAGCGGTTTAAGTCGCACGCCTGGAAAGCGTGTTCAGGATAATATCCTGACGGGGGTTCGAATCCCCCCCTCTCCGCCACACGCAATTCGACCACGCTGAACTTCATGCCGAAACATGCCTACCACGGCAGACTGTCCGTGGTCGTACCCGTCAAGAACGAGCGGCCGGCTATCGCTACCGCATTACCAGCTACTACGATGCGGAAACGGGGCGCCTGCTGTCGCGGATACAACGGGATGCTCAGGTACCCGGGGCGATTCATATCGCCGAGGTGAATGTTTACGACGCCGATGGCAGGCTGGCACGGGATTTTTTTTCCAGCGCACCGCCGTGGAGACCGGTTCACCCGTCACACGCATACATCAATCTGCATCACCACAATGGCCGCTTGCACAGCTTTCGCCAGTATGAGCTTGAGGGGCGGGTGAACTATGAGTTTTGTGAAGGCGAACTGGAAGGCAAACCTGTCCGCATCGCGCTGGACTGGAGCGACATTAACGGGACAATCATGGCTTCACCCGAATACCGGGCGTGTTTTGACGGCATGAGCAAAGACTGGGCGCGCTACACCACCCCGCACTAGGGGTTGCCGGCGGCAGTTCGGTTTGCCTTAAACCCGCCTCTCGATTAGAATGCGCGGCTCTCGGAGAGGTGGATGAGCGGTTTAAGTCGCACGCCTGGAAAGCGTGTTCAGGATAATATCCTGACGGGGGTTCGAATCCCCCCCTCTCCGCCACACGCAATTCGACCACGCTGAACTTCATGCCGAAACATGCCTACCACGGCAGACTGTCCGTGGTCGTACCCGTCAAGAACGAGCAGGACAACGTCGAGCCGCTGGTGCGCGAAATCGCGGCGGCGCTGTCCGGCAACACCACGTTCGAAATCATCTACGTCGACGACGGCAGCACCGACGCCACCCAGGCACGGCTGCAGGCGCTGAAGGCCGAATTCCCGATGCTGCGGGTGATCCGCCACCGTGAATCCTGCGGGCAGAGCCGGGCGGTGACGACGGGGGTGACTGCGGCGCGCCACGAGTGGATCGCCACCCTCGACGGCGACGGCCAGAACGACCCGGCCGACATTCCGGCGCTGCTGGCCAAACTGGCCGATCCCTCGCAGCCCGCCAACCTGGAACTGCTGGCAGGCTGGCGGGCCCGGCGCAACGACACCTTCCTGCGCCGCATTTCCTCGAAAATCGCCAACGGCGTGCGTTCGCGCCTGCTGCGCGACAACACGCCGGACACCGGCTGCGGCCTCAAGCTGTTCGCCCGCGAAACCTTTCTGCAACTGCCCAACTTCGATCACATGCACCGCTTCCTGCCGGCGCTGGTGATGCGCAACGGCGGCGCCGTGGTGTCGGTTCCGGTGCACCACAGGGCGCGCGAACGCGGCAGCTCAAAATACGGCGTGCACAACCGGCTGTGGGTGGGCATCGTCGACCTGTTCGGCGTCGCCTGGCTGCAGCGGCGGGTGCGCCTGCCGGCGATCGAGCCCGATTCCGATCTCTGATGCGGCCTGAATGAAAGCGCGCGTCATCCTCAAGGGCCTGGCGCTGATGCTGAGCCTGGCGCTGCTGGGCTATCTGTTCAACGCCAGCGAGCTGGGCAGCAGCGTCAACGAGGCCTGGATCGATGCGCGGGTGCGCGGCCACGGGATCAATGGCGCGCTGCTGTTCCTGCTGATGGGCGGGCTGTTCACCGCGATCGGCCTGCCGCGCCAGATCATCGCGTTTCTCGGCGGCTACGCGTTCAATATTGCACTCGGCACGCTGCTCGGCACGCTGGCTGCGCTCGTTGGATGCATGCTGAGCTTTGCCTACGCGCGCTTCTTCGGCAAGGGCCTGTTGCGCGCGCGGCTGGGCGAGCGCGCCGGCCGTTTCGACCGCTTCATCCACGAGCACCCGTTTTCCATGACGGTGCTGATCCGCCTGCTGCCGGTGGGCAGCAACCTGCTGACCAATCTGGCGGCGGGCATTTCCAGCATCCGCCCCGCGCATTTCTTCGCCGGTACCCTGCTCGGCTATCTGCCGCAGACGCTGGTGTTCGCGCTGGTCGGCAGCGGGGTGCATATCGCACCGGCCTTGAAGCTCGCGCTGGCCATCGGCCTGTTCCTGGTCTCGGGCGCGCTGGGGGCGTATCTATACCGCCGTTTCCGGCACGGCCAGAGCCTCGACGACAAGGTCGATGCCGCGCTCGACGAAGCTGAACTCACCTCATGAATCCACGACACAATCCTGATTCCGCCGGGCGCGGCCCCTTGCTGCTGAGCCTGCTGCTGCTGGCGGCGCTGACCGCGGTGGCACTGCTGGCACGGCCGCTGACGCCGATCGACGAAACACGCTACGTCAGCGCGGCGTGGGAAATGTGGCTGCGAGGCGATTTTCTGGTGCCGTTCAAGAACGGCGAACCCTACAGCCACAAGCCGCCGTTCATGTTCTGGATGTTCCACGCCGGCTGGGCGCTGTTCGGCGTCAACGAGTGGTGGCCGCGACTGGTGCTGCCGCTGTTTTCCGCCGGTGCGCTGCTGCTTACGTATTCGTTGGCCCGCCGCCTGTGGCCGCAGCATGCCGGCCTCGGCGGACAGGCTGCACTGGTGCTGGCGAGCGCGCTGCTGTGGATCGTGTTTTCCACTGCCGTCATGTTCGACGTGATGCTGGCGTTCTGGGTGCTGTTCGGCATGCACGGCGTGCTTGCCGCCGCTGACGGCAAACGGCGCGGCTTCGTCATGCTGGGCATTGCGATCGGCATGGGCGTGCTGACCAAGGGGCCGGTCATCCTGCTGCATCTGCTGCCGATCGCCGCGCTGGCGCCGTGGTGGAATCCCGGCCTCCAATGGCGCCGCTGGTTCGGCGGGGTGGCGCTGGCGGTGCTGCTCGGTGCCGCCAGCGCGCTGGCGTGGGCGATTCCGGCCGGCATGGCGGGCGGCGAGGCATATCGCAACGCGATTTTCTGGGGCCAGACCGCCGACCGCATGGTCGAGTCCTTTGCCCACCGGCGGCCGTTCTGGTGGTATCTGCCGCTGCTGCCGCTGATGCTGTTTCCGTGGTTTGCCTGGCCAGGCTTGTGGAAGGCGCTGGCGCGACAGCGGCGTGCCGGGCTGGATCGCGGCATGCGCTTTTGCCTGGCCTGGATGCTGCCAGTGTTCGTCGCGTTTTCCTTCATCAGCGGCAAGCAGCCGCATTACCTAGTGCCGCTGTTTCCGGCGTTTGCGCTGCTGACGGCGCGCGTGCTGGCCGGGCGAGCGGAGTTCCGCGTCGGTTTGCCCGCCTTGCTGGCCTGAATGAAAGCGCGCGTCATCCTCAAGGGCCTGGCGCTGATGCTGAGCCTGGCGCTGCTGGGCTATCTGTTCAACGCCAGCGAGCTGGGCAGCAGCGTCAACGAGGCCTGGATCGATGCGCGGGTGCGCGGCCACGGGATCAATGGCGCGCTGCTGTTCCTGCTGATGGGCGGGCTGTTCACCGCGATCGGCCTGCCGCGCCAGATCATCGCGTTTCTCGGCGGCTACGCGTTCAATATTGCACTCGGCACGCTGCTCGGCACGCTGGCTGCGCTCGTTGGATGCATGCTGAGCTTTGCCTACGCGCGCTTCTTCGGCAAGGGCCTGTTGCGCGCGCGGCTGGGCGAGCGCGCCGGCCGTTTCGACCGCTTCATCCACGAGCACCCGTTTTCCATGACGGTGCTGATCCGCCTGCTGCCGGTGGGCAGCAACCTGCTGACCAATCTGGCGGCGGGCATTTCCAGCATCCGCCCCGCGCATTTCTTCGCCGGTACCCTGCTCGGCTATCTGCCGCAGACGCTGGTGTTCGCGCTGGTCGGCAGCGGGGTGCATATCGCACCGGCCTTGAAGCTCGCGCTGGCCATCGGCCTGTTCCTGGTCTCGGGCGCGCTGGGGGCGTATCTATACCGCCGTTTCCGGCACGGCCAGAGCCTCGACGACAAGGTCGATGCCGCGCTCGACGAAGCTGAACTCACCTCATGAATCCACGACACAATCCTGATTCCGCCGGGCGCGGCCCCTTGCTGCTGAGCCTGCTGCTGCTGGCGGCGCTGACCGCGGTGGCACTGCTGGCACGGCCGCTGACGCCGATCGACGAAACACGCTACGTCAGCGCGGCGTGGGAAATGTGGCTGCGAGGCGATTTTCTGGTGCCGTTCAAGAACGGCGAACCCTACAGCCACAAGCCGCCGTTCATGTTCTGGATGTTCCACGCCGGCTGGGCGCTGTTCGGCGTCAACGAGTGGTGGCCGCGACTGGTGCTGCCGCTGTTTTCCGCCGGTGCGCTGCTGCTTACGTATTCGTTGGCCCGCCGCCTGTGGCCGCAGCATGCCGGCCTCGGCGGACAGGCTGCACTGGTGCTGGCGAGCGCGCTGCTGTGGATCGTGTTTTCCACTGCCGTCATGTTCGACGTGATGCTGGCGTTCTGGGTGCTGTTCGGCATGCACGGCGTGCTTGCCGCCGCTGACGGCAAACGGCGCGGCTTCGTCATGCTGGGCATTGCGATCGGCATGGGCGTGCTGACCAAGGGGCCGGTCATCCTGCTGCATCTGCTGCCGATCGCCGCGCTGGCGCCGTGGTGGAATCCCGGCCTCCAATGGCGCCGCTGGTTCGGCGGGGTGGCGCTGGCGGTGCTGCTCGGTGCCGCCAGCGCGCTGGCGTGGGCGATTCCGGCCGGCATGGCGGGCGGCGAGGCATATCGCAACGCGATTTTCTGGGGCCAGACCGCCGACCGCATGGTCGAGTCCTTTGCCCACCGGCGGCCGTTCTGGTGGTATCTGCCGCTGCTGCCGCTGATGCTGTTTCCGTGGTTTGCCTGGCCAGGCTTGTGGAAGGCGCTGGCGCGACAGCGGCGTGCCGGGCTGGATCGCGGCATGCGCTTTTGCCTGGCCTGGATGCTGCCAGTGTTCGTCGCGTTTTCCTTCATCAGCGGCAAGCAGCCGCATTACCTAGTGCCGCTGTTTCCGGCGTTTGCGCTGCTGACGGCGCGCGTGCTGGCCGGGCGAGCGGAGTTCCGCGTCGGTTTGCCCGCCTTGCTGGCGGCAGCGCTGGGTGTGACGTTGGTCCTGGCTGGCAGTGGGAAGATCGCGGCGGTCTACGAACAGGTGGCTGCGCTGCCGCCGCTGTGGCCGGGCGCGCTGCTGGTGCTGCTGGCCTTGGCCGCCTGGCTGGCCGGGCGCCGCGGCATGTCACCTATAGTAAATCTGGCGCTGCTGGGGGCGGCTACGCTGGCATTGGTGCAACTGGCTGCACTGCGTTCGATCGAGCCGCTGTACGACGTCAAGCCGATGGCGCTGGCGATCAAACAGGTGCAGGACGAAGGCGGGACCGTGGCGAATGCCGCCACCTACCACGCGCAATACCAGTTCCTCGGCCGGCTGGAAACCCCGCTGGTCGAACTGCGCGGCGCGGAAGTGGCGCCCTGGCTGGCGGCGCATCCGCAAGCGTATGCGGTGATTTATCTGAAGGACAGGGAGAACCTGGATGCGATCGCCGCACGCCACAAGCAGGCGTATCGCGGCGGCGCGGCCGTTCTGGTGGACGCGCAGACAGCAGTCGGGCTGCTGCCCGCTCATCTTGAATAACGCGCTTCAAGCCTCGGCGTCGCGCTGCGGCAGCACCACTTCGCGCGAAGGCGAAATGGTCGAGATGGCGTGCTTGAAAATCATCTGCGCAGCCTGATCCTGACCTTTCAGCAGCACCACGAACTGGTCGAACGATTCGATCCGCCCCATCAGCTTGATGCCGTTGACGAGAAACACCGACACCGGAATGCGCTCCTTGCGCAGCGTGTTGAGGAGTTCCGCGTCGGTTTGCCCGCCTTGCTGGCGGCAGCGCTGGGTGTGACGTTGGTCCTGGCTGGCAGTGGGAAGATCGCGGCGGTCTACGAACAGGTGGCTGCGCTGCCGCCGCTGTGGCCGGGCGCGCTGCTGGTGCTGCTGGCCTTGGCCGCCTGGCTGGCCGGGCGCCGCGGCATGTCACCTATAGTAAATCTGGCGCTGCTGGGGGCGGCTACGCTGGCATTGGTGCAACTGGCTGCACTGCGTTCGATCGAGCCGCTGTACGACGTCAAGCCGATGGCGCTGGCGATCAAACAGGTGCAGGACGAAGGCGGGACCGTGGCGAATGCCGCCACCTACCACGCGCAATACCAGTTCCTCGGCCGGCTGGAAACCCCGCTGGTCGAACTGCGCGGCGCGGAAGTGGCGCCCTGGCTGGCGGCGCATCCGCAAGCGTATGCGGTGATTTATCTGAAGGACAGGGAGAACCTGGATGCGATCGCCGCACGCCACAAGCAGGCGTATCGCGGCGGCGCGGCCGTTCTGGTGGACGCGCAGACAGCAGTCGGGCTGCTGCCCGCTCATCTTGAATAACGCGCTTCAAGCCTCGGCGTCGCGCTGCGGCAGCACCACTTCGCGCGAAGGCGAAATGGTCGAGATGGCGTGCTTGAAAATCATCTGCGCAGCCTGATCCTGACCTTTCAGCAGCACCACGAACTGGTCGAACGATTCGATCCGCCCCATCAGCTTGATGCCGTTGACGAGAAACACCGACACCGGAATGCGCTCCTTGCGCAGCGTGTTGAGGAAAACGTCTTGCAGTTGATTATGTTCTTTGGCCATGTTCGGCTCCCTGTCAGGTGAAGTCGGGGCGAAGCCCCGCTACTCATTATTAGCTGATTACTCGATTTTTGCACCGGCGCGCGCAGCCGCGATGGCGTCGCGGATGCGCTGTTGCTGCAATTGCTTGACGATTTCGCCGCGCACCGTATCCAGCGGCGGCATCTGCGGCTGGCGCGTGTCGTCGAGGCGGATGACGTGGTAGCCGAACTGCGTCTTCACCGGCGTTTTGGTGGTCTCGCCCTTTTTCAGGCCGGCCAGGGCGTCGGAGAACTCCGGCACGAACGCGCGGCGGTCGGACCAGTCGAGCGCGCCGCCGTTCTTGGCGGAGCCGGGGTCTTGCGACTGTTTCTTCGCCAGGTCCTCGAATTTGGCCTTCTTGCCGAGGTCGGCAATGATCTTTTTCGCCTCGGCTTCGGTTTTCACCAGAATGTGGCGGGCGCGATATTCCGGCTCGATGGGCCCCGCTTTGGCCTTGTCGTAGGTGGCCTGGATTTCGGCGTCGGTGACCGGATGGGCCTTGACGTAGTCTTCCAGATAGGCTTTGGCCAGTTGATCCTTGCGGCGGATGTCCAGCGCGGCGGCCAGGTTGGGCTCCTTGTCGAGCCCCTTGTCCAGGGCGGCGCGCGACAGCAGTTCCAGGTTGATCAGCGAATCGCGCACGCGGGCGTCGAGCTGGGGGGATTCAGGCTGGCCCTGGGCCATTTCGCGCTTGATCAGATCGCCGTACAGCGCTGGAATTTCCTTGCCGTTGACGACCGCCAGCGGTTTGTTGGCGTCGGCTGCGGGTGCGGCCGCAGCCGGGGCTTGGGCCTGCGCCAGCGGGGACAGGGCCAGCAGGATCAGGGCGGGGAGAAGAGCGAGTCGCATTCGGATTCCTTTCAGAGTTCTTCCGGGGTTAAGGCGGTAATCGACAGCGCATGAATCTCGCGCTGCATCAGCTCGCCCATGGCTTCGTACACCAGCCGGTGGCGGGCGAGGGTGGAGAGATTACGGAATTTGGGTGACACCAGTGTGAGACGGAAATGACCGCCGCCCGAGGCCGCGCCCGCGTGCCCCCTGTGCTGGGCGCTCTCGTCTTCCAGGGTGTAGGTTTCGGGTTCCAGCGCGGCGAGCCGCTGGCGGATCAGACTGGCCGTGCTCATGCGGGGAAGGCCTTCTTGAACGGTTTGACGGCAACGCTGGCATACACGCCTGCGGTCACGTAGGGGTCGGCCTCGGCCCACGCCTGCGCGGCGGCGAGCGTGTCGAATTCGGCGACGATCAGGCTGCCGGAAAAGCCCGCGCTGCCGGGGTCGTTGCCGTCGATATTGGGGAACGGGCCGGCCAGCAGCAGGCGCCCCGCTTGCTGCAATGCCTGCAGGCGTTCCAGGTGCGCGGGGCGGGCGGCAAGCCGGCGATCGAGGCTGCCGGGCACATCCTGCCCGACGATGGCGTAGAACATTATTGCTTTTCTTCCTTGTCCATATATTTGGCCAGCATCAGGCTCTGACCGATCACGAACACCAGCATCAGTCCCAGGCTGCCGAACAGCTTGAAGTTGACCCAGGCGTCGGTCGAGAAGTTGAAGGCGACAAACAGGTTTGCAAGCCCCATGAAGGCAAAAAATCCGCCCCAGCTTGCATTCAACCGACTCCAGGCGAGGTCGGGAAGTTCCATTTGGGTGTTCATCAGGCTCTTGATGACGTTGCGGCCGAACGCGGCGGCGCCAAAGATGATGGCGGCAAAAATCCAGTACAGAACGGTCGGCTTCCACTTGATGAAGCTCTCGTCGTGCAGCCACAGGGTGGCGCCGCCGAACAGCACGATGATGCCGAGGCTGACCCACAGCATGGTTTCGACGGTGCGGCCGCGCAGCTTGACCCAGCCGATCTGCCCGAAGCTGGCGACGATGGCGACCAGGGTGGCGAGGTAGATGCCGGGCTTTTCGCCGGTGCCCGCCGGTTGCGGCAGGCCGAGACCGGCCATGAAGGCGCGCGTGGCTTCGGCGTTGGCGTCGCCTATTTTGTAGGCGATGAAAAAGACGATGATGGGGAAGAGATCGAACAGCAGTTTTTTCATGATGCCTTTTTCATCGGATGGCGCGCAAAGCCCGCCGTAATTCGGGTGTCCGCTTATTTTGCTATGATTCCCCCTCCTGACCAAGCGCTTTCGGCCCTGGTCGCCTGCTCCCGATCATCGTGCTCAATATCGATCTGCATTGCCATTCCAATGTGTCCGACGGCCTGTTGTCGCCCGCCGACGTGGTCGCGCGTGCCGCGGCCAACGGCGTGCACGCGCTCGCGCTCACCGATCACGACGACGTGGCGGGGATCGCCGCTGCGCGGGCGGCGGCGGACGAGACCGGGCTGACGCTGATTCCGGGGGTCGAAATCTCGGTGAGCTGGGGCGGCCACACCGTGCACATCGTCGGCCTGCGCATCGATCCCGCGCACCCCGAGCTGGCCGCCGGCCTCGCCGGCATCCGCCTCGGACGCATCGAACGCGCACGGCGCATGGGAGACGACCTGGCGCGGTCCGGCGTCGCCGGCGCCTACGAGGGTGCCTATGGCCATGCCGTCAACAAGCAGATGGTGGGGCGCACGCATTTCGCGCGCTGGCTGGTCGCGCAGGGCCACGCGCCCGACATCCGAGCCGCATTCAGGCGCTTTCTCACGCGCGGCCACCCCGGCTACGTCGAACACGAATGGACCACGCTGGAAAACGCCGTTGGCTGGATCCGCGCCAGCGGCGGCATGGCGGTGATCGCGCACCCCGGTCGCTACGCCTTCAACGCGCGCGAACTGCATCGGCTGCTCGACGCTTTCCGATCGCTGGGCGGCGAAGGCATCGAGGTCATCACCGGCAGCCACCATCCGTCCGAGTACGGCAAGTTCGCCAACCTGGCGCGCGCGTTTGGCCTCAAGGCCTCGCGCGGCGCGGACTTCCATGCGTCGGGCGAAGGCATCGACATCGGCCGCCTGCCCGCACTGCCGCATTACTGCCGGCCGGTGTGGCAGGATTGGCCCGAACTTGCACCGCACCTTTCCCTTTCCCCGGCCTGAGACCGTATGGCGCAATTCTTCAATATCCACGCCGAAAACCCGCAGCCGCGGCTGATCCAGCAGGCGGTCGACATCCTCAAGCGCGGCGGCGTGATCGTCTACCCCACCGACTCGTGCTACGCGCTCGGCTGTCATATCGGCGACAAGGAAGCGGCGATGCGCCTGCTGTCGGTGCGCGGACTCGACACCGGGCACGACCTCACGCTGGTCTGCCGCGACCTGTCCGAGCTCGGCCGCTACGCCCGGGTGGACAACACCCAGTTCCGCTTTCTGAAGGCGCACACGCCGGGCGCCTACACCTTCATCCTGCGCGGCACCCGCGAAGTGCCGAAGCGGCTGCTGCACAAGAAGCACGACACCATCGGCCTTCGGGTGCCCGGCCATCCCATCGTGCAGGCGCTGCTGGACGAACTGGGCGAGCCCATCCTGTCGTCCACGTTGCTGCTGTACGGCGAGGACGTTCCGCTGACCGAGCCGTGGGAAATCCGCGAACGGCTGGAGCACCTGGTCGATCTCGTCATCGACGGCGGCGCCTGCGGCCTCACCCCGACCACGGTGGTCGATCTCACCACCGATACGCCCGTCGTGCTGCGTTACGGCAAGGGCGACACCGCCGATTTCGAGTCCTAATATGGAACTCACCCTGATCCAGAAAATCGCCGTGTTCGCATTGCCGGTGATTTTCGCCATCACCCTGCACGAGGCCGCGCACGGCTATGTCGCGCGCTACTTCGGCGACATGACCGCGGCCTTGCAGGGCCGCATCACGCTCAACCCGCTCAGGCACATCGATCCGGTGGGCACGATTCTCGTGCCGCTGGTGATCCTGCTGACCAGCAAACTGCTGGGCGGCGGTGCGATCTTGTTCGGCTGGGCGAAGCCGGTGCCGGTCAACTTCGCCCAGCTGCGCCGCCCCAAGCAGGACATGCTGTGGGTGGCCGCCGCCGGCCCCGGCATGAACTTCGTCATGGCGGTGTTCTGGGCGCTGATGATCCAGCTGGCCCACGCGCTCGGCAATGGTTTTGCCAGCGCGCCGCTGATGCTGATGGGCGCGGCGGGCGTGTTCATCAACGTCATCCTGATGGCGCTGAACCTCATTCCGCTGCCGCCGCTCGACGGCGGCCGCATCGCGGTGAGCCTGCTGCCGGTGAGGCAGGCGATCCAGTTTTCCAAGCTGGAGCCCTACGGCCTGTTCATCCTGCTCGGCCTCCTGTTCACCGGCATCCTCGGTATCATTCTGTGGCCGCTCATCAGCCTGTTCATCGGCCTGACCGCGCTCGTCACCGGCCTCGACCCCGCGCAACTGATCGGCCTCATCCAGGTCGTCCTGTCCTGACCCCAGCCCCCAATTCCTAGTCCCTAGCCCCTAACCATGTATTCCGACCGCGTTCTTTCCGGCATGCGTCCCACCGGGCGTTTGCACCTAGGCCACTACCACGGCGTGCTCAAAAACTGGCTGCGCCTGCAGAACGAATACCAGTGCCTGTTCTTCGTCGCCGACTGGCACGCGCTGACCACGCACTACGACACGCCGCAGGTGATCGACGAGAATGTGCGCGACATGACGATCGACTGGCTCGCCGCCGGCGTCGATCCGGCGCAGGCGACGCTGTTCGTGCAGTCGCGCGTGATCGAGCACGCCGAACTGCATCTGCTGCTGTCGATGATGACGCCGCTCGGCTGGCTGGAACGCGTACCCACCTACAAGGACCAGCAGGAAAAGTTGAGCGAGAAGGATCTTTCCACCTATGGCTTCCTCGGCTACCCGCTGCTACAGTCCGCCGACATCCTGATTTACCGCGCTAATTTAGTTCCTGTTGGCGAGGACCAGGTGCCGCACATCGAATTCACCCGCGAAATCTGCCGCCGCTTCAACCACCTGTACGGCCGCGAACCCGGCTTCGAGGACAAGGCGCGCGCCGCCGTCAAAAAGCTCGGCGCGAAAAAGGCCCGGCTGTACGAGGAGTGCCGCACCGCCTACCAGGAAAAGGGCGACGACGAGGCGCTGGAGTCCGCCCAGGCGCTGCTGAACGACGCGCAGAACCTGTCGCTGAACGACCGCGAGCGCCTGTTCGGCTACCTCGAAGGCTCCGGCAGGATGATCCTCGCCGAGCCCGAGGCGCTGCTGACCGAGGCCTCGAAGATGCCGGGGCTGGACGGCCAGAAAATGTCCAAGTCCTACAACAACACCATTGCCCTGCGCGAAGACCCGGACACGGTCGCCAAGAAAATCCGCACCATGCCGACCGATCCCGCGCGCGTGCGCCGCACCGATCCCGGCAACCCGGCCAATTGCCCGGTGTGGCAGTTCCACCTGGTGTATTCCGACGACGGCGCGCGCCAGTGGGTCACCGCCGGCTGCACCAGCGCCGGCATCGGCTGCCTCGAATGCAAGCAGCCGGTGATCGACGCCGTGCTCAATGAGCTCGCGCCGATCCGCGAGCGTGCGGCGTATTACGAGGACAACCCCGACCAGGTGCGCAACATCCTGGCCGACGGCTGCGAGAAGGCGCAGGAACTGGCGCGCGACACCATGCGCGACGTGCGCGAGGCGATGGGGCTGACGTTCGGGTAGCGCCAAAGTCCGTTGGCCGGGGGGATGCCCGACGGCAAGTTACGTTCACCTTTGCCGCTGATCCTCCCGGCAGACTCAATTTTTCGGCGTGGCTGAAAGGGGATAAAGTCAAAACCGGGGCAGTGATAACCGGACGGCCTGCTTGTGTAAAGACGCACATCCGACGCAATGCGCTTTTCTTTCCGGCATTTCTGGCAATATTCCACCCGACCCTGAATCCGTCGTTCTCCGAGGGGAGTCCTGATAATGACCGTAACCTTAAGCTTCGACCTGACGCTGCTTTACATAGTCGCCGCCAATGTTGTCGCCATACTTGCCTATGTGCTGGTACTCAAGCACCGTGCGCGACGTCTGGAGCACAGCATCAAGGCGGTTTCCGCGGTGATCGTCGACTATTTCCGGGCTGACGGCATCGAGGTGCGCGTGGACTGCGTCCCCGGCCCGGGGGGCAAGGGCTTCATTGCCTTCATCGAATCGGAACCGATGAAGCGTTTCCGCTCGAACTCCTCCCAGGAGCCTTCCCTGCGGATACACGTGCAGCGCGCATGCAAAGAGGAACTGGACCGGATATTCTGGCGTTTCCCCATCCAGGGAAAGGGCCGGGCCGCGGAGGCGGGCGCCAGGGAAATGGAAATTCCTGATGACAAGCATGACGAATATATCCGCGAAGGTCTGGACGCCCTCAGGAAAAAAGGGGCGTATGACATACGGGAAGGCTCCTGGGAGGAGTTCGAAAATACGGTCATCAAAAGCGACGCAGGGCAGAAGTCCTAAGGTGCGGAGAGGAAGCTGCCAACCAATTTTGACTTGACATAACGACCGGGAACTCGGCGGATAGCTGAAGAATGCTAGCCTCAGCTGTCCGTCCCTGGTTTCACTCCCCGCAGTTTCTTGGTTTCGCCTCGCCTGCTTGCTGTCCAGACGACGTTTCCTGGATGCCGGCGTGGGGCGGGTGGGGCGGCGCGGCGTCTCGACTTCGCAGGCTTCACGAATCAGCTCAGGCAGTCGTTCCAGCGCATCGTCGCGGTTGCGCCGCTGGCTGCGATAACGTCCGGCTGAGGGATCAGCACGCCCTCCTGGGTGAGGCGGCGGCCCGCCAGGGCGACGAGGCGGGCGCGCACCGGGTCGGGCAGCGAGGGGGAACGGGCAACGTCGAAGCGCAGTTGCACCGCGGTGGACACCTTGTTGACGTTTTGCCCGCCGGGGCCCGAGGCGCGCACGAAATCTTCGTGGATTTCGCGCTCGTCGAGCTCGATTCGGGCGTCGACCCGGATCATGCGTTTGGCTTTGTGATTACCACTTCACCACGTGCACGTTGTTGAGCGTGCGCCCGAGAAAACGCTCGCCGATGGTCTGGAAGCGCAGCGGCACGTCGGTGACATAGAAGTCGTAGCACGGCCGGGCCGGGCCGGGGTTGGCCAGTCTTTTTTCGGCCAGGACCGCGGCGACCTGCTCGGCCATGGCTTCGGCGGAATCGACCAGCGCGACCGCGTCGCCGACGACCTGGCGCAGCAGCGGCTTCAGCAGCGGGTAATGGGTGCAGCCGAGCACCAGGGTGTCGATGTGCTCGGCCATGAGCGGCTTCAGGTACTCCTGCGCCGTCAATCGCGTCACTTCGTGGTCGAGCCAGCCTTCTTCCACCAGCGGAACGAACAGCGCGCAGGCCTGCGAATGGATGCGCGAGTCGGGCGCATAGTCGTGGATGGCGCGCGCGTAGGCGTTGCTGTTGATGGTGGTGGGGGTGCCGATGACGCCGATTTTCCTGCCGCCGCGCGCCGACGCCGCGCCGGCGTCGATCACGTCGAGCACCGGAACCGGCGACAGATCCTTGACGATTTGTGAGGCCACCGCCGCCATGGTGTTGCAGGCGATGACCAAGAGCTTGACGTCCTTTTCCAGCAGGAACTGCGCGATCTGGGTGGTGAAGTGGGCGATGGTCTCGACCGATTTCACGCCGTAGGGCACGCGCGCGGTGTCGCCGAAATAGGCGATGTTCTCGTAGGGCAGGCGCTCCATCAGCGCACGCACCACGGTGAGCCCGCCGATGCCGGAATCGAATACGCCAATCGGCTGGTTTGGGCTTAGCATTTGCCCCCTCTCCCTCTGGGAGAGGGTTGGGGAGAGGAGAAGTGTGCATTCGTGGACATGAGTGGCAGGATGGCGGAATGAGAAAGACGGCATTTTACCTTCAGGGCCGCAGGCGGCGGCATCCATCATGAGCGGCTGCGGTTGCGATTCGGTGTGCGACGCGGCGCCGCCCGATCCGGGCTACCGGCGCGCGCTGTGGATTGCGCTGGTGCTCAACGCGCTGATGTTCGGCGTCGAACTCATTGCCAGCTTCAGCGCGCAGTCGGTGTCATTGCTGGCCGACGCGGTCGATTTCCTCGGCGACGCCGGCAACTACGGCGTCGCCCTGTTCGTGCTCGGGCTGGCGCCGGTGTGGCGCTCGCGCACCGCGCTGTGGAAGGGCTGGCTGATGGTGGGCTACGGCGTGTTCGTGCTCGGCAAGTCGGCCTGGCAGTGGTCGGCCGGCATCGTGCCGGAACCCTTCATCATGGGCTGGGTGAGCCTGTTGGCGCTGGCGGTCAACGTCGGCGTGGCGGCGCTGCTGTATGCGCATCGCCAGGGCGACGCGCAGGCACGCTCGGTGTGGCTGTGCTCGCGCAACGACGCGCTTGGCAACCTGGCGGTGATGGGTGCGGCGGCAGGGGTGTGGGCGACTGCGCACGGCTGGCCGGACATCGCGGTGGCGCTGGTGCTGGCCGGGCTGGCGCTGACCTCGGGCGCGTCGGTGATCCGCCACGCGCGGGAGGAACTGCGGGCGGCCTGAGGACGCTGAATAGGGGTCATAGAGGAGCAGGCGTGGCAATCAGATCCCTGTACCGCGTGGGCTCCGCCCACCCTACGGCCAGTGCGAGGGTGCGTAGGGTGGGCGGAGCCCACGCGTCGGTCGATGCGAGGGTGCGCAAGGGTGGGCGGAGCCCACGCGGGCCGGATGCTCGCAACGATGGGCTATGCAAATCAGCCAGCGCTTCCTCAAATTGGCATTTTTTGACGTGCCAGCGCCCACGCCACGTGCTCGCGCACCAGTTCGGACGGATGATCCAGGCGCGCATTGAGTGCCACTTGAATTTCAGGCAAGGGCGGCGCGTTGCCGAGCGCGACCGCGATATTGCGCAGCCAGCGCACGTGGCCGATGCGGCGGATCGCCGAGCCCGCCAGCCGTTCGTTGAAATCGGTCTCGCTCCAGGCGAACAGCTCCACCAGCCGCGCGCTGTCGAGTCCGTTCCGCACCGCAAAATCCGGCAGCGCGGCGGTTTGCGCAAAGCGGTTCCACGGGCACGCCAGCTGGCAGTCGTCGCAGCCGTAGATGCGGTTGCCGATGAGCGGGCGCAGCTCGGGCGGAATGCTGCCCTTGAGTTCGATGGTGAGATAGGAAATGCAGCGCCGCGCGTCGAGCGTGTAGGGCGCGACGATGGCTTGCGTCGGGCAGACGTCGAGGCAGTCCTGGCAGGTGCCGCAGTGGCCGGCTTCGGGGGCGTCCACCGGCAAGGGAAGATCGGTGTAGATCTCGCCGAGGAAGAACCACGAGCCGTGCTGCCGGTTCAGCAAGAGGGTGTGCTTGCCGCGCCAGCCGAGCCCGGATTTCGCGGCGAGTTCGACTTCCAGCACCGGCGCGCTGTCGGTGAAGACGCGGAAATGGTGTTCGCCGACTGCCGCGCCGATTTTTTCGGCCAGGCCTTGCAGGCGGTTGCGCAGCACCTTGTGGTAATCGCGCCCCAGCGCGTAGCGGGAAACGTAGGCAGCGTCGGCATCATTCAGCACCGCGTGCGGGTCGGCGGAAGCAGGTGGAAAATAGTCCAGCCGCGCGCTGATGATGCGGACCGTTCCGGGTACCAGTTCGGCGGGACGGCTGCGCTTGGTGCCGTGCGCCGCCATATAATCCATCTCGCCATGAAAGCCCCGATCCAGCCATTCCAGCAAGCCCGCTTCGGCGGCGCCCAGTTCGCCGTCGGCAATGCCCACCGCGGCAAAGCCGAGCTCGCGCCCCCAATGCTTGATTTGCTGCGCCAGCCGCGCTAAATCTGTTTCATGCATAGCAAGGATGATACCGTGCGCTGCCATCGCCATCTGGCCGACGAGGCGGCGACGCTGGCATTCGGCGCGCAACTGGCGCGGGAACTGGCGCCCGGCCTCACC
>JAMCVR010000064.1:0-14582 GCA_023475455.1 Thermoplasmatota archaeon | reverse complement strand
TATCGTATGCATGACCCGCGCGAGTGGCTCGATGCCGGGTTTCGCGATGTCAGCGACGGCCAGGCGGTGAGCCTGATCGAATGGCCGGAAAAGGCCGCCGGCTGGCTGCCGCCGCCGGACGTGATCGTCCGGCTGACGATCGCGGACGATGCACGCGAAATCGAATGCGAGGCTGCAAGCCCGCGCGGCGCACACTATCTGGAGACATGTTGCACGAACTGCCGCGCTAAATCTGTTTCATGCATAGCAAGGATGATACCGTGCGCTGCCATCGCCATCTGGCCGACGAGGCGGCGACGCTGGCATTCGGCGCGCAACTGGCGCGGGAACTGGCGCCCGGCCTCACCATCTACCTCGAAGGCGATCTCGGGGCGGGCAAGACGACGCTGGTGCGCGGGGTGCTGCGCGCGCTGGGCTACGGCGGAAGGGTGAAAAGTCCGACCTATACGCTGGCAGAAAGCTATAGCCTGCCCGCGTTTGATCTGTATCATTTTGATCTATATCGTATGCATGACCCGCGCGAGTGGCTCGATGCCGGGTTTCGCGATGTCAGCGACGGCCAGGCGGTGAGCCTGATCGAATGGCCGGAAAAGGCCGCCGGCTGGCTGCCGCCGCCGGACGTGATCGTCCGGCTGACGATCGCGGACGATGCACGCGAAATCGAATGCGAGGCTGCAAGCCCGCGCGGCGCACACTATCTGGAGACATGTTGCACGAACTGCTGAAAATTTTCCTGCTGTGCAGTGTGCTGGCGTCGGGCTGGGCCCAGGCCCTGCAGCTGTCTGCTACCCGCTTGTGGCCGTCACCCGATTACACGCGGATCACGCTGGAGGCGACGCAGCCGGTCGCGCACAAATATTTCACCCTGTCGAATCCAGAACGGCTGGTGATCGACCTCGAGGGCGTGGAGGCTGGCGCCGCGCTCGATGCCCTGGTAGGACAGCTCTCGGCAGACGATCCCTACATCACGGCCATTCGGGTGGGGCTGAATCGCCCCGGCGTGATGCGGGTGGTGCTCGACCTCAAAACCGCCATCAAGCCGTCGGTGTTCCAGTTGCAACCGCTGGGGCAATATGGCCACCGGCTGGTGGTGGACCTGTACCCGGTTCAGGCAAGCCCGGTCCAGGCCGACGTTGCGGTGGCGAACCCGGTTGCGCCGCCGCCCGCGGTGGCCGAGTCGCCCAAGCCCGCAGCGCCGCAATACGCCCGTCTGATCACCGTGGCGATCGATGCCGGCCACGGCGGCGAGGATCCGGGTGCGGTCGGCGCCAACGGCTCGCACGAGAAAGACGTCACGCTGGCACTGGCGAAAAAGCTCAAGCAGAAAATCGACGCGCAGGAAAACATGCACGCCGTGCTGATCCGCGACGGCGACTATTTCGTGCCGCTGGCGCAGCGTGTCACCAAGGCGCGTGCGGTGAAGGCCGACCTCTTCATGTCGATCCATGCCGATGCCTTCATCAAGCCGCACGCGCGCGGCTCGTCGGTGTTTGCGCTGTCGGAGAACGGGGCGACCTCGGTTGCCGCGCGCTGGCTGGCCAAGAAGGAAAACGAGGCCGACCTGGTCGGCGGCATCAATATCGACGTCAAGGACCCCTTCCTCAAGCGCACCCTGATCGACCTGTCGCAGACCGCCACCATCAACGACAGCCTCAAGCTGGGGCATGCCGTGCTGAAGGAGATCGGCGGCGTCAACACGCTGCACAAGGCGCAGGTCGAGCAGGCCGGGTTCGCGGTGCTGAAGGCGCCCGACATTCCCTCGATCCTGATCGAGACCGCGTTCATTTCCAACCCCGAAGAAGAAAAGCGCCTCAACGATCCCGCCTATCAGGACAGGCTGGTCGATGCCATCGTCGGCGGCATCAAAAATTATTTCGATACGCATCCGCTGACCGCGCCGTCGCGGCTGACGCGCAATCCATGACGGTCAGCCTGCTGGGTGCGGCGGCTCCGGGTTTCGACCGGCCGCTGGAGGTGCTTGAGGCCTGTCACGGCCGCATTTCAAAACAGTGCGACACGCTGGATAAGCTGCTGACGCATCTGCCTGCCCACGGCGCCGACGCGCAGGCAAAGCAGGCAGCGCGCGCGGTGCTGGCCTACTTCGACACCGCGGCGGTGCATCACCACGACGACGAGGAGCGCAACCTGTTTCCGTTGCTGGAACAGGCTGGCGCCCCCGGAGCCTGCGACCTGGTCGAAGCCCTGACGCTGGAACACGACGAGCTGGCGCTGCTGTGGCGGCGCCTGCGCGGGGAGCTGCAGCAGATCGAAGCCGGCACCGCCGCCACGCTGGACGCGGCCACGGCGCACCGCTTCGTGGCGATGAATCGCGCGCATCTCGAATTCGAAAACACCCATGTGCTGCCGCTGGCGCGCCAAGTGCTCGGCGCCGCCGATATCGAACGCCTCGGCCGTGCCATGGCAGCGCGCCGCGGCGTGCCGTTTGCGGGTTCGTTGTGAGCATCCGCGTCCTGCCCGATGTGCTGATCTCGCAGATCGCCGCCGGCGAGGTGGTCGAGCGCCCCGCCGCGGCCTTGAAGGAAATTCTGGAAAACAGCCTCGACGCCGGCGCCACCGAGATCCAGATCGATCTGGAGCAGGGCGGCATCAAGCGCATCCGCGTCGCTGACAACGGCAGCGGGATCGCGCGCGACGAGCTCGCGCTGGCGCTGACGCGGCATGCCACCAGCAAGATCGCCAGCCTCGCCGACCTCGAACAGGTGGCGAGCCTGGGCTTTCGCGGCGAGGCGCTGGCGTCGATCGCCGCCATCGCGCGAGTGCAGCTCACCAGCCGCAGCGCCAACTCCACTCACACCGGCGCCGACCACGCCTGGGCGGTGCAGGCCGAAGGCGGGCGCCCCGGCGAGCCCGCGCCGGCCGCGCGCGCGACCGGCACCACCCTCGACATCCAGGACCTGTTTTTCAACACCCCGGCGCGGCGCAAGTTCCTCAGGACCGAGGCCACCGAATACGCCCATTGCGCTGAGACCGTGCGGCGGCTGGCGCTGGCGAACCCCGAGGTGGCATTCACGTTGACACACAACGGCCGGGTGCAGCTGCGGCTGAATGCCGAGCCGGCCCACGCGCGGGTGCGCCAGGTGCTGGGCGAGGCGTTCGAGCGCAACACCATCGCGGTCGATGCCGCCGCCGGGGCGCTGCGGGTGAGCGGCTGGGTGATCCGCCCCGGCGCCGCTACCGCCAGCCGCGACAGCCAGCATGTGTTCGTCAACGGCCGCTTCGTGCGCGACAAGCTGATCGTCCACGCTCTGAAGGAGGCCTACCGCGACGTCCTGCATCACCAGTTGAACCCGGCGTATTGCCTGTTCATCGAACTGCCGCCGGACGGCGTCGACGTCAATGTGCACCCGGCCAAGACCGAGATCCGCTTCCGCGACAGCCGGGGCGTGCACCAGTTTCTGTTCCACGCGGTCGAGCGCCTGCTGTCGGCGCCGGTCGAGGCGGGGGCGCCGGACGCGCAGACGCCGAGCGCGCTCAGGCCCGCCTATGTCGCGCCGCAGCAGGCGTCGATGGCTTTGCCGGTGAACGAGGTGATGGCGTTTTACGCGCCTTTTGAACAGCAGTCAGGGGTTAGGGGTCAGGGGTCAGGGAACGACGCGGTGGTCCCGGCGGACGCGCCGCCGCTCGGCTACGCGCTGGGGCAGTTGCACGGCGTCTACGTGCTGGCGCAGAACGCGCAGGGCTTGGTGCTGGTCGACATGCATGCCGCGCACGAGCGCGTCGTCTACGAAAAGTTGAAGACTGCGCTCGATGCCCGCGCGGTGCCGGCGCAGACCCTGCTGATTCCGGTCGCGCTGACGGTCGACGCGCGCGACGTCGCGGAAATCGGCCCGCATCTGGAGGCGTTGGCCGAGATCGGCTTCGAGCTGTCGATCACCTCGCCGACCTCGGTGGCGGTGCGCTCGGTGCCGTGGCTGCTGAAGGACGCCGACCCGGTGGAGCTTACCCGCGCGGTGCTCGCCGAAGTCGCCGAATTCGGCGTGGCGCGCCTCTTGGCCGAGCGCCGCAACGAACTGTTGGCCACCTTGGCCTGCCACGGCGCGGTGCGCGCCAACCGCCATCTGACCCTGCCCGAAATGAACGCGCTCTTGCGCGAGATGGAAGCCACCGAGCGTGCCGGGCAGTGCAACCACGGCCGCCCCACCTGGTTCCAGATCGGCCTCGAGGAACTCGATGGCATGTTCATGCGCGGCCGCTGATTTCGCGGCCGTCGCTTTTGGCTATAATCCCGAGCTAATTAGTCAGGTATCAACGAGACCCATGAATGAACGCGCCGAACGCAAGACCATTCCCATCCAGGACATCAACGAGGCCAGCAACTGCGCCGGTTCCGAGCCCTATGCCCTGATGGTGCTGGGCGACTCCATGCTGCCCGAATTCGAGGAGGGCGAAATCATCGTGGTCGAGCCGTCCGGCCTGGTCAAGGACGGCTCCTACGTGGTCGCCTACGTCAACGACGAGTACATCTTCCGCCAACTCGTGAAGCACGACGACGGCTGGATGCTGAAGCCGCTCAACCCGCTGTACGAGAACATCCCGGTGGCCGACATCGACGTTGCCAAGGGCGTGGTCATCATGAAGAAACGGCCCGGCAAGCGCAGCGAGCAGAAGCGCTACATCTGAATGGGTTGTGCAGGCCATTGAGTGGAAAGGGATTTCTGTCCCGGCTATTAATTCAATCTATTTATCGATGCATAGAGTAATCAAATAAATTAGTTGACTAATTCACTCGGGTATATAGACTGGGAATCCTGTTCAACCCTTTCCAACAGGAGATAAACCATGAGTGGACTGATCGCAAATTTTCCGACCGACGGTATCGTGACCGTGAACCGTGTGGTGCTGAAGCCGGAATACACGGTGGATGACTTGCAGGAACGGGTTGCGTTTCTGTGTGAGAACGTCAAGACCTACCATTCCGACACCGGCTTCGTCGGCGGCTTCGTCGCGCTGAACTCCGGCCAGGTGTCCAACGAAGGCTCGACCATCGGCCAGGCCGTCGAAAGTCCGATGAAGGGCAAGGAGGCGCTGATCGTGACCTTCTGGACCACCTTCGAAAACCACGAGAAGTCGCACCGTTCCGAGACCTTCCAGCCGCTGTTCCAGAAAGTGCTGGACCTGTGCGAGAACGGCAACGAAGAAATCGCCTACGAAATGCTGTGGTCCGGCAAGGCCTACGGCCCCGACGAGATCGCGGCGGCGCGCCAGGCCAAGGCGCAGTATGCCCACGCGGCCTGATTGCCGCAGGCGAAGCCGAAACGGCGGGGGAAACCCCGCCGCTTTTTTGTGCCGGTTTGCGCGCGCTCGCGGTCAGAACGCCCGCAGATAGCGCAGGCCGATATGGTCGAGGCCTTCGTTTTCACCGTCCACGATCCACTTGTGCGACATGTGGTCGTAGAGCAGGGAGACGGATGTGGCAGGGGTGAACCGGTAGGCGATTTCAAACCCGAACCGGGGCAGGACGCGGATGCCGTAGTCGCAATCGCTGTATAGCCTGCAGCCCACCGGATCCTTGTGCAGCGGGCCGTCGTGCAGTGCCGCGCCGAACTGCAGATCGGCGAACCACCGGGACAGCTCGCGCACGCGAAAGCCCAGTCCGGCATAGGCGTCGCTGGTGTCGCCCTGGAAATTCAGCATGGCGCCGAGGTGCGGACGGGGCGAGCCGAAGACGTCCAGCGGCGCAAACTGCATTTCCAGATTGAGGTCCACTCCGTCCTCATGACGATCGCTGGCGAATCCGTGGTCGTGCGCGATCACGCCGACCGCCGGCATCCGTTCGCTGCGCCCGGCCGGCTCGGCCGCCTGAACCGGCGCGTGGAAGCTGATGGCCAGCCCCAAGCCCGGGGCTCTGCCGATTTCAAGCCAGCCCGTCCGTGTCTCCGGGGCGCTGCATGACAGCCCCTTGATCCACGGCAACGAACGGGTCACGGAGCCGCTTCCATGGCCCGTTCATATTTCCCCTCGCGCGCCAGGCCGTTGAGGCGGCAACGCTTGAGCAGCGCCTGCTGCGCGGCGGCGACCTTGCTTTCCTGACCCTGCCAGGCGGCCAGCACCGGTGCCTGCAAAGCACGCCCGTACGAGAAGCTGACCTCCCATGGCTGCGGCCCCATCGCGTTCATGGCGTTAAGATGGTCGGTCGCGTCTTCCGCGCTCTGGCCGCCCGACAGGAACACGATCCCCGGCACCGCTGCCGGCACGTAACGCCGGAGGCAGCGGAGCGTGGCCCCGGCGACTTCCTGCACGCCGGCCTGGCGCGGACACTTCTTGCCGGCGATCACCATGTTCGGCTTCAGCAACATGCCCTCGAACAGCACCCGGTGGGCGTCGAGTTCGGCGAACACCGCCTGCAGCACCTGCGCCGTCACCGCTTCGCAGCGCTCGATGCCATGGCCGCCGTCCATCAGCACTTCCGGTTCCACGATCGGCACCAGCCCGGCCTCCTGGCACAGCGCGGCGTAGCGCGCCAGCGCGTGCGCATTGGCGCGGATGCCGAACGGCGATGGCAGATCGCGCTCGTCGATCTCGATTACCGCCCGCCACTTGGCGAACTGCGCGCCCAGCTGTTTGTATTCGGCAAGGCGGTCGCGCAAGCCGTCGAGGCCCTCGGTCACCTTGTCGCCGGGGTGGAGCGCCAGCGCCTTGGCGCCCTGGTCGACCTTGATGCCGGGAACGATGCCCCGGCCTGCCAGCAGCCTGGGGAAAGGGACGCCGTCGCGGGTACGCTGGCGCAGGGTTTCGTCGTACAGGATGACGCCGCCGATGGTGCGTTCGATGCCGTCGGCGGTAAACAGGATTTCGCGGTAGCGCCGGCGGTTTTCCTCGGTGGATTCCACCTGGATCGAATCGAAGCGTTTCTTGATCGTGGGGCTGCTTTCGTCTGCCGCCAGCACGCCTTTCTGCTTCGCGACGATGGCTTTCGCGACGGACCTGAGTTCTTCGATATTCATGGTCGGCGACCTCCTACAGGGATGGTTGAACAGGAGGCATTTTTGAAGATGCCCCACCTCTACACTCTAGACCCAGATTTTTACACGTCGTCAGCGGCTTTGTGCTGCACACGACGCCGGCGGCGGAAAGCGGATCCCGCAGCAGCGGCACTGCCGGGTGATTTTGATAAATGCATTTGTTTCTAAAGAATTTTCTGTCCTGGACGATGACGCATCATTGATCCTGCTTTGGGACTCGGATGCGTTTGCCTGAGGTTGCAGCTTTTTCGCGCTTGCTCCGTAACGCATTGCTGACTTTTTTTCTGGTTGGCACCGTCGCGCTGTTCGCCTATGGCGCGTACGGCTGGCAACGCGAAAAGCGGGATGCCCACGATAACCTTCTGACGTTCTCCGGTTTCCTCGCTTCGGCCTCGCAAGCATTCTTCGATGAATTGGGCAATGGTCTGGCGCCATTGGGCGAATTGCTCGACCGGCCCCAGCTCTACGCCAACCCGGAAAGCTTGCGGCCGTACCTTGCGGCATTTCAGAACAGACATCCGCAGGTGCGCGCGGTCGCCGTATTCGCGCCGGACGGCAGAATGCTGCTCAACACGGCGGTCAAGCCGGGCGATCCGACGCCCGATTTCCGTCTGGATACTCCCTACATCAGGCAATTGCTCGCGGATATGGCCAGTCCGGCGCCCTACACAGTGGGGCCGCCGGAAATCGGCAAGGCCATCAAGCGGTGGCGTTTTACCGTTCGCCATGTGCTGAGGGATCGCGACGGCAAGCCCAAATTTCTGGTCCAGGCCGCCATCCCGCTGGAAAAGGAAGGCACGTTCCTGCGCCAGCTTCCCGTCCCGCCCACCAGCTACATCGGTTTGCTGCGGCCCGATGGCTATCAGCAGGCCCGCTTTCCGGTGACGGATGCCAATGCCACGTACGGACGGCTCTCGCCCGACCCGGTTGCGCGCATCATCAAGGCAAATCCGGGTATTACCGAGGGCTATTTCTCGGGCAGCTCGCCCTGGGTGGCGGGCGACAAACAGCGGATAGGCGCATTCACCAAGCTTGGGGGGCTGGATTTGTATGCCTATGTATCGGCGCCGTCTTCCTATGTGACTGCCCGCTGGTGGCGGCATAACGCCCCGATTTTCATCAGCTTCCTGGTGTTCTTCGGGATTTTTGTCGTGATCGCCTATCGCGTCACCAAACGCGAGCGGTCTCACAGCAGCGAACTGACCGAGCAGGCCCGGCGCGATGCGCTCACCGGCTTGCCCAATCGCGGTTGTCTGAACGGAATCCTGGAGGCGAACATCGCCGCTGCCCGCGCAGGCAAAACCCCGTTCTCGATCCTTTTCCTCGATCTGGACCGCTTCAAGGGCATCAACGATGTCCTTGGGCACGCAACGGGGGACGCCCTCCTGATCCGGGTGGCGCAGCGAATCCAGCCATTGCTGCGTCATGGGGATGTGCTGGGGCGGTTTGGCGGGGACGAGTTCCTGCTGGTTTTGCCGGGCAGCAACGAGACGGGGGCGCTGTTGATCACCCATCGGATACTGGACGCATTCAGCATCCCGTTCGAGGTCAGCGGGCGCGACTTGCGCATGACCCCATCGATCGGCATCGCCCTGTATCCCGAACATGGGGACGACATCGAGACGCTTCTGAAGCACGCCGACACGGCGATGTACGAGTCCAAGCGCCTGGGGCGCAATGCCTATACCGTGTACACCGATCAGATGGGGGTGCGGGTGCGCGAGCGCCTGGACCTGGAGCACGAGCTGCGCGATGCCTTGCAACGCGAGGCATTCCGCCTGGTCTACCAGCCCATTGTGGACATGCGCAGCGGCCGGTTCGTCGCGGTCGAGGCGCTGGTGCGCTGGGTCATGCCGGATGGACGGTTGCGCGCGCCGGCAGATTTCATCCAGGCAGCCGAGGATTCGGGCCTGATCATCCAGCTGGGGCAATGGGTACTGCGCACAGCCTGCCTGCAACTGAAGCAGTGGGTGGCGTCGGGGCTGGATTTGCGGGTGGCCGTGAATCTCTCCACGCACCAGTTCCAGGATCCTCGCCTGCTTGAGAAGGTGACGATCGTCCTGCGCGAAACGGGGCTGGAGGCCCGGCGCCTCGAACTGGAGGTCACCGAGAGCGCGGCCATGCTCAATCCGGAAGAAAGCCTGAAAATCCTGGGGAAACTGTCCGAGTTGGGCGTGAGGATCGCGATTGACGATTTCGGCACAGGCTATTCATCGCTGAGTTATCTCAAGCGCATTCCGGCAAACACCATCAAGATCGACAAAACCTTTGTGGATGGACTCGGGCAGAAGCAGGACGCAACCATCGTGCGTGCCGTGATTGCGCTGGCCCGGGCCCTTGAAAAAGAAACGGTCGCCGAGGGCATAGAAACCGAAGAGCAGTTCGACGTCATCCGGGCGATGGGATGCGATTCGGCCCAGGGGTATTGGATCAGCCTGCCCATCGAGGCCGATGCGATGTTAGGCGTGTTGTCCAGAACCTCCCGGTTTGTCGCCGAATCAAAAACCCTGGCGGGCGAGACCGTGACCTGGATTCACGCGCACGGAAAACCGGTCGAATGAGGCCGGCCGACGCAGCATAGGCGGCGCTCTCGCATGCGGGAGGCCTTGGTTGCGGTGCATCGCCGCGGGGCAGCATGCGCGAAACGGCCGGTTGTCATCTGCCGTCGCCGGGCTGGGGGATAATCGCCCTCCATGTCCGCATCCCGCCATTCCCCCGCCATCTTCCTCATGGGTCCGACCGCCTCGGGCAAGACCGCGCTGGCGGTCAGCCTGGTCGAACGCTTTCCGCTCGAGATCATCAGCGTTGATTCGGCGCTGGTGTATCGCGGCATGGACATCGGCACCGCCAAGCCCGACGCCGTCACGCTGGCGCGCGCGCCGCACCATCTGCTGGATATCCGCGACCCCACCGAAGCCTATTCGGCGGCGGCGTTCTGCGACGACGCGCTCGCGCTGATGGCCGGCATCGTCGCGCGCGGCAGGGTGCCGCTCCTGGTCGGCGGCACCATGCTGTACTTCCGCGCGCTGCTGCAGGGACTGGACGACCTGCCGCGCGCCGATGCGGCGTTGCGCAAACAGCTGGAGGCGGAAGCGGCTGCGAGCGGCTGGCCCGCGCTGCACGCCGAGCTGGCCGCAGTCGATCCGGCGACCGCCGCGCGGTTGGCGCCGAACGATTCGCAGCGCATCGGCCGCGCGCTGGAAGTCTTCCGGCTCAGCGGCACGCCGATGTCGGCGCTGCTCGACAGGGCTCAGTCCGAATTGCCCTACCGCGTGCTGCAGCTCGCGCTGATCCCCTCCGACCGCGCCGTGCTGCATCAGCGCATCGCCGCGCGCTTCGACGCCATGCTCGCCGACGGTCTGATCGAGGAAGTGGAAACCCTGCGTCGTAACTACGTGCTTACGCCCGATCTGCCGTCCATGCGCGCGGTCGGCTACCGCCAGGCGTGGGCCTGCCTCGATGGTGAAATTGATTTGGAGGCATTGCGCGAGCAGGGCATCGCCGCCACCCGCCAGCTCGCCAAGCGCCAGCTCACCTGGCTGCGCTCGTGGCCCGATGCGGTGGTGCTGGATAGTCTGGCGGACGATCTGGAAGCGCAGGCGACGACGCTCGTGGCGCGTCATTTAAGGCCGTAGCCGGCCTCAATCCTTGCTGGTCGACTCGACCCTGGCGCGCGCCTGACCGCGGTGGAAGCGGATGCCGACCTTGTCGCCCGCCTTAAGTGCCGCGGCGTCCTGCACCACCGCGCCGTTTTCCAGCTGGACGATGCTGTAGCCGCGCGCCAGCACGCCTTCCGGGTTGAGATGGGCGAGGCTGCTGGAGAAGCGTGTCAGCGTGAGCTGACGCTGCCCGAAACCGCCCTCGACCGCGCGCTGGGCGCGCATGCCCAGCGCGCCCAGCCGCTGCTGTTCGCGCCGGATGACGTGAACCGGCGTCACCAGCCTTTGATTCAACTGTGCGACCCGCAATTGTTCACGCGTCAGGCGCGTGCCGCTGGCGTGGCCCAGGCGCTGCGCCAGCTGGTTCAGTTCGGCCTGCCGGCGGCGCAACTGCTCGGCCGGGCGGACCAGGCGGCGCGCCAGGTAATCCAGGCGCTGCATTTCTGTCTGCTGTTTGCGCGCAAGGTGGTGGTGCAGCCGGCGTGCCAGATGGGCCAGCTGCTGCAGCAGTTCCTGCCGCAGCGGGCTGGCGAGTTCGGCCGCCGCCGTCGGCGTCGGCGCGCGCAGGTCGGCGGCGAAGTCGGCCAGGGTGAAATCGGTTTCGTGGCCGACCCCGCTCACCACCGGCACCGGGCTGGCGGCAATCGCCCGTGCCACCACCTCGTCGTTGAACGCCCACAGATCCTCCAGCGAGCCGCCGCCGCGGCACACCAGCAGCACGTCGCACTCGGCGCGTTCGCCGGCCGTGCGAATGGCCGCGGCGATCTGCGCGCCGGCGCCCGCGCCCTGCACCGGGGTGGGGTAGAGGATCACCGGCAGGCCCGGCATGCGGCGCGCCAGCGCGGTCAGCACGTCGTGCAGCGCCGCCGCCTGCGGCGAGGTGACGATGCCGAGGCAGCGCGGAAAGCGCGGCAGGGCGCGCTTCTTCGCCGGATCGAACAGGCCTTCTGCTTCGAGTTTCGCCTTCAGCCTGAGGAAGGCTTCGTACAGCCGCCCGGCGCCGGCGCGGCGGATCGCTTCGGCGCCCAGCTGGAATTCGCCGCGCGCTTCGTACAGCGAGGGCAGGGCGCGGATTTCCACGTGGTCGCCGTTGACCGGGGTGAAGTCGGCGAACTGGTTGCGGCCGCGGAACATCACGCAGCGCACCTGCGCGGTGGCGTCTTTGAGGGAGAAGTACCAGTGACCCGAGGCGGCGCGGGTGAAGTTGGACACTTCGCCCTCCACCCACAACAGCGGCAACTGCGATTCCAGCGCACGGCGCGCCATGCGGTTGAGCTCGCTGACGGTGAGCACGGGCAGGGCGGGCGCGTTGTCGGGGAGCTTGTCCGTAAAATCCATGGCATGCAGGATAACCAGTTCATTCCGGCACGGTTCATGCACAGTCATCAAACGCTCATAAAAAAAAATGGATAGACCTATTGACGATAGGTATGTTTTTATAAATCTTTGAAATTAAAGAAACAAATTTATTGTCTACTTTTTGGGCCCCAATGCTTTTTCCTTTGTGGACGGGTGCTTAGCCGGATGGGCAGGCAGTTCTTCACAGACTTATCCACATCAATTGTGGAGAACTCGACCAGACCCGGAAAAATGCCGCCCGCATAAATTGGTACTTGCCGAAACCCGCGTGCGGGCGCTACATTTCGCTTGGTGTTTTCATTTGGAGTGGTGTTCAGTGCTTGCCATCATCGAGGCGGCCGGTTGGCCGATCTGGCCGTTGATTCTGGCGTCGGTCATTGCCGTGGCCATCATTATCGAACGTGCCTACAGCTTGCGTATCGAGGAGGTCGCGCCCGCCGATCTGCTGCTGGAAACGATCAAGAGCTATCAGGAACGCGGCGTCACCCAGGATCTGGTTGCGCGGCTGACCGATGGTTCGCCGCTGGGGCGGATCTTTGCGACCGCACTGAAGAATGCCCATAACTCGCGCGAAGTGATGAAGGAATCGATCGAGGAATCCGGGCGCGCCGTCACCCACGAACTCGACCGCTTCCTGACCTCGCTCGGCACCATCGCCAGCATGGCGCCGCTGCTGGGCCTGCTCGGCACGGTGATCGGCATGATCGAAATCTTCGGCGCGCAGACAGGCACCGGCACCAATCCCGGCCAGCTGGCGCACGGCATCTCGATTGCGCTGTACAACACCGCCTTCGGCCTGATCGTGGCGATCCCGGCGATGATTTTCTATCGCTTCTTCCGCGCCAAGGTGGAGTCCCTGGTGGTCGACATGGAACAGCAGGCGATCAAGCTGGTGGAGATTGTCCACGGCGACCGGAAGTAATGGGCGCCTTATGAACTTTCGCCGCGGCCGCCGGGAAGACTATCCGGAAATCAACCTGATTCCGTTCATCGACATCCTGCTCGTCATCGTGATTTTCCTGGCGGTGACCACCACCTACGCGCGCTTCGCCGAGCTGAAGATCAACCTGCCCACCAGCAGCGCCGAGCAGACGCCGACCCCGCCCAGGCAGATCGAGGTGGCGGTGGCCGAAAACGGCCGCTACCAGATCGACAGCACCGCGGTCGGCGACGCTTCGGTCGACGAACTGGCCGCCCTGCTGAAGAAGGCCGCCGGCGACCAAAGCGATCCGGTGGTGGTGATCAACGCCGATGCGCAGGCCGCGCATCAGTCGGTGGTGAACGTGATGGAGGCGGCGCGCCGGGTCGGCCTTTCCCGCATCACCTTCGCCACCCAGACCGCCCCGTAAGGGGAGCCCCGTGTTTTCCTTACAGCATCACTGGGCACGCACCGGCGTGCTCACGCTGCTGCTTCTGCCCCTCGCCGCACTTTTCGCCGCCGCGTCCTGGCTGCGCCGCCTGGCGTACCGGCGCGGCTGGCTGCGCGCCGTTTCTGTCGGCGTGCCGGTCATCGTGGTCGGCAACATCACCGCCGGCGGCAGCGGCAAGACCCCGCTGACGATCTGGCTGGTGAACCGGCTGCGTGCCCGCGGCCATCGTCCGGGCGTGGTCAGCCGCGGCTACGGCGGCGCGGCGCGCGGCGTCGTCGAGGTGCAGCCGGACAGCCCGCCGGCGCAGGTGGGCGACGAGCCGCTGCTGATCCGGATCAAAACCGGCGCGCCGGTGGCGGTGGGGCGCGACCGGGTGGCCGCGGCGCGCACCCTGCTGGCGCGGCATCCGGGGGTGGACGTGATCGTGTCCGACGACGGCCTGCAGCATTACCGCCTGCGGCGCGACATCGAACTGGCGGTGGTCGACGCGGCGACCGGGCTGGGCAACGGCTGGCCGCTGCCGGCCGGTCCGCTGCGCGAACCCCGGAGCCGTCTTGCCAGCGTCGATGCGGTCGTCCAGGTGGTGCGCGGCGCGGCGCGGCCGCTGCCGTTCAAGGGCGTGTGGCGCGCCGATTACACCGCAGGACAGGCCTGGCGGCTGCGCGCGCCGCAGGACAGACGGGCGCTGCGCGACCTGCCGCAACACGACTGGCTCGCCGCCACCGGCATCGGCCGCCCGCAGGGATTCTTCGATATGCTTGCAGCGCAAGACATCCGTTTCAGCCCGCGCGCCTTCGCCGATCACCATGCCTTTCAGCCGCAGGACCTGCCGTCCGGCGCTGCCGTGCTGATGACCGAGAAAGACGCGGTAAAATGCCGGTCGTTTGCAGGAGCGGACTGGTGGGCGGTGGAACTGGACGTCGCCCCGGAAACCGGGTTCATCGACTGGCTGGATGCACGCGTCGGCGCACAATAAAAACAAGGCATGCGCATCGAGGGAGGGAGCTATGGGAATACCGTGTTCTGATTGGGGCGATCGCCACCCCTGCCGCTGGGAGGCCGAATCCGGGGACACCGGATTCTGGCTGCCGTTCAAGGGCGTGTGGCGCGCCGATTACACCGCAGGACAGGCCTGGCGGCTGCGCGCGCCGCAGGACAGACGGGCGCTGCGCGACCTGCCGCAACACGACTGGCTCGCCGCCACCGGCATC
>JAMCVR010000165.1:6807-8629 GCA_023475455.1 Thermoplasmatota archaeon | reverse complement strand
CACGCTGGAGAGTTTCTCCGCCGCCTTGTTGAAAATCGCCGCGGCGTATTCCTTGTCCAGCAGATGCTCGGCCGAGGCGGCCGCCAGCTTGCTGTATTCCACCGCGCGCGAGATTTTCGCCTCGGCCTTTTCCAGCACCTTCCTGGCAAACGCGCTGTCGGCGATGACGTTCATCACGTTCTTCGCCAGGTCGATCAGCGGGTCGAGATTACCGGTTTCCTTCAGCGCCTTTTCATACGCCCCCACCGCCGCCGCCTTGTCGCCCAGCACCCTGAACTTGGCCTCGGCCAGCGCCACCTGCTCCTCGCCGCTCATGCAGTAGTCCTCGGCGGTCTGCAGCAGTTCCTCGGCGCGGCCCTGCTCGCCCAATGCCTTGTAGACGATGGCGCACGCCGCCAGATCCTTGGTGAACTGGCAGTCGTCCGCCACCCGGTCCATCAGCTCCTTGGCGTAGGCCGCATCGGCGGGTTCCTGCAGATGCAGGGCCTGCAGCGCCAGCGCCGCGTAGTCGGCGCCGTTACTGCATTGGGTTTCCTGAGGGGCTAGGGTGTCGCGGGTGGCCATGGATGTCTCCGTGAAAGTGAGTCGCCCGATTTTCCGCCGGCGGGGAGCGGACGGCCAATAAGTAATGTCGATGGCGGTATCAGTGAGGCGGGGTGTCTGTCCGGGCCGGGGGTCGATCCCCGAAGGGGACGGCCCGGCGCCAGGGAATGGGAGCGCCGGGAAGCAATCCTGGCGCAATTCCCCGCAGTGTGTTTACAGTCCCTGTCTTCGATAATGGACGGTTGCCCCTCATATAAAATAAATATGTATTAATATAATAATGTATTAAATTGATGTGCTATATATTTATTATGTGAAAAGGAGGGTCGAGATCATGCTGACGCGCCTACTGGTTGTCATCTTGCTTGCCGGACTAGGCTTGTCCCCGGTCCTGGCCGCGCCGGACGGTGCGAAACTGTACGGGCGCAACTGCGCCGCCTGCCACGGCGAGACCGGCACCGGCGGCATCGGCGTGCCGCTGGCGCTGCCCTCGTTCCAGGCCGGCATCAGCGACGACTATTTGCGCAAGACCATACGCCTCGGCCGGCCGGGGCGGGTGATGCCGTCGTTTGCCCATCTGGACAAGGCCGAAATCGAGGCCATCGTCCGCCATGTGCGCGGCTGGAACAAGGGCCCGGCGGCCACCTATTCCACGCGGCCGGTGAAGGGCGATCCGGTGCACGGCAGGCAGCTGTTCGGGCAATACTGCGCCGCCTGCCACGGCGCCAACGGCGAAGGCAGCAAGGGTACCGGCGTCACCTTTTCGCGTCCGCGCGATCTTCCCATCATGGCGCCCGCGCTGCACAACCCCGGCTTCCTCGCCGCGGCCACCGACGCCATGATCAAGGCCACGCTGATGCACGGCCGGAAAGGCACGCCGATGACCTCTTTCCTCAAACAGGGGCTGAAGGAAAAGGACATCGACGACATCGTCAGCTACGTGCGCAGTTTCGAGAAGCAGCCCTTGTCGGAAAGCGCACAGGTACTGGAGGCGGAAAGTCCGGTGATCGTCCGCGATTCTTCCTACGACCTGAAAACCACGGTGGAAAACGTGAAGCAGGCGGTGACCACCAACAATTTCTTCTACGGCCGGGTGCAGATGCTCGAGTATGGGCTGATCGAGCCGGCCCGGGAAAACCCGAAACAGGTCATCGTCTACTTCTGCAACATCAGCCTGCTCAACCAGGCGCTGGCCGTCGATCCGCGCGTGGGCATGTTCCTGCCCTGCCGCATTACCATCCTGGAGCGGGACGACGGCAAGGTGCAGGTGATGTCGGTC
>JAMCVR010000165.1:1877-6652 GCA_023475455.1 Thermoplasmatota archaeon | reverse complement strand
GCACACGCGGCGGCGGCGGACCTCCTCATGGCACGGGTGGACAAGCTGTTTCCGGAGGCGATGGCCCAGTTGCAAAGCGCCATTTCGTCACGCGGCTACACCATCACGCGCCTGCAGGAAGTGAACGAAAACTTGGAGCGGCGCGATTTCAAGAGCGACATGTACCGCGTGGTCTATTTCGGCAAGTACGAGGAGGTGAAGCGGGCGACCGCCAGCCATCCCACCCTGATCCCTTTTTTGCCCCTGAATATCACGATCTTCGCGGAAGGCGACCAGACCATCCTGGTGGCAAGCCACCCGCAGGCCTTGCGGCGGTTCTTTCCGGACGCAACGCTGAAGCCACTGTTTGAACGCTGGGAAAAGGACGTGGTGGCGATCATGGATGAGGTGCGCGAGGGCAAATAGCGGCTACTCCCGTGCAGCGCCCTTATATACTGTACCGGGCGGACGCAAGCGGGAACGACGGTTGCGGCATGAACCTAAAAACCGCATTTGAACCACAGAGACACAGAGAAAAACAAAGACCTGCATCGTGATACCCAGTCACCTGTCGGGTGAGTGGCCAAGTGCGGGTAAGCTATTGATTTCTTGTCTTTCTCTGTGCCTCTGTGTCTCTGTGGTGAGGAATTTAGGATGAATCCAGGGGAAGGGCGGCATGAGCACTGCATCGGTACGCGGACACCACCGGCGGTTCCTGTTTCTGGCCGTGCTGGTGGCCGTGCTGGCGCGCTCTCCCGCGGCCCATGCGCAGGCCGTACCGCCGGTGCGGATCGGCGTTCTCGCTTTCCTCGGCGCCGAAGTCGCCTGGTCCGCCTGGTCCCCGCTGGTGACGCACCTCGAAGCATCCTTGCCGGCGCGGCGTGTCGTCCTGGCTTATTACGACGTTGCCGGTTTGCGGCAGGCGGTGCAGCGGCAGGCAGTGGACTTCATCATCACCAACAGCGGCCAGTATGTGGCCCTGGAATCCGAATTCGGCGCCAGCCGCATCGCCACGCTGGAGTCGGCCGGGGTCCCCTCGCCGACCGCGGCCATCGGCTCGGCGGTGATCGCCCGCGCCGACCGGCGCGACCTGAACGTGCTGGCCGACCTCAGGGGCGAGCGGGTGGCCGCGGTCAGCGAGGATGCGTTCGGCGGCTTCCAGGTGGCCTGGCGGGAGTTCAGGCGCCAGGGCATCGAGCTTGAGGATTTCGCGCGCCTCGACTTCGTCGGCTTCCCCATGCAGCGCATCGTCACCGCGGTGGCCCGCAACCAGGCCGATGCCGGGGTCGTGCGCGCCTGCCTGCTGGAAGAACTGGCGCGGGACGGGGCCATCCGGCCCGCTGACTTCAAGGTGCTCTCGCCGCGCCGGGTGGAGGGCTTCGCCTGCGGCCTGTCGTCCGCTCTCTACCCGGACTGGCCCTTCGCCGCCCTGCGCCACACCGATCTGCGCCTGGCCAAGGCGGTGGCGACGGCGCTGCTGTCGATGCCGGCATCCCCCACCGGATACGCCTGGACGGTGCCGGCGGACTACCGGGAGGTGCACGAACTGTTCCGGGATTTGCAGATCGGCCCGTACGCCTATCTGCGCGGGACCACCCTGCAGGCGCTGGCCCGCCGCTACTGGCCCTTGCTGGTGCTCGTCTTTGCGATCCTGGCCGGCTGGGTGGTGCACACGGTCCGCGTCGAACAGCAGGTTCATGCCCGCACCGCGGCGCTGCGCGAGGCGCTGACGCAACGGGATGCGGCCGAGGCGGGCATGCGCGCCCACCAGCGAGGATGCGTTCGGCGGCTTCCAGGTGGCCTGGCGGGAGTTCAGGCGCCAGGGCATCGAGCTTGAGGATTTCGCGCGCCTCGACTTCGTCGGCTTCCCCATGCAGCGCATCGTCACCGCGGTGGCCCGCAACCAGGCCGATGCCGGGGTCGTGCGCGCCTGCCTGCTGGAAGAACTGGCGCGGGACGGGGCCATCCGGCCCGCTGACTTCAAGGTGCTCTCGCCGCGCCGGGTGGAGGGCTTCGCCTGCGGCCTGTCGTCCGCTCTCTACCCGGACTGGCCCTTCGCCGCCCTGCGCCACACCGATCTGCGCCTGGCCAAGGCGGTGGCGACGGCGCTGCTGTCGATGCCGGCATCCCCCACCGGATACGCCTGGACGGTGCCGGCGGACTACCGGGAGGTGCACGAACTGTTCCGGGATTTGCAGATCGGCCCGTACGCCTATCTGCGCGGGACCACCCTGCAGGCGCTGGCCCGCCGCTACTGGCCCTTGCTGGTGCTCGTCTTTGCGATCCTGGCCGGCTGGGTGGTGCACACGGTCCGCGTCGAACAGCAGGTTCATGCCCGCACCGCGGCGCTGCGCGAGGCGCTGACGCAACGGGATGCGGCCGAGGCGGGCATGCGCGCCCACCAGGAACAGTTCGACCATCTCTCCCGCCTGTCGATCCTGGGCGAGTTGTCCGGCACCCTGGCGCACGAACTGAACCAGCCGCTGGCCGCCATCGCCAACTATGCCCAAAGCCTGGTGCGCCGCCTCGACAGCGGCCGCTACACGCCGGATATCCTGGCCGAGGCGAGCAAAGAAATCGCCGCCCAGGCGGAACGCGCCGGCGGCATCGTGCACCGCATCCGCGCTTTCGCCCGCAAGCGGGCCGCGGTGCGCGAGCGGCGCCCCCTGGCCGAACTGGTGCGGGAGGCCGCCGCGCTGCTCGGCGGCATGCTGCCGGACGCGCCGCGCATCGACATCGTCGACCGCCTGCCGGCCGGCACGCTGGTCGAGGCGGACAGCCTGCAAGTGGAGCAGGTGCTGCTCAACCTGCTGAAGAACGCCACCGACGCCATGCAAGGCCTGCCGCCCGACGATCGCGCCATAGAAGTCATGCTGGAACAGGAAGGACGCAACTACCGGATTGCCGTTCGCGACCATGGCGCCGGCCTCGCGCCGGCGTCCGCGCCGCGCCTGTTCGAGCCTTTCTTCACCACCAAGCCGGACGGCATGGGGCTGGGCCTGTCGATCTGCAAGACCATCGTCGAGGCCCACGGCGGACGGCTGTGGGCCGAGGCCAACGCCGGCGCGCCCGGCATGACGTTTATTTTCACCCTGCCCGCCGATGAACCTGCCCCTTGACCAGGCCCTGATCCACGTGGTGGACGACGACGCGGCGCTGCGCCGCTCGCTGGTGTTCCTGCTCGATTCGGTCGGCTGGCGCGTCCAGGCCCACGCCAGCGCCGAAGCATTTCTGGCCGCCTACCGGCCGGAGACGCCCGGCTGCCTGGTGCTGGACATCCGCATGCCCGGCATGAGCGGGCTCGAGTTGCAGCAGGTGCTGCGCGCGCATGGCCGCACGCTGCCGATCATTTTCATCACCGGCCACGGGGATGTCTCCCTGGCGGTGCAGGCCATGAAGCAGGAGGCATGCGATTTCCTGGAAAAACCCTTCAAGGATCAGGTGCTGCTCGATGCGGTGACCCAGGCGGTGCGCCGCAGCTGTCGGAACCTGACGGCGGAGGGGCGTCGCGACCAGGCCCATGCGCTGCTGGAGCGGCTGTCGCCGCGGGAGCGGGAGGTGGCGCGGCGGGTGGCGCGCGGCCTGCCCAACAAGCTGATCGCGCGGGAGCTGGACATCAGCGAAAAGACGGTGCACGTGCACCGCCAGCACGTGATGGAAAAAACGCACACCGGCTCCGCCGCCGAGCTCGCGCGCCTGATGCTGCGCGCCGACCCGGCCGACCTGGATTGAGCGGACGCCGGCCCATCCATGCGTTATGCGTCTTCACATTAAACCTAGAAACCGCAGTTGGACGCGCCCGATGGTGCGTTTGGGCGCGTGTCTGCCGCGAAGCAACGAGGCGGCAGGCCGGGGCCTGCAACGAGGCGCGACAAAGGCAGGCGCGCGACCGGACGTGCCAGCGGGCGCGTAGCGGCGTCACCCAAAAGGTGAACGCGAACGAAGGCAGAAAACTCAGTATTCATGCGGCTTTCATTGTGGTGCTGAGCGGTCAACTGCGGTTTTTAGGTTAAAACCCCTTCTTGCCGTGACGCAATTGCTGAATGCCCTGCAGGTGCGCGAGCGCCTTGGCCAGTTCGACCTCCAGCTTCGCGTATTCCAGGGCGCTGACGCGGCTTTTCATGGCGTCCTCGGCCTTGCGTTTTTCATCCCAGAGCTTCCCTTCCTCCAGGGTCTTCTCCCGGATGGCCATGTCGGAAAGAATCGTTACGCCCTGAGGCTGCACCTCCAGCATCCCGCCGGAAACGTAAATGACCTCCTCTTGCGTCCGGTGCGGAATTTTCAGCCGCACCACACCGGGCTTGAGGCGGGCGAGCAGGGGCGCATGCCCGGGGTAAATGCCGACTTCCCCCATCTCTGCCGGGGCGACGACACACTCCACGAGACCGGAAAAGAGCAGCGCCTCGATGCTCACCACGTCCACATGCATGGTCATTGCCATGGCTGTTCCCCGTAGCCCGCGGATCGGTCCGGCGCCGCCTAGGCGCGTGCGACGGCGGCCGGCAGGCCGTTGCGCACCGAGGTGCCCGACACCGCGTCCACCCACACCGACTTGCCCTGGCGGGTCGGGTCCGCCAGCCCCAGGTCATTGAGGTTGATCCCGGCGCCGATGGCCGGTACCTCGGGCTGGCGCGCCTTGCCGATGCGGTGGGCGCGGGCGCCCAGTTCCCTGTGGCCGAAGCCGTGCTCAACCGCCAGCACGCCGGGCATCACCCCGGCATGCACGATCACGCGGCCGCGCACGCTGCCGCCGGGGGTGCGGATCACCGCGGCGTCGCCGCTTTCCAGCCCGAAGC
>JAMCVR010000165.1:0-1867 GCA_023475455.1 Thermoplasmatota archaeon | reverse complement strand
CGCAGCCGGTGAAGCGTTTGCCGGTAATGCTGTTTTTCGCCGCGCCCAGGTTTTCGTTGTAGATCTGCAAGCCCTTGTCGAAACGATTGGTCATCCACTCCGGCCGAAGCCGTGCTCAACCGCCAGCACGCCGGGCATCACCCCGGCATGCACGATCACGCGGCCGCGCACGCTGCCGCCGGGGGTGCGGATCACCGCGGCGTCGCCGCTTTCCAGCCCGAAGCGGACCGCGTCCGCTGGGTGCATCAGCACCGGGTTCTCCGGGTGGATGCCGCGCAGCCGCGAGGCGGCGATGGAATAGGAGTTCTGCAGCGCCGACTTGAAGCTGACCAGCTGCAGCGGCCACTCGGCCTCAGGATAAAGCTTGCGCATCGGCGTGCCGTCGGCGAACACCGGTTCGGTCCAGGTGGCGCAGCCGGTGAAGCGTTTGCCGGTAATGCTGTTTTTCGCCGCGCCCAGGTTTTCGTTGTAGATCTGCAAGCCCTTGTCGAAACGATTGGTCATCCACTCCGGGTTATCCTCGCTGTAGGTCTCCTTGGCAGGCTGGTAGCGCCCGCCGCGGGCGAGGATGAAGGCCACCTTGCGCACCTCCTCCGGCTTCAGGGTGCGCTCCAGCAGCGGCCGCAGTCGCTCGACGCCAGACAGCAGGATGTCCTCGTCGCTGGCATCCGCCACCGGCTCCTTGCCGAGCCAGGCGATGTTCGCGCCGCCCCGCAGATACCAGTCTTCCGGCCGCTCCAGCGGGTAGGTGTTGCCGTCCATATCGGCGATCGCGCCGGGCCCGAAGCCGGGCAGCGCCATGGCCTTGGCCAGGGCGATGAAGAAAGTCTCCATGCCGATCGCCTGGCCGTCCGCCAGCTTGTCCGCCTTCGGCTCCACCACCGGCCAGCGCGCGGTGCTGGCCTTGGTCGGCACCCCGTTCCAGGCCGAGGCCCAGCCCCAGCTCTCGTACAGCAGCGAATCGGGAACGAGGTAGTCGGCGAAGGCGCTGCTTTCGTTGATGAGCGGGTCGATGGCAACGATCAGCGGGATCTTTTTCGGATCCGCCAGATCTTTTTCCACCTGCGCGCGCACGCCCGGGATGCCGTACACCGGGTTGGCGCTCCACAGGAACAGCGCCTTGAGGCCGTAGGGGTAGCCGTTGGCGGCGCCGGTCAGCCATTCGGTGGCCAGGCCGGGCGCGTTCGGAAACCACGGCGCCTGGGCGGGATAGGCCTTGCCCGCCGCTTTTTTCGCGGCGAACTCGGCGGTTTTCTCGTACGGCGCGTTGCGTCCCAGCGGCAGCCCGGCGGGTTTTTTGACCATGCCGGGGAAGGTCTCCAGGTCGTAGCGCGGACCGGGGCCGGCATCCTTGAAGCCGCCGCCGTTCATCACCAGCCCGCCTTTCCAGTTCAGGTTGCCGATCAGGGCGTTCAGGGTCACCACGCCGTAGGCGTTGTAGAAGCCGTTGCCGGCCATCATGCCGCCGTGGGCGACCGCCGCCGCGCGCTTGCCGTGGCCGGAGAATTCCTTCGCCAGGGCGGCGATGGTCTGCGCCGGAATGCCGCAGGCGGCGGCGTATTCGTCGAGGCTGCGGGCGAACGCCTGCTCGCGCAGCAGGTGCAGCGAGGACTTGACCCTGAGCGGCTGGCCGCCCTCCTCGACCGCGCCATCCACGAACAGTTGCGCCGGGCCGGCGGCCCGGTCGTGAAACACGGTGCCTTCGGCGCCGAGCACCACGAAGGGGTCGTTTTCCTTGTAGCGCTCCTCTTCCGGCAACACCAGCCCCAGATCGGAGCCGCGCAGGAAGCGGCCCTGGCGCGGGTGGCCGGGCTCGACGACGACCAGATGGGTGGCGTTGCTCCAGGACGGCTCGCCGGCCGCCTTC
>JAMCVR010000018.1 GCA_023475455.1 Thermoplasmatota archaeon | reverse complement strand
TCGCGCTGAAAATCGCTGGTCGCCGCTGCCCCTGCCCGCTGGAACCAGCCCAAGGCAGCGGCCTCATGGCGGCGCGCCGCCCAGGTGGCGAGGCGTGCCCAGGCCGCGCCCAGTTCCTCCGCGCTGAACTGCGGCGCGCGCTTGCGCAACCTCTGCTCGGCCTGGTCTGAACTGCGTCTGGCCAGTTGGTCGAGCGCATAGAGCGCGATCTCGCGGTCGCCGCGCCGGCCCGGATCCAGACCGGATCCGTCCAGCAAACGCGCAGGATCGCGGCTGGCCTGATCGAACAGCGCCGCGGCAGGCCGCTGCGCTTCGGGCAAGGCATTGGCCGCGACCTGGGCGACGCCGGGGTTGCCCGCTTCCAGCGCCAGCCGCAGGCGGCGCCAGACGTCCTCCTCGCGGATCAGCCCGGCTTCGATCAGCTGCGTGAACAAAGGCGTACAGGCGCTCGGCATGTCGCGCCCGGTGAACCACAAGGCCACCGCCTCGCGCTGATGGCTGCGATTGCCCAGCGCCCATTCGGCGCGGTAGGCATAGCACTGATGCGCGGTATCGGGTTTGACGAGGCGGGGGTACTCGGCCAGATAGAGCGCCCACGCCTCGCGCGCACCGAGCGATTTCAGCCAGTCGGCGCGCAGGGCTTCAGCCATGCGGCTGCCGGGATGGCGCGCCAGGAAATCGGCAATGCGCGCATCCCCGGTGCGGCTCGTCAGCATCAGGCGCCAGTATTCGACGTAGGGGAACAGCGCATGATCGGCCGGAACGGCGCGCGCGGCACGCTCCAGGTTGGCCAGCTTGCGCGCGGCAAACGCCTGCTGCGCCCGCAACACCGCGGCATCGCCCGGCACCGCCCACACGGGCGCCGCCGACAGCGTCCCCAGCAGAAAAAGCACGATCATTCGAGACATGGTGCGAGGGTAACATGCAGCAGCCGCACGCCGCCTGAGCGAAATCCGCCATCCGGACGACCGCTTCGCGGCATCGCCCAGGGGCCGCGGACGCGCTATAGTGGAGACGTCCGATTCCATTTACAAGGAGCCCACCATGACAGCCAACGTCGGTACGACAGACCGCATCATCCGCATTCTTGCGGGGCTTGCCCTCATCGCCTGGGCGCTGCTGGGGGGGCCGGTGTGGGCCTGGATCGGCGTGCTGCCGCTCGCCACCGGCCTGCTCGGAATCTGTCCCGCCTACAGTCTGCTCGGCATCAGCACCTGCGGCCAGAAAAAATAAGGCTCAGGCCAGAAACAGCTTGTAGGCCGGATTGCGGGACTCGTCCCAGTAGCGGTAGCCCAGCCCGTCCAGAAACGTCTGGAAGCCGGGCTTTTCCTTTTCCGGCACCTGGATGCCGACCAGCACCCGGCCGTAGTCGGCGCCGTGATTGCGGTAGTGGAACAGGCTGATGTTCCAGCCGCGGCTCATGCTCTGCAGAAACTGCATCAGCGCGCCCGGACGCTCGGGGAATTCGAAGCGGTACAGCACTTCGTTGACCGCGTCGGGCGCGCGCCCGCCGACCAGATGGCGGACATGCAGCTTGGCCATTTCGTTGTCGGTGAGGTCGATCGCTTCGAGCCCGTGGCGCTGCAGCAGTTCGACCACGCGCGCACTCTCGCCCGCCCCCGGCACCGACAGGCCGACGAACACGCGCGCCGTTTGGGGGTCGGAATAGCGGTAGTTGAATTCGGTGATGTTGCGCGCGCCCAAGAGGCCGCAAAAGGCCTTGAAGCTGCCGGGCGTCTCGGGAATGGTCACGGCCAGCACGGCTTCGCGCTTTTCGCCCAGCTCGGCACGCTCGGCGATGTGGCGCAGGCGGTCGAAGTTCATGTTGGCGCCCGAGGCCACCGCCACCAGCGCCTTGCCCTTGAGCCTGTCGCCGGCGATCGCGGCCTTCAGCCCGGCGATCGACAGCGCGCCGGCCGGCTCCAGGATCGAGCGGGTGTCCTCGAACACGTCCTTGATCGCCGCGCAGATGGCGTCGTTGTTCACGCGGATGATTTCGTCGACGGTAGTTGAATTCGGTGATGTTGCGCGCGCCCAAGAGGCCGCAAAAGGCCTTGAAGCTGCCGGGCGTCTCGGGAATGGTCACGGCCAGCACGGCTTCGCGCTTTTCGCCCAGCTCGGCACGCTCGGCGATGTGGCGCAGGCGGTCGAAGTTCATGTTGGCGCCCGAGGCCACCGCCACCAGCGCCTTGCCCTTGAGCCTGTCGCCGGCGATCGCGGCCTTCAGCCCGGCGATCGACAGCGCGCCGGCCGGCTCCAGGATCGAGCGGGTGTCCTCGAACACGTCCTTGATCGCCGCGCAGATGGCGTCGTTGTTCACGCGGATGATTTCGTCGACGTACAGCTGCGCCAGGCGGAAGGTTTCCTTGCCGACTTTCTTCACCGCCACGCCGTCGGCGAAAATGCCCACGCGCGGCAGCGTGACGCGCTCGCCCTTGCACAGCGAGCGCGCCATCGCGTCGGCGTCCTCGGGCTCGACGCCGACGATGCGGATGTCCGGCCGCAGACGCTTGATATAAACCGCCATGCCGGCAATCAGCCCGCCGCCGCCGACCGGGATGTAGACCGAGTGGATCGGCCCGGGATGCTGGCGCAGCAGCTCCATCGCCACCGTGCCCTGCCCGGCGATCACGTCGGGGTCGTCGTAGGGATGGACAAAGGTCGCCTTCGCTTCCTTGGCCAGCATGGTGGCGTGGGCGCAGGCCTCGTCGTAATTGTCGCCGTGCAGGATCACCTGCGCGCCGCGCGCCGCCACGGCGTCGACCTTGATCTTCGGCGTGGTCGCCGGCATCACGATGGTCGCCGTCACACCGAGTTTCTGCGCCGCCAGCGCCACCCCCTGGGCGTGGTTGCCGGCCGACGCCGCCACAACCCCTCGCGCCAGCTGGGCCGCGCTCAGCCTGGCCATCTTGTTGTAGGCGCCGCGGCACTTGAAGGAAAACACCGGCTGCAGGTCTTCGCGCTTCAACAGAATCCGGTTGTTGAGACGAAGCGACAGGTTGTGGGCCACGTCGAGCGGCGATTCCACCGCCACGTCGTAGACGCGCGAGGTGAGGATGCGTTCGAGGTAATCGTCGGGTGGGCTCATGGCGGCGGATGCGAGGTTTGTAAAAAGGGGGCGATGCCGCTATCTTAGCCGGCTGCATCCAAATCGACGAAAACATCATGACTCAGGACGAAATGAAACAGGCCGTGGCGCGTGCCGCGGTGGATTATGCCCGCGGCGGCGTCATCGGGGTAGGCACCGGCTCGACCGCCAACTATTTCATCGACGCGCTGGCCGAGGTCAAGGGCCGCATCGACGGCGCGGTGGCGAGTTCGGAAGCCACCGCCGCCCGCCTGAAAAGCCATGGCATCCAGGTGCTGGATCTCAACAGCGCGGGCGAACTCGAAATCTACGTCGACGGCGCCGACGAAATCACCGAGCATTTCGCCATGATCAAGGGCGGCGGCGGCGCGCTGACGCGCGAAAAAATCGTGGCGGCGTGCAGCAGGCAATTCATCTGCATCGCCGATGAAAGCAAGCTGGTCGGCGTGCTGGGCGCGTTCCCGCTGCCGGTCGAGGTGATCCCGATGGCGCGCTCCTACGTCGCGCGCGAACTGGTGAAGCTGGGCGGCCAACCCCGATTGAGGGAGGGCTTCACCACCGACAACGGCAACCTCATTCTCGACGTGCACGGCCTGTCCATCGTCGATCCGGTGTCGCTGGAAACCGCGATCAACCAGATCGTCGGCGTGGTCACCAATGGCCTGTTTGCGCGGCGCGGCGCGGATGTGCTGCTGCTCGGCACCCCCGGCGGCGTCAAGACCTACAGGAAGTAAGCCTCACTGCGCTTGCGGGCGCCCGTCTTCATCGGGCGCCTCGCCTTCGTCAGGCTTGGGCTCCACCGGCACGCGGTATTTTTCGGTGGCCCACTGCCCGAGGTCGATCAGCTTGCAGCGCTCGCTGCAAAACGGCTTCCAGCGGTTCTCCGCCGTCCATTTCACGGCCGTACCGCATATCGGACAACTGACGACAGGAGGCTTGGCCGCGGATGCGAGGTTTGTAAAAAGGGGGCGATGCCGCTATCTTAGCCGGCTGCATCCAAATCGACGAAAACATCATGACTCAGGACGAAATGAAACAGGCCGTGGCGCGTGCCGCGGTGGATTATGCCCGCGGCGGCGTCATCGGGGTAGGCACCGGCTCGACCGCCAACTATTTCATCGACGCGCTGGCCGAGGTCAAGGGCCGCATCGACGGCGCGGTGGCGAGTTCGGAAGCCACCGCCGCCCGCCTGAAAAGCCATGGCATCCAGGTGCTGGATCTCAACAGCGCGGGCGAACTCGAAATCTACGTCGACGGCGCCGACGAAATCACCGAGCATTTCGCCATGATCAAGGGCGGCGGCGGCGCGCTGACGCGCGAAAAAATCGTGGCGGCGTGCAGCAGGCAATTCATCTGCATCGCCGATGAAAGCAAGCTGGTCGGCGTGCTGGGCGCGTTCCCGCTGCCGGTCGAGGTGATCCCGATGGCGCGCTCCTACGTCGCGCGCGAACTGGTGAAGCTGGGCGGCCAACCCCGATTGAGGGAGGGCTTCACCACCGACAACGGCAACCTCATTCTCGACGTGCACGGCCTGTCCATCGTCGATCCGGTGTCGCTGGAAACCGCGATCAACCAGATCGTCGGCGTGGTCACCAATGGCCTGTTTGCGCGGCGCGGCGCGGATGTGCTGCTGCTCGGCACCCCCGGCGGCGTCAAGACCTACAGGAAGTAAGCCTCACTGCGCTTGCGGGCGCCCGTCTTCATCGGGCGCCTCGCCTTCGTCAGGCTTGGGCTCCACCGGCACGCGGTATTTTTCGGTGGCCCACTGCCCGAGGTCGATCAGCTTGCAGCGCTCGCTGCAAAACGGCTTCCAGCGGTTCTCCGCCGTCCATTTCACGGCCGTACCGCATATCGGACAACTGACGACAGGAGGCTTGGCCGCGGATTTCACAGGGTGCAGAAAGTCAGGTCGAAATCGAGCGGCTGGGCAGTACAGGTGCGCACCTGCCCGGAACCCGCGTATACGAAGCGGATGTTGAGCATGTATTTATTGGCCGAAATTTCGGGGACGCATGGCAGCTCGTCGTCCAGGGCGACCCTGATCAGCTGCGGATTACGCGATTCGAGCATGCGCTGATAGCTGCCATTCTTCGCGTGCTGCAACTCGGCTTGGCCGCTGTCGCGCAGCAGGCCGAGCACGATGCCGACCGCGGCGCGAATGGACGAAAACGGCGCCAGCCAGCGTTGCAACTGGCTCATGCGTACGTCTGCCGATTGGTGCAGCCAGTAGTGGTAGGACGGCAGGTCGAACTCGCACATGCCGCCCGGAATGGCCGCGCGCTGTTTGACGGTCATCAGCCAGTCGTCCTCGCGCAGGTGCTGCCCCACTTTTCCGGGCAGCTGGTACATGCCCTGATGCGCGGCCTCGATCGCTGCCAGCACCTGTTCCAGCGTCTCGCCCTGCACATGCGGGTTGCCGCGCAATGCCGTCAACACGGCTTTTTGCCGGTCCAATTCCTGCAGCAGATCGGATTTGAGATCGGCGCGCGCCGCCACTTCCGCCATTTCGAACAAGGTCAGCAGAGCCGAATGATGCGCATGCGGGTCGGGCGATGCGGCATAGGCATCGAAACGATCGAACAGGTCTTCCAGCCGCAGCAGGGTGCGGATGCGTTCGCTCAGGGGATATTCGTAGTGGATCACGCCGCGACGCGTTGGTTTGAATGGATCGATTGTCGCCGATTCATGCGGAAAATCAAGGCGACGGCGTAGCCGCGAGCCCCAGATAGCGCTGGTGCAGCGTCGCCACCTCGGCTCGCAAGACCGCGGGCGTTGCCGTGTTGACGATCACATCGTCTGCCGCCGCCAGCCGCTCGGCACGCCCGGCCTGCGCTGCGAGAATGGCTTTCACTTCGTCTTGCGCGAGTCCGTTGCGCGCCGTCACGCGGGCAATCTGCAAATCTTCGGGACAATCGACCAGCAGCACGCGGTTCAGCACATCCGCGTAGCCGCCGGTTTCCACCAGCAGCGGAATCACGACCAGCGCATAGGGTACCGTCAGCGTGGCCAGCGTCTGTTCCACCGCCTCCCGGATGCGTGGATGCAGGATGGCTTCGAGTCGGCGGCGCGCCGCGGCGTCGGCAAAGATGCGGCGGCGCAGGGCAGCGCGATCCAGCGTACCGTTCGCCTGCATCACCGCCTCGCCAAACTCCGCACGAATCGCCGCCAGCGCCGCGCCGCCGGGCGCCGTCAGTTCGCGCGCGATGACGTCGGTATCGATCACCGGGACACCCAGATCGGCAAACAGGCCGGCGACGGTCGACTTGCCCGACCCGATACCGCCGGTGAGCCCGACTGCGAACATCAGAATTGCGCGAGATAGGCCTGCGTCAGGTCGGCGCCGAAGAACAGCGCCACCAGCCCGCCGCCGGCCAGATAGGGGCCGAAGGGAATCGGCACGCGCCGGTCATGCTTGACCAGCACGATCATCGCCACGCCGACCACCGCGCCGACCATCGACGACAGCAGCAGGGTGACGGGCAGCATCTGCCAGCCGAGCCAGGCGCCGATGGCCGCCAGCAGTTTGAAATCGCCGTAGCCCATCCCGTCCTTGCCGGTGGCCAGCTTGAACAGCCAGTACACCGCCCACAGCACGCCGTAGCCGGCCATGGCGCCGACGACCGCGTCCGGCAGGCTGGCGAAATGCCCGCCGAGGTTGAACAGCAGCCCCAGCCACACGAGCGGCAGGGTAAGACTGTCGGGCAGCAGGGTGGCGTCGAGATCGATGAACGCCAGCGCAATCAGCGTCCACACCAGGAGCAGCGCGCCCAGGGTCTGCACACTCACGCCCCATTTCCAGGCGGCCGCCGCCGACAGCAGTGCGGTGAGCAATTCCACCAGGGGATAGCGCGCACTGATCGGTGTGCTGCAGGACGAGCAGCGCCCGCGCAGCCGCAGCCATGACAACAGCGGGATATTTTCCAGCGCGGTAATTTGATGCCCGCACTGCGGACAGGCCGAACGCGGCAGCCACAGGTTGTAGCGCGAGGCCTCCGCCACGGTCTCGCCGCTCAGTTCCGCGCATTGCGCCCGCCATTCCGCCTCCATCATTTTGGGCAGGCGATGGATGACGACATTGAGAAAGCTTCCGACCAGCAGGCTGAATAAAAAAACCAGCCCGGTGAAGAGGGCTGGTTCGGCGTGCAGCAGTTCCATCAGACGACCGAACCCATCTTGAAGATCGGCAGGTACATGGCGATGACCATGCCGCCGATCAGCGTGCCCAGCACCACCATGATGATCGGTTCCATCAGACTGGACAGCGCCTCGACGGCGTCATCCACTTCGGCTTCGTAGAAGTCGGCCACCTTGCCCAGCATGGCGTCGAGCGAGCCCGATTCTTCGCCGATGGCGGCCATCTGCAGCACCATGTTGGGGAAACGGCCGGAGTTCTGCATCGCCACGGTCAATGCGGTACCGGTCGACACTTCGCCACGGATTTTATGGGTCGCCTCGACGAACACCTGGTTGCCGGATGCGCCGCCCACCGACTCCAGCGCCTCGACCAGCGGCACGCCGGCGGCGAACATGGTGGCCAGCGTGCGCGTCCAGCGCGCGATGGTGGCCTTTTCGATGACCGGCCCGAAAATCGGCAGCTTGAGCATGACGCGATCCATGAACATCTGCACCTTGCGCGAACGCTTCCAGGCCTGCAGCAGGGCGAAGATGCCGCCGCCGACGGCGCCGAAAATCGCCCACCACCACTCGACGAAGAAGTCCGAGATGGCCATCACCACCAGCGTTGGCGCCGGCAGGTCGGCGCCGAAGCTGCTGAACAAGTCCTTGAACGCCGGAATCACGAAAATCATGATGATGGCGGTGATGACAAACGCCACCACGATGATGGAAACGGGGTAGAACAGCGCCGACTTGATCTTGCCCTTGATGGCGAGAATTTTTTCCTTGTACACCGCCAGACGTTCGAGCACCCCTTCCAGAATACCGGCCGCCTCGCCCGCGCCCACCAGGTTGCAGAACAGCGCGTCGAAGTACAGGGGATGACGGCCGAAGGACTGGGTCAGGCTGCTGCCCTTTTCGATATCGGCCTTGATTTCCAGCAGCAGGCGCTGCATCGACGGGTTGGAGTGCCCGCGCGCCACGATTTCGAACGATTGCAGCAACGGCACCCCGGCCTTCATCATGGTGGCCAGCTGGCGGGTGAACAGGGTGACATCCTTGTCGGTGATGCGCTTGGCGCCGCTAAACAGCGCGCTCTGTTTCTTGACCTTGGTCACCGTGATGCCCTGCTTGCGCAGCAGGGAGTTGACCACGGCCTCGCCGCCGGCCTGTATCTGGCCCTTGACCTTCTTGCCGCGCTTGTCCATGCCTTCCCACAGGAAGGTGGCGTCTTTGACTGCTTTTGCCGCTGTAGCCATGTGTAACGATCCTTACATGTTAGTGACGGCCTCGACTTCCTCAAGAGAAGTCAGGCCTGATTTGACCTTCAACAATCCCGCCTGCCGCAGGTCGAGCACCCCTTCGCGCCGAGCCTGGTCGGCGATATCCGATTCGTTGCCGCCCTTGAGGATGATGCGGGTCATGGCGTCGGTGATCGG
>JAMCVR010000066.1 GCA_023475455.1 Thermoplasmatota archaeon | reverse complement strand
GGGCGACAGCGGCGACGAATCGCTGGCCAACGCGCTGGCGGATTTCAACCTGGCCATACTGGATCGCCATATCGACGGGATGCGGGATATCGAAGCCGCGTTGCAGCGCGTCAGGAACGGGGAATACGGCGTCTGCATCGACTGCGGAGAGGACGTCGCGTTCCCCCGCCTGATGGCTTACCCGACCGCCAAACGCTGCATCGTGTGCCAGGAGCAGCGCGAGAAGCACTACGCCCAGGAAGGCCACCCGACCCTGTAAGCGGAGGCAGGACTGTCCTGCTTCCATCCCAACCCAACGGAGTCACCATGAAAACCCCGCTTCAAATCACCTTCCGCGACATGCCCCATTCGGATGCCCTCGAAACGCACATCCGGGAGAAGGCACGCAAGCTCGAACAGGTCTTTGCCGACATCGTCAGCTGCCGAGTCGTGGTCGAACAGCCCGCGAAGCATCACCAGCAGGGCAAGCCGTTCAACGTCCGCATCGATCTCGGCGTCCCGGGTTCGGAAATCGTGGTCGACAAGCAGGCCAACGAGGATGCCTACGTTGCATTGCGCGACGCCTTCGACGCCGCCAAACGGCAGCTGGAAGAGTACGCGCGGAAGCCGTGAAGCCCCTGCCCCGTCCGGACGAGCCGGCATGAACGCAACGCTCGAATCGGCCCAGGACGGGGCCGAACTGATTCGGAGCCTGCACGACCCGGCCTGCTACGACCACGCGGCCGGCCCGGTCCGGGTCATCGAGACCCACATCTCCTGGGTTCTGCTCACCGGCGAATTCGCCTACAAGATCAAGAAGCCGCTCAACCTCGGCTTCCTCGACTTCAGCAGCCTCGACAAGCGCCTGCACGCCTGCTGCGACGAAGTGCAGCTCAACCGGCGGCTCGCGCCGGCCATCTATCTCGACGTCGTCCCCCTCACCGGCACCCCGGTCGCCCCGCGCGTCAACGGCACCGGCGAGACCTTCGAGTACGCCGTGAAGATGCGCCAGTTTCCGCCGGACGCCACGCTCGACCGGCTCGACGCAGAGGGCGGGATGACCGCGCAACACGTCGAAGCCATCGCCGCCACCCTCGCCCGCTTCCATCTCGAAGGCTGCGCGCGCGCCGCGGCAGACAGTCCCTGGGGCAGCGCGGAGAAAGTCTGGCAACCGGTGGCGCAGAACTTCGCGCAGATCGCGCCGCGCCTCGACGCCACGGCCGACCAACAACGACTCGATGCCCTGCAGCGCTGGAGCGAAGCCGAGCACGCCCGGCTCGCTCCGCTGATGGCCGCGCGCAAGCGCGACGGCTTCGTGCGCGAATGCCACGGCGACCTGCATCTGGGCAACCTCGCCTGGGTCGACGACCAGTTGCTGGTGTTCGACTGCATCGAATTCAACCCCGAACTGCGCTGGATCGACATCCAGTCCGAAGTCGCGTTCTGCACCATGGACCTGCTGCAGCGCGGCCACGCGGACTGGGCGTGGCTGTTCCTCAACCTCTGGCTGGAACGCACCGGCGATTACGCGGGCCTTGCGCTGCTGCGTTATTACGCGGTCTACCGCGCGCTGGTGCGCGCCAAGGTGGCGGCCATTCGCACGGCACAGGCCGAAGGCCCCGAGCGCGACGCGGCGCGGGCCGAGGTGCGCACGCTGCTCGAACTGGCGACCACGCTGACGCACCCCCTGCCCGTCCGGCTCGACATCACCCACGGCCTGTCGGGCTCCGGCAAAACCACCGTCACCCGCACCCTGATGCAGACACCGGGCGCCATCCGCCTGCGCTCCGACCTCGAGCGCAAGCGGCTGGCCGGACTCGACGCCCTGGCGAAAAGCGGCTCCGGCCTCGGCCAGAATTTATACGCGGCCGATGCCACCCGCCGCACCTATGGCCACCTGGCACGGCTGGCGGGAACCATCCTCGACGCCGGCTGGCCGGTGATCGTCGACGCCACCTTCACCGCGCACTGGCAGCGCGACCTGCTGCGCGAAACCGCGCGCGCGCGCGACGTCGAATTCCGCATCCTCGATTTCCCCGTCCCCGTCGCCACCCTGCGCGAACGCATCGTCCAGCGCGCACGCGCAGGCAACGACGCCTCCGAAGCCGACCTCGCCGTGCTGCAGCATCAACTCGACACCGAGGAAGCGCTCGGCACAGAGGAACAGACCGAGATCGCCAGCATCGACGCGGAGTTGCATGGACTTGCGCAGAGCCGGATGGCGTTCGAACGCGGAATGGATCGATGGCGCCGCGCATGAACTTAAGTCCGCAAGTTACCTGCCGCTCTGGTACGAGCGACGCTGAACAGAAGCCTCTCTCGGTTTGACGAATGCGAACTCTCGATCAGGAAGATTGTCCGGTCTTCGGCATAATGGAGAGCCGCTATCTAAGGAATCTCAGAACAGATGGGGTTGTACTGGGCAAATGTCTAGCGGAATCGCACCACGTCGACAATCACGAACAGATTGATTGCAAGGGAGGCAAATTGATCAGGCTGCTACATACCGCCGACTGGCAGATAGGCAAATGCTACGGGCAGTTCGAGCCGGATGAAGCGGCTCTGCTCGCCGAGGCGCGTTTCAACACCGTCGAGCGGCTCGCTGCGCTGGCGCTCGAACGGCAGGTCGATCTGGTTCTGGTGGCCGGCGATGTCTTCGACGCCCAGGGCGTGTCCGACAAGACCATTCATCGCCTGTTTCATGCCATGCGAGGCTACGCCGGCCCTTGGCTGCTGATACCGGGCAACCACGATGCCGGCCTGGCCGAATCGGTCTGGTCCCGATCCGCCCGGCTCACGGCCATCCCCGACAACGTTCATGTCTGCCTGAAACCCGAGCCCCTGTTACTGGAGACACTCGGGGTCGCCATCCTGCCCGCGCCACTGACCCAGCGCCACACCTACAACGATTTGACCGAATGGTTCGCAGGTGCCGACACGCCCGCAGACATGGTTCGCGTCGGTCTGGCGCACGGCAGCGTTCAGGGCATCCTCGCGGAAGAAATCGACTCGGCCAACCCCATCGCCGCCAGCCGTGCCGAACAGGCCAGGCTGGATTACCTCGCCTTGGGCGACTGGCATGGCACCAAGCAGGTGGACGCGCGCACCTGGTACAGCGGCACGCCCGAAACCGACCGCTTCAAGGCCAACGACTCCGGCCAGGCGCTGCTGGTCGAACTGGCCGGGCCGGGTGAGTCAGCCGTGGTCACCCCGATTACAACCGGGCAATACCTCTGGCAGTCGCTGACCATGACGCTCCAGGTCGCCAGCGACATTGATCAGGTTCTGTCGCAACTGGCCGACTTCGGCCAGACCGACGTGGTGAAACTGATCCTGTCCGGCCAGACCGATCTCGCCGGGTATCGCCGTCTGCAAGCCTCGATTGCTCAAGCACAAGGCCGTGCACGCTGCCTGCAGGCCGACCTTTCGGCCTTGCGCCTGGAGCCCACCGACGAAGACATCGACGCCATCCAGGCCGACGGCTACCTTGGCGAAGTCATCGCCGAACTACGGGCCGGCCAGGACGGAGCCGAGGCTGAATTGGCCCGCGATGCCTTGGCCCTGCTCGCCGGCATCCTCGACGAACGACGGGCGGGGGCGACATCGTGAAGCTGACCCGCATCCATATCGAACAATTCAAACAGTTCCGCCAGCCGTTTGAAATCGCCGACCTGGAATCCGGCCTGAACCTGTTCACCGGCACCAACGAAGCCGGCAAGAGCACCATCGTCGCGGCGATACGCGCCGCCTTTTTCGAGCGCCACCGTTCCGGCAGCGTCGACGACCTGCGCCCCTGGGGCGATGCCTCCGCCTCGCCCAGCGTCGAACTGGAATTCACCGTCGGCGCCGATACCTACCGCCTCGGCAAGCGTTTCCTCGGCAAGAAACGCTGTGAGCTGCAGGCCGGATCGCAGCAACTGGACGGCGTCGAAGCCGAAGACCATCTCGCCGAGCTGCTTGGCTTCCAGCACGCCGGCAAGGGCGCCAGCAAGGCCGAACACTGGGGTATCCCCGGCCTGCTCTGGATTCGGCAAGGCGGTGCTCAGGACATCCACGAACCGGTCGGCCACGCTACCGGCCACCTTCGTACCGCCTTGAACGCCTCCCTGGGTGAGGTCGCCAGCAGCGGCGGCGACGAAGTCCTGGCGAAAGTCGAGGCGCTGCGCAATGATCTGCTGACTGCGACCACGGGCAAACCACGCGGCGCGTATCAGCAAGCGCTCGAACAAACGGCCAACCTGGAAAAGATCGTCCAGGACCTGGACGCCGAGATCGTTGCTTACCGCGAAAAGGTCGACCGTCTGGCCACGCTGCGCCGCGACCATGCCGCCGACGAGGCCGAACAGCCCTGGACGACTTTCCGCCAACAGGAACAAGCCGCTGCGGCCAGTCTGGATGCCATCCGCCAGGTCGAGGCCGCCTTGCAGTCAGACCGGCAACGCGCCGGCCAGATCGAGGCCCAGGTCAAATTGTTGCGCGGCCAGCTCGATACCTTCGCCAGCCAGGAACAGGCAGTCGCTACCCGCCGGACGGCGCTTGAAAACGCCGCGCAGGAACACCACGCCAACAACACCTTGGTCGAGCAATGGCAATCCGGGGCTCAGGAAGCGACAGACCGCCACACCGCCTTGCGCGAGGCCCTGCGCCTGGCACGGCAGGAAGCTACCCGGCGCGATCTGGACCGCCAACTGGGCGAACTCAAACGCAAGCAGGAAACCACCGCCGACACCCTGGCCCGGGCCGAGACCGAACAGGCCGCCCTGACCGCGCTGCAGAAGCAACTGGCCGAAACGGAGATCGATCCCAAAGACCTGAACACCCTCAAGGAGCGACAAAGCGGATTACGCGAACTGCGCATCCGGCGCGACACGGTCGCCACCCGGCTACGCTTCGCCCTGGCCGAGGGTGGCCGGATCGAGATCGGCCAGGAATCCGTCACCGGTAGCGGCGACCTCCTGCTGACCGAAACTACCCGCGTCACCCTGCCCGGTCTGGGCCAACTCGACATCACCCCCGGCGGCGCCGACCTGGCCGAACTCGGCCGTCAGGAACAGGCCCTGGCCGACAGCCATGCTGCCCTGCTGCAACGGCTGGGTCTCGACAGTCTGGAAGCCGCCGAAGTCCGCCATCAAAGTCACACCCAGCACCAAGCCGAAGCCAGGACCGCAACCGCCACGCTCAAGGCCCTCGCCCCGAAAGGCATTGAAGCCCTGCGTGCCGAACTCACTACTCACGACACCCGTTTCGGAGAAATCGAACAGGCTCTCGCCCGCCTGCCGGTCGCGCCGGAAAATGCAGCCGAGCTAGCGTCGGTCTCCCAGGCCGACGCCGCCGAAGAAACCGCCCGCCAGTCTCTCGACCAGATCAACCAGCAACTCAACGAGGCGCGAATCGCCGCCGGCAACGCCCAGACCGCCCACGAATCCGCAGCCCGCGAACTGGCTGCCGCCCAGGCTGTGCTCGACGCACCCGACCGCGCCGCGCGTCTGTCGGCCGCCAATCAAAATCTGGTCGATGCCCGCGCCGAGCAAGACAGTCTGGCTGGCCGCATCGAAGCGCTGGCCCGGCAAGTCGCCGAGGCTAACCCCGACATCCTCCTGCAGGATGTCGAACGCTTCCGCGCGAGCGCCGGGCAACTCGTAAGACAGCACGCCGAACGCCGCGACCTCCTGATGCGCCTGGAGGTCGAGCTACAGACCACCGGCGCCCAAGGGCTGGAAGAACGCCGGGCTGAAACGGCGCGCGACCAGGAACAAGTCCGCCGTCGCAGTGACGAGTTGCAACGCCGCGCCCAGGCCCTCGACCACCTGCTCAAGCTACTGCGCGACAAGCGCGCCCTGCTTACCCGCAAACTCCAGGCGCCGCTGCAAAAGCACCTCAACCGCTATCTGCAACTGCTGTTCCCCCACGCCAGCCTGGACATCGACGAAAACCTTACGCCCGGCCCGCTCACACGCCCGGGCAGTAACGGTGCAGAAACCAGCCTGTTCGAAGAACTCAGCTTTGGCGCCCGCGAACAAATGGGGGTCATCAGCCGCCTGGCCTACGCCGACCTGCTCAAGGAAGCCGACCGTCCCACCCTCATCATTCTCGACGACGCGCTGGTCCACAGCGACGAGACGCGACTGGCGCAAATGAAACGCCTGCTGTTCGACGCCGCAACACGGCATCAAATCCTGCTGTTCACCTGCCATCCGGCGAACTGGCGGGATTTGGGGGTAGGCGCAAGGTCGCTTGAAACCCTCCGCGCCAGCAACAAAGCTGGCTAATTATGGTGCGATGAACCATAATGAAGGCCATCCAGTTGTTTCGTCGCAAGTTCCAGCGTGGAAACGTCATTGTGGAAATGGTCATCTGGCGCCTGCCCAAAGCCACGCTAGACCGGCCTCACGGCATCAAGTACCGCTTCTACTGCGGACGCGACAATGACTGCCTTGTCCGCTACGACAACGAAGCCGGCAAAGGCGACCACCGCCACTACGGCGAACTGGAAGAGCCCTACGCCTTCACTGGCGTGGACCAACTGATCGAGGATTTTCGTAACGACTGCGCCCGCTTCGCGGGCTGGGAGTGGGACACATGAGCAAAGTCGAAATCACCATCACCACGCCAGCCCAGGCGTTGAAAGACGCCGCATCGGTCTGGCGACGCATCGAAGCAGGCGACGAGACCATTGTGCCCACCATCAGCTTCGGCTCTCCTTCGGAACTGTTCGCAGCCATCACCGACCGACGCCTGGAATTGCTGCGCCACGTCGCCAGCCATGAAGCGCTCAATATCCACCAACTCGCCCAGGCGCTTGGGCGCGACTACAAAAACGTCCACACCGACGTGAAGGCGCTGGAAGAACTGGGGCTGCTGGATCGGGCAGACGGGAAGCTTGTGGTGCCGTTTGATGAGATCGATATCAGGGTGGCGTTGCGGGAGGCGGCTTAGCTGGGTGTAGCCGTAGCTCCCGCTTAAGACACCGTACTCTTTCGCCGATCCGAAAAATCCTTTCGCCATTGTTTTAGTGACTCAAGATCAGAACGCAACTCCGCGGCTTCAGGAATAAAGACTGGGACTTCCTGCGACTGGCTGTGCTCATAGCAGGAGTATTTGGTCATTAGGTCGTCAATCATTTGGCAGTCTTGAGGCTGAATCAAATGAAGTGCTCCCAAGCGATTGTCCGTCGTGACGCTCCTCCGGTGCCGCTTTACGACTTCGTTAAGTAAGTCGTCCTCGACGGTACGCTCCAAGAGCTTCCTGAAATCGCTGCAAATGCCCTGGGCGAGAGCCCTGTATGCTTCCCCGCCCGCAGCATCACCAGCTTTAATAGCCTCCGCAAGACGGTCCAACAAAATATTGTTAGCCGCCGTCGTCTTAGAGTTCCATGTCGCTTGTGCGACGGGATGTCCGGCGGTTCCGGAGTACGCCTCGATACATAGTTGCGTCAAATGCTGTTTTCGCCATTCATCGCCTATCTTCTTGGCGGCATCGTCCATCGCCCCGTAAAGAGAGAGCCTATGAGTGAAAACGAGCACCTGCCGGTCCTTCGCGAGTTCCGCCAATCGGCAGGCCACGTTCCATTCGAAATCGTGATCCAAGGATGAAATTGGATCGTCGAAAACGAATGGTGCGGAATATGGCTTTTCCGTCACGTCTGAAAGGAAGGCCGCCAGGGAAATAATTCGTCGCTCTCCCTCGCTCAACACAAGCTCGATGGGCTGCTTCTGCTGTGCAGACTTTAGCTGGATTCGATGCAGAACCTTGCCCTTCTCCGCTTTGGTTTTGACGAGTTCGACCTTGATCCGTCCCGCCCCCAACAGTCGCAATTCATTGTTGAAGCGTTGGACATACGCTTGGGTTATCACCTTCTCCGTGATTGCCACAGCCTTCGTCGAGACGACTCGCGAATTGGCCAGAGATTTCCAATCCTCGTATGCCTTATGGCGTCTGAGTCGATCCACCTCCTTGCGTACAGCGTCGGCTTGCTGTGAGACCCAATGCTTGGCCTCTAATGCTGTTTGCTGTTTGCTGCTTGGCTGCCTGAGCGCGGTCGAAGCCCGCCGCATCCTTGTCGAACTGGCTTGCTTGTGCATCGAGTTGATCTGCGTAGCGGATCAGGTTTTGCAGGGCTTCTGGGACAACTAGAATGGGTTGGGCTGGCCCTTGGGCCTCCCCGGAATGAATTGCAGCTCTGGCCAGCGATGCTGATTGCCAAACCGACCCAAAGAAGTGTTTCCAGTCATCCGAGCCAAGGCCAGCCGCCTCGCATTGCGTGTCAATCTGCCCTTGCGTCGGAATTTCTGGCAGGGAATTGACCGCCTGCTTGTAGTTGACCTCGGCTGCCTTTGCTTCACTTTCCAGTTTGCCCTGTACAAACGCTTCGAAATCGCGCAATCGCTGCCTGGCGTCGGGATCCAATTCCTGATGGCACAGGATGCATCTGGCTCCATCTGTGACGGGGAAGGCTGCTCCGGGATAAGCGGTTTGCGAATATGCCCTCGCCGCTTCCCACATTGCTCGCCAAGTATCGCCGCCGACGCCATCCAGCTTCGTGGAAGCCACCTGGGCTGCTTCCGTGGCGATGCGGCGTTTATTGGCTGCTGTTATCCGCGACACCCGAATGGCCGTCAGGTTAGCCTCGCCGTAACCCTCAACGCATCGCCGAAGTCCAGCGATCGTCTGATCTGTCTGTTCCTTGGTTACCCTCCTTTGCTTGGCGAGGGCGGCCGGGTCTGCAACCTTGAGTCGCTCGGTAAGGTCATGGAGTGCCTGCAC
>JAMCVR010000152.1 GCA_023475455.1 Thermoplasmatota archaeon | reverse complement strand
CGGGTTCGCGGCTCCCGTGGTCTGGCCGGCGATGATGGCCGGATCGTTCACGGGGGTGACGGTGACGTCCACCGTGGCCGTGGTGGCGCCACCACGGCCGTCGCTTACCGTATAGGCGATGCTGTCCGAGCCGCTGAAGTCCAGATTCGGCGTGTAGGTGATCGTCCCGTCGGGATTCACCACGACTGTGCCGTTGAATGCCGATGCGGAGTCCACGGCCAGGACATCGCCGTCTGCATCGGTGTCGTTTGCCAGTACATCGATCGTCACCGGGGAATCTTCGTTGACCGTGACCGTGTCCGGGTTCGCGGCCGGCGCCGTGTTGGCCGCGCCGCCTGCAGGCGGGGTCAGGTTGGCAGTGCCTGCCGCCAGGTCTTCCTTTTCATCGAAAGGCCCCTTGGCTGCGGGTTCGGTGAATCCGAATTCGAGCGGGGCCGCGTCACCCGTACCCTCGACAATCCGCAGCAGGCGTACGAAGCCATTGCCGGCGCCGCCACCGCCGCCATCAAGGCCGGCAGCCGTGGGGTCGAGCAGATCGTCGATGTCCTCGCCACGCTCCAGTGCCTGGATGATGCGCTCGGCTTCGCCCGCCGGCAGGGCGGCCTCGGCGACTTCGGGACGCGAGGTCGGCGAGGTCTCGGCCGTGAACCGGAAGCTTTCGTTGGGCAGCAGGGTCAGCATCTGCCCATCGAGGAAGGCCAGCTGGACCTGTCCGCCGGGCAGGGTCACGATGGTGTCGCCTTCCAGCAGGACGTCGCCGGGCTTCAGCGGCCGCATCTGGCCGGCCGGGTCGCGGGCAAAGGCCTGGCCTTCTACCGCGATGACTGTGGCGACTGCCTGGGGGGTGGATACGCTCGCGTCCATGGGGCTGATCTTCTTCAGTAATGGTTTGGGTGCCCCATTCGGGGCGTTCTGAAAGACTTAACGGCGTGATCCCCGGTTTCCGTATTGGACCGAAGTACAGTCAGGCAGGGATTTTCTGGGAGCGGGGTGTCGAGTCCTCGACACCGTTGACGACAAGCGAGAGCTGCATGCGGTCGCGCACGCCGAGTTTCTCGAAAGCGGCCGCCAGATGCGCTTTCACCGTGCGCTCGGTGATGCCCAGGACGCGCGCGATTTCCTTGTTGGTCGCGCCGCGCGCAACCGCCACGGCAACCTGGCGTTCACGCTGGCTCAGCCTGTCGAGAGCCGGCTCCGGGGGCTCGCTGTTGCGTGCCGCCAGGCCCCGCATCAGCCGGCGCATGAGTTGCGGACCCACCCACAGGCCGCCGTGCTCGACGACGCCGGCAACCTGGCGCAGGACCGCCGGCAAGGTGAGCGCGCTGCAATAGCCGGAGGCTCCGGCCGCCAGCGCCGCCATGCCCTGATCGTCTTCCGGCACGTTCGACAGCACCACGATCGGCACATGCGGTGCGGCAGCGCGCACCGTGCCCACCCAGGCCGATACCGCGGGGGCGTCTCCCGTAACGTGCAGCCATATCACGGATGCCCCCGCCAGTTGGGTAAAGTCAGTCTCGTCCGGGCCTTGGTCGCGCACCAGCGGGGCGTCGGGAAACGCCTCCAGCCAGCGGGGGATCGGCTGCGGCCGTGCGGTCACGAATACGTGGCGCGTCATCGGCTAGTGCTCCGTGAAGGCGTGGGTTTTGGCGCGGATCACCGGCTTGAGCAGATAGGCCAGGACGCTCTTGCGGCCGGTCATGATGTCCACTTCCGCGACCATCCCGGGGAGGATCGGCATGTCTTTCCCCAGCGACGATTTCAGGGTGCGGACGCGCACCAGGTAGAAGGCATTGCCGTCCTCGTCGGTGACGGTATCCGCTGCAATCTGGTCGATCACGGCTTCCAGGCCGCCGTAGATCGCGAAGTCGTAGGCGGTGAAACGCACCGTCGCCTTTTGTCCCGGCCACAGGAAAGCGATGTCCTTGGGCGAAATCCGCGTCTCCAGCAGGAGGGCATCGTCGGTCGGAACGATCTCCACGATTTCCTTGCCCGGCTGCAGCACGCCCCCCACGGTCGTGACCAGCAGGCGCTTGACGGTGCCCTTCACCGGCGACTTGACGCTGGCCTGCTCGACGCGGTCGGACAGCGCCGTGCTGCCTTCGGAGAGGCTGTTGAGCTTGGCCATGGTCTCCGCCAGTTCGTTGCGCATTTCGTTGCGGAAGCTGATTTCCTGTTCCTGCACCTTGCGCGACGCTTCGGCGATGGCGGACTGCAGGCGCATGATCTGGGCGGACGCCTGATCGCGTTCGCCGCGATAGCGGCTCACATCGCGTTCAAGGCGCAGCAGTTCGACGTCCGAGACCGCGCCGGAGGCCGCGAGCGGCCGGGTCATCGTCAGTTCACGGGTGGTGAGGTCGTAGGCCTGCGCGGCCTGTTCGCGGCGCGAGCGCACTTCGACCAGTTCCTGCTGGCGCTGGGCCAGTTGCTGGCGCGCGATGCCGATCTGGGTTTCCAGTTCCCGGCGTCGGGCGTCGTACATGCTACGCTCTTCCTCGACCAGCCGGGGGTCTTCCTGCACCACCTCGGCCGGCAGCCGGAACGGCATGTTTTCGGCGAGTGCGCGCAGGCGCGCCGCCTTGGCCAGTGAAGTCGTAGGCGGTGAAACGCACCGTCGTCTTTTGTCCCGGCCACAGGAAAGCGATGTCCTTGGGCGAAATCCGCGTCTCCAGCAGGAGGGCATCGTCGGTCGGAACGATCTCCACGATTTCCTTGCCCGGCTGCAGCACGCCCCCCACGGTCGTGACCAGCAGGCGCTTGACGGTGCCCTTCACCGGCGACTTGACGCTGGCCTGCTCGACGCGGTCGGACAGCGCCGTGCTGCCTTCGGAGAGGCTGTTGAGCTTGGCCATGGTCTCCGCCAGTTCGTTGCGCATTTCGTTGCGGAAGCTGATTTCCTGTTCCTGCACCTTGCGCGACGCTTCGGCGATGGCGGACTGCAGGCGCATGATCTGGGCGGACGCCTGATCGCGTTCGCCGCGATAGCGGCTCACATCGCGTTCAAGGCGCAGCAGTTCGACGTCCGAGACCGCGCCGGAGGCCGCGAGCGGCCGGGTCATCGTCAGTTCACGGGTGGTGAGGTCGTAGGCCTGCGCGGCCTGTTCGCGGCGCGAGCGCACTTCGACCAGTTCCTGCTGGCGCTGGGCCAGTTGCTGGCGCGCGATGCCGATCTGGGTTTCCAGTTCCCGGCGTCGGGCGTCGTACATGCTACGCTCTTCCTCGACCAGCCGGGGGTCTTCCTGCACCACCTCGGCCGGCAGCCGGAACGGCATGTTTTCGGCGAGTGCGCGCAGGCGCGCCGCCTTGGCCAGCAGCGCCAGATACTGCACGCGGTTTTCGCGCAGCGAGGAAACGAAGCGCGTCTTGTCGATGCGAAACAGCAACTGCCCCGCCTCGACCGCCTGGCCTTCGCGCACCAGGATTTCCGCGATCACGCCGCCGTCGACCGCCTGCACCACCTGCACCTGGCGCGAGGGGATCACCTTGCCGGTTCCGCGCGTGACTTCGTCCACCGTGGCGAACGCCGCCCACAGCACAAGCACCAGCAGAATCACGCCGATCAGGCGCAGCAGGTAGCGCGCGCGCAGGGGCTCCTGGTCCAGCCGTGCCCAGTCGGCATCCGCCGCCCAGCCCAGCGACTCGTCCGGACGCGGCGGAATCCACCGGGCGAACAGGCGGTCCAGCAGCGGCCGCGCATGTCGAGACCAGGCCGATGAACTGTCGGCGAAACGGGCGATGGAGGCGAACAGGCCGGCTTTCATGCGGCCTTCCCGATGCGGCCCTGGCGCAGGGCCTCGACCACCTGGGCCTTGGGACCGTCCGCCACGACCTTGCCGGCATCGATCACGATGATGCGATCGACCAGATCCAGCAGCGAGGTGCGGTGCGTGACCACCAGCAGGGTCTTGCCGGCGGCAAACGCGCGCAGCCGCTGTTTGATTTCCTCTTCGCTGGAATGGTCCATCGAGCCGGTCGGCTCGTCCATCAGCAGGATCGGCGGGTCGTTGATGGTGGCGCGCGCGATGGCGACCGCCTGCCGCTGGCCGCCCGAAAGCGATTCGCCGCGTTCGCCCACGGTCATGTCGAAGCCCCTGGGGTGGCTGTTGACGAATTCGAGCAGGCCGCCCACCTGCGCGGCGCGCAGCACGACGGCATCGTCGGCGGTCGGCGCGGAGATGGTCAGGTTGTCGCGCAGGCTGCCGTAGAACAGCATCACATCCTGCGGCACATAACCGATGTTGCGGCGAAGCTCGGCCGGGTCGAGCTGGCGCAGGTCGGCGCCATCCACCAGCACCGCGCCCGATGTCGGCTGGTACAGGCCGAGGATGAGCTTTTCCAGCGTGGTCTTGCCGGAGCCGACGCGGCCGAGGATCGCCACGTGCTCGCCGGCGCGGATCTTCAGCGAGACATTGCGCAGCGTGGCATGGTCCTGGCCGGGGTAATTGAAGTCGACGTCCTTGAACTCGATGTCGCCGGTGAAATGCCGGCGGGTCACGAAATTCGAGTCCGCCGGCCGTTCGACCGGCTGCTGCAGGATGTCGTCGAGCGACTTCAGCGCGGTCGCCGCGTTGTGGTACTGGGTGAGCAGGCCGGCAATCTGGCCGATCGGCGCCATCGCCCGCGACGCCAGCATGGTGCTGGCAATCAGTCCGCCGAGCGTCAGAAGGCCGTCTGAAATCAGGTATACGCCGACCACCACGACCATCACGTTCACCAGCTGCTGGGCCCACATCGCGCCGTTGATGGTCGACGACGACAGCAGCCGCAGCTGGGCCCCCACGCGCGACAGGAAGGCCGCGCTCGATTCCCATTTGCGCTGCATCACGCTCTCGGCGCCCAGCGCCTTGATCGCTTCCAGTCCGACCAGCGATTCGACGAGCGTCGCGTTGCGCATCGCGCCGGCACGGTAAGTCGTTTCCGACAGTTCGTGCATCTTGCTGTGAACGGTCAGTGCATAGGCCACCACCAGCAGGATGCCGAACAGGATGGGCAGGATCAGCGGCCATGCAATCCAGCCGATCACGACCAGAAAGATCAGCGCAAACGGCAGGTCGATGAAGGCGGTCACCGTGGCCGAGGTGATGAAGTCGCGGATCGTCTCGAAGGAGCGCAGATTGGCGGCGAACGAGCCCGCGGACAGCGGCCGGTTTTCCAGGCGCAGACCCAGCACGCGCTCCATGATGTAGGCGGAAAGCCGCACATCCACCCGGCTGCTGGCCAGATCGAGGAAATAGCCGCGCATCGTGCGCAGCACCAGGTCCGCCACCAGCACGATCACCAGGCCGATCGCCAGCATCCACAGGGTTTCGATCGCGCGGTTGGGCACCACGCGGTCGTACACGTTCATGGTGAACAGCGGCAGGGCGATGGCGAACAGGTTGATCATGAACGCCGCCAGCAGCACGTCGCGGTACAGCGGCGCGTTGTCGGCCAGGGTGCCCCAGAACCAGTGGCGCTGCTTGACCCGGCCCACTTCGGGGGTGCGGGCGTCGAAGCGGAATTCGGGGCGTGCCAGGATCGCGTGGCCGGAATAGCGTGCCGCCAGTTCGTCGCGGGGCAGCAAGGCCTCGGCCTTGCCCAGTTCGGGGAAGATCAGCCGGGCGGTCCGGCCGTCGTCCTGCCAGCCCAGCAGCACGCAGGCTTCCTCGCCGTCGAGCAGCAGCACCGCGGGAAACAGGGCGGGGTTGAGCCCTTCGAGCGGTTTCTTCACCACATTGCTGGTGAAGCCGGCGCGCTTGGCGGCGCGGCGAAACAGGGAAGGGGTGAGGCGGTTGTCGACCAGCGGCAGGCCGTCGATGGCGGCCTGACGGCTCAGCGTGCCGCCGTGCGCATGCACCACCACGAGCAGGCATTCGAGCAGGGAGTCAGTCACCGCGGCAGACAAGGAAGCGTCATCACGGGGGTTCCCGGCAGGCGTGATGACGTCCGAAGCGTCCTGAATCGCTGGATTGTTGTTCAAGATGACTCTACGGCAAGCTTGGCTCGCAGCCCTGGAATGGTCGATTTGATGGCGTATTTAACGGTTTTTGGCCTGGCTTCTTTAACTGACTGGACAGGCGGCTGGCGCTATCGCGGACGGTATCTTAGGGGATGGCCTGAAGATCGGGACAAAAAAAGCCGTCCCGGCGCCGAAAATTCATGCTGAAAGCCGGTTGGCTGTCTGGATCCGGATAAAAGCCGAATCCGGTTGCCGCCCCAAGCGCTCACAGCCGTCGTCGAGGTCGCGGTTGCACGCTCAAATACGACGCGCATTAGCATCTATTCTTATACATGGACAACCACCCGCCCGGCAGCAGGGATGCCTGGCGCTTCAGCGCGGAATGCAGGGGCCTATGGAAGAAGACCCGCTTTGGTACAAGGATGCAATCATCTACGAGTTGCACACCGGGTCCTGCTGGATGAGGTCGAAGAAGGCCGAGAGGCGATGCACCTCGTGCAGTTCGCGCGCAAGGGTGGCGGCCAAGTCGAAGCGGAAGCCGTCGACGTGCATTTCCAGCACCCAGTAGCGCAGCGAATCCATGATGAGCTGCAGCACGTGCGGCTGGCGCATGTGCAGGCTGTTGCCGGTGCCGGTGTAGTCGATGTGGCGGCGCCGGTCATCCTCCATCAGGCGGTAGTAATAGGCGTTGTCGATGCCCTTGAAGCTGAGCAGGGGGCCGAACTCGTTGCCTTCGGCGGTGTGGTTGCAGACCACGTCGAGAATGACCTCGATGCCGGCCTGGTGCAAGGGCTTTCACCATCTGCCTGAATTCATCGTCGTACAGGCACAACTCGACGCGCTGGGCCACCTCGGTGAACAGCGAGAAGCTGGTTCCGGCGCCGTCATGGGTGGCGCCGAGCGGGTAGGGGGTGCCGGGCCAGACTGTCATGTTCGTGGTTGCACTGTTTCATCGGCTATAAACAGAGAATAGGCCATTTCGAATGGCCCACACGGAGAGGCTGATGGAGAAACGCGACGCTTGAAAGGCGGGGACGCGAAAAGATCATGGCATTCGTAATGGCAGGGGGCGAGGGCTCGCGGCTGCGGCCCCTGACGCTAGACCGCTGCAAGCCGGCGGCACCGTTAGGCAGCCGCTACCGCATCGATCGGCACAACAAGATCGAGCCGGGCGCGCAGGTCGGCTACGATCACGACAGAGACCACGCGGCCGGTTATCACGTCACGTAAGGCGGGCTCGTCGTGGTTCCGCTGGGCGACGTCTGCTATTACTCCCGCGGAGGATATCGCATCGGCGTCGGCTATTCAGAATAGGCGAAGCGCCTTTCTGCGACCTGTTTTCTCACGTCGTCGGTGGTCATGGGGGATGTTGCCTGGATCAGCGGGAACAATTGATTCTGGCCGCGCTGTATCGGAATGGAAACTGGGCACCCGTTGACAACCGGAGTGCCCAGCATCGCTACATAATAATGGTGCGCCCGAAGAGATTCGAACTCCTGACCCCTTGGTTCGTAGGGGCTGCTTGTAACTTATTGTTTTGATTAAAAACAGCAACTTACAGCGCTTGCCAACTTTATGTAGCAACTGCATCAAACCTCACTCGTATGATGCCCAATGTCGGAGAGGCACAACTGGAAGGAGTCACCTGTAGACGTTCAGATTTAGAACCGCCGCCTCACTTCTTCCCCTTCCGTTCTTCTAGGCCGTCGAGGCGGTCCGTTTGCGCCTTGACCTCTTTGAGGGTCGTATAACCCTGCTCCACTAGCCCCACCATGTTGATGATCATCCAGGCCACCCACTGGCTAAACTGCGCGATCTGATGTTCCGTGGTGTGCTGGTGAGAGCCCTGGTGAACGGCCCGCGAGCGGAGGCTATAGAGGTCCACGATTTGCTTCTTGAGCGCACTGTACCCGGATGGCGGCACGAATTGAAAGCCACCGAACACAAGGATACTCGCCAGGCCAGCCGCAACGGCATGCGTGATCACCTCATCCTTCTCGAATGAGAAGAAAGCTTCAACGCAGCTCCAATACTTGACCAGCTTCATCACGAGCACTGGGTCACGGTGCGCGTCCGAATACCAGTAGACCGCCCTTGCTATTGCGTCCTCAAGTTGCGTCCTGTCGCTCGCTTGCAAAATCGCGAACGCATGAAAAATCATCCGAACCATGTCGGATTCGTCCCCAAGAGCCGTATTCACGGGGAACAGCTGTCCACTTGGGAAGGCATAGTGAGTGATGAGACCGCGACCCCTTTCATGCCATGAGAACCAGACAGATCGCCCGGTAGCTTCTTCTGGCGTCATGACGATGCCAATTCGAAAAGTGCTTGCCCCCCACTCATGCATCGATGCTGCAGTAATTGCTAACATCCCAACCGCCAAAGTTGCCTGTTCCGAAAACCTTTTTTGCGCCGCGCTCGGTGTGCCACGCGTAGAGCCTATTAGCCACAAGTAGTGTTTGTTTAATTCGAGGAGATGCGGAACGTCCGCGTGGTCATGCTTTACCCCAGCGGAATTAAGCACATCCACCGACATGCGCAAGATCGTCACTGCCCCAAGGGCAAATGAGTCGACGCCGGCCAGTTCAATGCCAAGCAGCGGAACGGCAAAGGTGTGATCGTCGACTTCTTGAGCAACAAGGTCAGCAATCGCTTGCACCACATCATCGGAATGTTCCGGCTCAAGATCATTTGATAAGGCTATGTCACTGTTAATTGTTGATCATATTTCATCCCCAGCGCTGCGAGCAGGATGGCTCGTGGCTGCGGAGCGTTATGCTCACGTTCGATGAGTCTGCGCCATCCGAGGTAATTGGACAGGTAGC
>JAMCVR010000142.1 GCA_023475455.1 Thermoplasmatota archaeon | reverse complement strand
TTTCCGCCATTGCCGGCGTGCTCGCCGTAAGGTATCTGCCTGCATGACGGACGACGCGCACCCTGGGCTCGGCGCGCTGCGCGCGCGCATCGACGCCATCGACGACACCCTCCTTCAACTGGTGTCGGAGCGTGCGGGCATCGCCCAGCTGGTCGGGCGCGCCAAGAATGGCGAAAAAATCTACCGTCCCGAGCGCGAGGCGCAGATCGTGCGACGCCTGCGCGAAGCCAATCCGGGTCCGCTGTCGGGCGACACCATCGAGCGCCTGATCCGCGAAATCATGTCGGCCTGTCGCGCGCTGGAAGAAACCACCCGTGTCGCCTATCTCGGTCCTGCCGGCACCTTCAGCCAGCAGGCCGTGCACAAGCATTTCGGCCATGAGGTCGAGGCGCTCGCCGAGGCCGACATCGACGCCTGCTTCCACGCGGTGGAAACCGGCCGTGCCGAGTTTGCCGTGGTGCCGGTGGAGAATTCCACCGAGGGCGCGATTTCGCGCACGCTCGATCTCATCGTTTCCAGCCCGCTGAAAATCTGCGGCGAAGTGATGCTGCCGATCCACCAGACGCTGATGCGCTTACCCCCCTCCCCCGCGAGCGGGGGAGGGGTGGGGGGAGAGGGAGCGAACGCTTGGCCAACACCGATCAAGCGCGTCTACGGCCACGCGCAATCGCTCGCCCAGTGCCAGCAGTGGCTCATCCGTCACCTTCCCGATGCCGAACGCGTCAGCGTGGTCAGCAACAGCGAAGGCGCGCGCCGCGCTGCGGCTGAGCCTGACGCCGCCACGCTGGGTTCGGAGGCGGCCGCCGAACTGTACGGCCTCGCGGTGATCGAGGCACGGATCGAAGACGAGGCCGGCAACACCACGCGCTTCCTGGTGCTGGGACAAACCGACGCCGCACCGTCCGGGCGCGACAAGACCTCGCTGGTGATGGGCGCGAAGAACCAGCCGGGTGCCGTGGTCAAGCTCTTGCAGCCGCTCGCCGACGCCGGCATTTCCATGAGCAAGCTCGAATCGCGCCCGGCGCGGGGAAGCAACTGGGAATACCTGTTCTTCGTCGTCTGCGAAGGCCATCGCCAGGATTCCGAACTGGCCGCCGCGCTGGCCGAAATCGAGGCGCGCGCCGCCTTCCTCAAGATTCTCGGTTCCTATCCCGCCGCATCGTGATGAATTGTTGTGACCTTGCGCCTGACTGCGTGCGCGCGATTGCCCCGTATCAGCCCGGCAAGCCCATTTCCGAGCTGGCGCGCGAACTCGGCCTGGCTAAAGCCGACATCGTCAAGCTGGCGTCGAACGAAAACCCGCTCGGCCCCAGCCCGCGCGCGCTGGCGGCGGCGCAGGACGCGCTGCACGACATGGCGCTGTATCCGGACGGCGCGGGCTTCGCGCTGAAGGCGAAGCTGTCTGCGAAGCTGGGCGTGGCAGCGAACCAGATCGTGCTGGGCAACGGTTCCAACGACGTGCTGGACATGGCCGCGCGCGCTTTCCTGGCGCCGGGCACGTCCTCGGTATACGCGCAACACGCCTTCGCGGTGTACCCGATCGCCGCGCAGGCGGCGGGCGCGCAGGGCATCGCGGTGGCGGCGCGGGATTACGGCCACGACCTCGCGGCGATGCGCGCCGCGATCCGCGACGACACGCGCGTGCTGTGGATCGCCAACCCCAACAACCCGACCGGCACCTTCCTGCCGTGGACGGAGATCGAAGCCTTCCTCGAAACGGTGCCGCCGCAGGTGCTGGTGGTGCTGGACGAGGCCTACGGCGAATACCTGCCGCCGGCCGAGCGCTGCGACACCGCGGCCTGGCTGGCGCGCTTCCCCAACCTCTTGATCAGCCGCACTTTTTCCAAGGCGTACGGGCTGGCCGGATTGCGCGTCGGCTACGGCCTCGGCAGTGCCGACGTCATCGACCTGCTGAACCGGGTGCGCCATCCCTTCAACGTCAACGCGCCTGCGCTGGCCGCGGCCGAAGCCGCGCTCGACGATGCCGATTTCCTCGCGCGCAGCCATGCCCTGAATACTGCCGGCATGGCGCAGCTGGTGGCGGGGTTGGCTGAAATGAAAGTCGAAACCGTGCCGTCGAAAGGCAATTTCCTGCTGGCGAAAGTCGGCGACGCGGCGCGCATCAACACCGAATTGCTGAAGCGCGGCGTGATCGTGCGCCCGGTCGCCAATTACGGCCTGCCGGAGTTTCTGCGCGTGTCGGTCGGGCTGGCCGGGCAGAACGCCCGTTTTCTCGACGCCCTGAAGGTCTGCCTGTGATCGTCGACACGCTCGCCATCGTCGGCACCGGCCTGATCGGCGGCTCCTTTTCCCTGGCCCTGAAACGGGCCGGCGCCGTGCGCACGGTGCTGGGGGTGGAGCGTAATCCGGCGAGCCTGGATGCCGCGGTTGAACGCGGCCTGATCGACCGCGCGGTCGATTGGGCCGGGGCCGGCCAGGCCGACTGCATCCTGCTGGCGCTGCCGGTGGGCGAGACCGACGCCATATTGAAACAGCTCGCGCCGCATCTGAAGGCCGGCGCCATCGTCACCGATGCCGGCAGCACCAAGGCCAGCGTCGTCGCGGCGGCACGCACGGCGCTGGGTGCCCGCTTTGCCGATTTCGTGCCCGGCCACCCGATCGCCGGCTCCGAACAGAGCGGACCCGGCGCCGCGCGCGCCGATCTGTACCAGGGCAAGAAAGTGGTGCTGACGCCGCAACCCGACACCCGCGCCGCGGCGCTCGCCACCGTCAAGGCGCTGTGGGAGGCGGCCGGGGCGCAGGTCGAAATGCTGGATGCCGACCTGCACGACCGCGTGTTCGCGGCGGTGAGCCACTTGCCGCATCTGGCGGCGTTCGCGCTGGTGGACGAACTGGCGCAGCGCGCCGATGGGGATGTTTTCTTTCGCTACGCCGCCAGCGGCTTCCGCGATTTTACCCGCATTGCCGGCAGCAGTCCCGAGATGTGGCGCGACATCGCGTTGGCGAACCGCGAGGCGGTACTGGCCGAACTGGATGCCTACCTCGCAGCGCTGCAAGCGCTACGCAGCGCCGTGTCGGCCGAAGATGCCGAGGCCTTGCTGGCTGTTTTTTCGCGCGCCCGCGAGGCGCGTCATCACTGGATACACACGAGACGCTGATGGAATTTCTCGATTTACCCGCAAGCAGCGCGGCGCGCGGCACGGTGCGTCTGCCCGGTTCCAAAAGCATTTCCAATCGCGTGCTGCTGCTGGCGGCGCTGGCGAAAGGCACGACGATCGTGCGCGCGCTGCTCGACTCCGACGACACCCGGTTCATGCTCGACGCCTTGCGCGCGCTGGGCGTGGGCGTGGCGCGCCAAAAAGATTCAGCTGGCGCCGATTCCGACGACTACGAGATTACGGGCGTGGGCGGCGCGTTTCCGGTGAAGCAGGCCGAGCTGTTTCTGGGCAATGCCGGCACGGCGTTCCGTTCGCTGACCGCCGCGTGCGCCCTGTCGGGAGGCGAATACGTGTTGAAGGGCGTGGCGCGAATGCACGAGCGGCCGATCGGCGACCTGGTCGACGCCTTGCGGCGGCTGGGCGCGCGCATCGACTATCTCGGCCAGGAAGGCTTTCCGCCGCTGAAAATTCACCCCGCAGACCTTGCCGGCGACGTCACCGAGGTGCGCGGGAACGTGTCGAGCCAGTTCCTCACCGGCCTCTTGATGGCGCTGCCGCTGCGGCAACGCAACACCACCATCGAGGTCGTGGGCGAGCTGATTTCCAAACCCTACATCGGGATTACGCTGGCGATGCTGCGCCGCTTTGGCGTGGAGATCGTGCGTGACGACTGGCAACGTTTCGGCGTGCCGGCGGCGGCGCGTTACCGGAGCCCCGGCGAAATCTGGGTCGAGGGCGACGCGTCGTCGGCGTCGTATTTTCTCGCCGCGGGTGCCATCGGTGGCGGCCCGGTGCGGGTGGAGGGCGTGGGCCGCGACAGCGTGCAGGGCGACGTGCGCTTCGCCGACGCGCTGGCGAAAATGGGTGCGCGGATCGACATGGGGCCGAACTGGATCGAGGCGCGCGCGCCGGTGAATGGCCGGCTGAAGGCGATCGACCTCGACTGCAACCCCATCCCCGACGCCGCGATGACGCTGGCGGTGGCGGCGCTGTTCGCCGACGGCACGACCACGCTGCGGAACATCGCCAGCTGGCGGGTGAAGGAAACCGACCGCATCGCGGCGATGGCGACCGAGCTGCGCAAGGTCGGCGCGACGGTGGAAGAGGGCGCAGATTACATCCGAGTCACCCCGCCTCACGCCTCACGCCTCACGCCTCACGCAAGCATCGACACCTACGACGACCACCGCATGGCGATGTGCCTGTCGCTGGTGGCGCTCGGCGGCGTGCCGGTGCGCATCAACGATCCGGCGTGCGTGAACAAAACCTTTCCGGACTATTTCAAGGTCTTTGCCCGCATTGCACGATGACCCGCCCCTCACCCCTCACCCCTGACTCCTCACCGGTTATCACCATCGACGGCCCCTCGGCGTCGGGCAAGGGCACCGTCGCCGAGCGGGTGGCGGCCGCGCTCGGTTTTCACTTTCTCGACAGCGGGGCGCTGTACCGGCTGACCGCGCTGTCGGCGATGAAGCGCGGGGTGGCGCTGGATGACGAAGCCCGGGTGGCGGAACTGGCGGCCACGCTGCCGGCCACCTTCCGCGACGGCGCGGTGTGGCTGGCGGGGGAGAACGTCACCGACGCCATCCGCGCCGAGGCGGTGGGCGAGGGCGCCTCGAAAGTGGCGGCGCTGCCGGCGGTGCGCGCGGCGCTGCTCGACCGCCAGCGCGCCTATTGCCAGCCCCCCGGACTGGTGGCCGACGGCCGCGACATGGGCACGGTGGTGTTCGCCGACGCGGTGGCCAAGGTCTTCCTCACCGCCAGCGCGGAGGCGCGTGCCGAGCGGCGGTATAAGCAGTTGATCGAAAAGGGGAACTCTGCTAATCTCCCCGCCCTTGTTGCTGATATGCAGGCGCGCGATGCGCGCGACACGGCCCGCGCCGTGGCGCCGCTCAAACCCGCGGCCGATGCGCTGTTGCTCGACACGACCCACATGGATATCGAGTCGGCGGTGCAGGCGGTGCTGGCGCACTACGCTTTATGCAAGGCCCGCAGCCAACAAGGTAATTAACGTCTCGTGCCGGTCCTGCGCCCGCAGGCTGGCGATGTGCAACCAACCCCGTCCTCACCGACGGACTGAAGGTTTTAATGTCTACTGCTACCGCTTCTTCCGCCCCCGCTTCGATGGAAAGCTTTGCCGCCCTGTTCGAAGAGTCCCTCTCGCACCAGGAAATGCGCCAGGGCGAGGTCATCACCGCCGAAATCATCGGCATCGACAACAACTTCGTGACGGTGAACGCCGGCCTCAAGTCCGAGAGCCTGATTCCCATTGAAGAATTCAAGAACGACCAGGGCGAAATCGAAGCCAGGGTCGGCGATTTCGTGTCGGTCGCCATCGAGTCGATCGAGGACGGCTTCGGCGCCACCAAGCTGTCGCGCGAGCGCGCCAAGAAGCTGGCCGCGTGGCTGGATCTGGAAGCCGCGATGAACGAAGGCCGCATCGTCACCGGCATGGTGCAGGGCAAGGTCAAGGGCGGTCTGACGGTGCTGGTGGGCGGCCTGCGCGCCTTCCTGCCGGGTTCGCTGGTGGACATGCGTCCGGTCAAGGACACCACGCCGTTCGAATACAGGGAAATGGAATTCAAGGTCATCAAGCTCGACCGCAAGCGCAACAACGTCGTGGTGTCGCGCCGCGCCGTGCTGGAAGAGACCATGGGTGCCGACCGCGAAGCGATGATGGAAACCCTGAAGGAAGGCTCCATCGTCAAGGGCGTGGTCAAGAACATCACCGACTACGGCGCGTTCGTGGACCTGGGCGGCATCGACGGCCTGCTGCACATCACCGACATGGCCTGGCGTCGCGTCAAGCATCCTTCCGAAGTGGTGCACGTCGGCCAGGAACTGGAAGCCAAGATCCTGCGCTACGACACCGAGAAGAACCGCGTGTCCCTCGGCCTCAAGCAGCTGGGTGACGATCCGTGGGTGGGCATCGCACGCCGCTACCCGCAGGGCACCCGCATGTTCGGCAAGGTGGCCAACCTGACCGACTACGGCGCGTTCGTCGAAATCGAGGAAGGTATCGAAGGCCTGGTGCACGTCTCCGAAATGGACTGGACCAACAAGAACGTCAGCCCTTCCAAGATGGTGCAGCTGGGCGACGAGGTCGAAGTCATGGTGCTCGACATCGACGAAGACAAGCGCCGCATCTCGCTCGGCATGAAGCAGTGCAAGTCCAACCCGTGGGAAGACTTCGCGATGAACCACAAGAAGGGCGACAAGGTTTCCGGCGCGATCAAGTCGATCACCGACTTCGGCGTGTTCATCGGCCTGCCGGGCGGCATCGACGGCCTGGTTCACCTGTCCGACCTGTCGTGGAACGTGCCCGGCGAAGAAGCCGTGCGCAATTTCCGCAAGGGCCAGGAAGTCGAGGCCGTGGTGCTGGGCATCGACCTTGAGCGCGAGCGCATCTCGCTCGGCATCAAGCAGCTCGAAGGCGACCCGCTGACCAGCTACGCGACGGGCCACGAGAAGGGCAGCATCGTCAAGGGCACCATCAAGACCGTGGAAGCCAAGGGCGCCACCGTGAAGCTGGACAGCGACATGGAAGGCTACCTGCGCGCATCCGAAGTCTCGCGCGACCGCGTCGAGGACATGCGCAGCCACTTCAAGGAAGGCGACGAAATCGAAGCCATGATCATCAACGTGGATCGCAAGAATCGCGTGATCAACCTGTCGATCAAGGCCAAGGACATGACCGAGCAGGATTCCGCGATGAAGAAATTCGCCGCCGAATCCGCGGCGGCCGCCAGCGGTTCGACCAACCTCGGCGCGCTGCTGAAAGCCAAGCTCGACAACAAGAACGCCGAGTAATCCATGACCAAGTCCGAGCTGATTGCTCAACTGGCGGCGCGGCATTCGCAATTTTCGGTTGCGGATATCGAGATGGCGGTGAAGACGATCCTCGACGCGCTGGCGAAGAACCTGTCGCGCGGCGAGCGCATCGAAATCCGCGGTTTCGGCAGCTTCAGCCTGAGCTTCCGCCCCGCCCGCCTCGGGCGCAATCCCAAGTCGGGCGAGCGCGTGCAGGTGCCCGCCAAGTATGTGCCGCACTTCAAGGCGGGCAAGGAACTGCGCGACCGGGTGGATTTTCCGCTTTGAGCGTGGTTGTTGACGCTTCAGCGTCTTTACAACCACGGCCTGCCCCTTGCGGGTAGAGTAGCGGGCAAGGACAGCAAGATCCAGGAAGCGGCGCCGCGAGGCGCCGTTTTCCTTGGCGATTGGCGTTGCGCGGGTAAAATGGGCGAACTTCCTGGCGCACACACATGAAAAATTTAACGCACTATCTGGGCCTCCTGGCGAAATTGCTGGTGTTTCTGCTGGTGTTGGGGTTTGCGCTCAAAAACAGCCATTCCGTGATTTTCTACTCGTATCTGGGCTACCTGTGGCAGGCGCCGTTGATCGTCATGCTGGGACTGGCTTTTGTGCTGGGCGCGCTGACTGGCTTGCTGGCCCTGTTGCCGACCTTGTTCCGGCTGCGGCGTGAAGCGGCGAAAAAATCGCAGGCAGCCGAGTTGGAACCCACCACCGACATCAGCGTGGTCTGAGCAATGGAATTCGAGTTCTGGTGGCTGCTGGCCTTCCCCCTGTTCTTTGTGCTGGGCTGGCTGGCTGCACGGGTCGACATCCGTCAGGTGGTGACCGAATCGCGCGCGCTGCCCAATTCGTATTTCCGCGGGCTGAATTTCCTGCTCAACGAGCAGCCCGACAAGGCCATCGAGGCCTTTCTCGAAGTCGTCAAGCTCGAACCCGAAACCATCGACCTGCACTTTGCGCTGGGCGGCCTGTTTCGCCGCCGCGGCGAACTCGACCGCGCCATCCGCATGCACGAGAATCTGCTGGAGCGCGAAGGCCTCGCCGAAGAGCAGCGCCTGCGCGCGATGAGCGAGCTGGGGCAGGACTACCTGAAGGCGGGCCTGCTCGACCGCGCCGAACAGGTGTTCGGCAAGCTCCTGGAAACGTCGCAGCACGGCCTGGCGCGCACCTACCTGCTGGAAATCTACGTGCAGGAAAAAGACTGGCAGAAGGCCATCGATGCGGCGCGCCTGCTGGAAAAGGACACCAGCAAACCATTGAACGCCGACATCGCCCACTTTTATTGCGAACTGGCGCTGCTGGAAGCGGCGAAAGGCCATCCCGACGCTGCCACGGCGCATCTGCAGCAGGCGCTCTCGGCCAATCGGCAGTCGGTACGCGCCAACCTGATGGCGGGCGATCTGGACGCGGCGGCAGGACGGCACGAGGCCGCCATTGCCGACTGGCGCCTGGTCGAAACGCAGAGCGCGGCGCACATGGCGCTGGTGGTCGACCGCGTGCTCGGCAGCTATCGCCAGCTGGGGCGGCTGGCCGAAGGCGTGCAGTGGCTGCGCGCCCTGTACGCGCGGCAACCGTCGCAGGACGTGTTCGGCGCGCTCTATCTGGCGGTATCCGAAACCGAAGGCGCCGCCGCCGCCAGCCAGCTTGCGCGCGAGGAACTGCGGCGCAATCCCAGCCTGCGTACCCTGGATCGCCTGCTGGAAGCCGAACTCGTCAATGCGGAACTTCCTGGCGCACACACATGAAAAATTTAACGCACTATCTGGGCCTCCTGGCGAAATTGCTGGTGTTTCTGCTGGTGTTGGGGTTTGCGCTCAAAAACAGCCATTCCGTGATTTTCTACTCGTA
>JAMCVR010000132.1 GCA_023475455.1 Thermoplasmatota archaeon | reverse complement strand
GGCTGCTGCAAAAGCTCACCGGGGTGCGTGCCGCGTTCACCGCGGTGGGCGACGACGACCAGGCGATCTACGGCTGGCGCGGCGCCTCGGCCGACAACCTGCGCCAGCTCAACGAGGACTATCCGCACCTGCACGTGGTCAAGCTGGAGCAGAACTACCGCTCGACCATCCGCATCCTCAAGGCCGCCAACAGCCTGATCGCCAACAATCCCAAGCTGTTCGAGAAGCGCCTATGGAGCGACCTCGGCCACGGCGACGCGATCCAGGTGATGCCGACGCGCGACGACGAGCATGAGGCCGAGTCGGTGGTGATGCGCCTCTTGTCGCACAAGTTCCAGCACCGCACCGAATGGCGCGACTACGCGATCCTGTATCGCGGCAACTACCAGGCGCGCGTGTTCGAGCAGGCGCTGCGCAACGAGAAGGTGCCGTACCAGCTGTCGGGCGGGCAGTCGTTCTTCGACCGCGCCGAGATCAAGGACGTCATCGCCTACCTGCGCCTGATCGCCAACAGCGACGACGATCCGGCCTTCATCCGCGCGGTCACCACGCCCAAGCGCGGCATCGGCGCCGCCACCCTGGAAAAGCTCGGCCAGGTCGCCGCCACCCTGCATGTGAGCCTGTTCGAGGCGGTGTTTTCGGCCGCCGCCGCGGCGCGGATCGGCGAGCGCCAGCTGGCGCCGCTGCTCGAGTTCTGCAATTTCATCAACCGCTTCGGGGAACGGGTCGCCCGCGAACCGGCGGGCGAGCTGCTGGACGACCTGCTGAAATCGATAGCCTACGAGGTTTACCTGTTCGAGCAGGACGACCAGCGCGCGGCGCAGAACAAGTGGAACAACGTGCTGGAATTCGCCGCCTGGATCGCCAGGAAAGGCGAGGAGGACGAGAAGAATCTGCTGCAGCTGACCCAGACCATCGCGCTGATCACGCTGCTGGAAGGCCGCGAGGAAGAGGAACCCGACGCCGTGCGCCTGTCGACGCTGCACGCGGCCAAGGGGCTGGAATTCGGCCACGTGTTCCTGGTCGGCGTCGAGGAGAACATCCTGCCGCATCGCGACGCGGTGGACGAAGGCCGGCTGGAAGAGGAGCGCCGCCTGATGTACGTCGGCGTCACCCGCGCCAAGAAATCGCTCACGCTGTCCTATTGCGCGCGCCGCAAGCGCGCGCGGGAATCGGTGGCCTGCGACCCGTCGCGCTTCATCGACGAGCTCGGCGACGGCGTGCGCCAGCCGGAAAAACCCTCGGACGCCGACGCCAAGGCCAGCGGCAGCAACCGTCTGGCCGCCTTGAAAACGATGCTCGGGTAAACCGCTTTACAACGCGAAATGCCGACAGCATATGCCGGCGAGATTTGTCCGGGCAAGCGAAACCATGCCGATGCCGGCCGATGGCGCCGGCATGTCCGCGTGACAGGTTGGTGTTGACCGCATTGCGCGCAGTTCCTACCATTGACCGGTTCCGATCTGCCAATTCCCGGTAGGTTTTCCCGATGACTCCAGACCTGTTTCCCGGCGCGATTTCCGCGCCCGCTGCTTCCCTGCCCGGCGATGCCCTTGTCGTCGCGCGCACCATGGCGCTGTTGTGGTCGTACCGCCCGCGCACCACGCTGCTCAATGCGCTGCGTCTTCTGGGATACAAGCGGGAGGATGGGCGCGCCTTTAACGCGGAGAACATCAGGGAGCTGCAGCGCTTGCTGCGGGAGAAGGGGCTGCTGCAGGAGCATCCGGCGCGCCAGGGTTATTACCGCCTGGCGCCGGCGCTGCGCGGCGCGTTGTATCGGCAGCTGCTCGCCGAGGGCGACCGGCAAGCGCTGGAGGCGGTGCTGCTCGATCTTGCCGGCGGCCATGGCTACGGGCACGCCCATTATTGGCCCCTGTACGACCGCGAGGCGACGGTCGCCCTGGTGCGCTTGAATGTGCTCGGCGGCGCGTCCGCGGAGTCGTTGTTCAAGCTCAGGGAGCGCATGGCGCAGGCCATGGATTGGTACGGCATCGTGAAGGAAGCGGTGTTGGAGGATTTCGATCCGGAGACCTTCGCGCGCATCGTGCCGGAATGGCGCTGGAGCCTGACCCTGGAAGCGCTCGCCGTCGTCACGGCGGATTGGGACGCCAGCCTGCTGCCCATCGCCGAGTGGGCGCTGGCCCAGGCCGGGCGTCCGGAGGCCGGCATGCCGACTTTTCTGCGTCTCGGGCTGGCCGAGCTGCTGCTCAATCGCGGCCAGCGCGAGCGCGCGCTGGCCCTGCTCGATGGGATCGAGGGCGGCGCGGCCGGCGCGCTGCGCGCCTTCGCGCTGGCGCAGCAAGGTCGCTGGAGCGAGGCCCAATCCGCCTTCGAGGCCGCCACCAAGCTGCGCCAGGGCGAGGTCGGCGCGCGCAAGCGGATTTATCCGGTCAGCCTGGCGTGGATCTATCCGCTGTGTCTGCTGGCGCAGCAGACGCCCAGGCACCTGGAGCTGGCGCGCAAGTTCTGTCTGGGCGAAGCCGGCACGCGCTCGCCCGACATTCATCAAGGCTGGGGCTTGTGGGTGCACGCCATCGGCTCGCGGCTGGGCGAGACGGCGCTGGTCGGCGGCGCCTTCGTTCCATACGCGCACGATCAGGGTGGGCTGGATGGCCTGTGGCGCATGCTGCTCGCGGCCTGGCTGGGCAATGAAACGCTCAAACTCAAGGATCAGGAGCTCGCTCGCATCCGGCAAGCCATGCCCTCCTTGCGCAAGCGCCTGGGTGGGTTGGGCTTCGACTGGCTGATCGGCCAACTGGACGGCGCGCAGGCCGTCCTCGACAACCGCGCGCCGCCAGCCGGATTTTTCGTCGCCGGGCGGGAGGAGCGCTGGCGCGACGTGCTGGCGGCGCTGCAGGCGCTGGCCACCGAAAAGACCGCGAGCGAAGACGGCGCGGAAAGCGCGCGCCTGGTGTGGGTGGTGCACGCGGGCAAGCAGGGCGAGGTGAAGGAGATCGAGTGCCTCGAGCAGAAGCGCGGGCAGCGCGGCTGGAGCAAGGCCAAGCCGATCACCCTGGCCAAGATCGCCGCCAACGCCAAGCTGCCGCCCTGGGACGCCAAGGTCGCGCGCGCCATTCGCGACGGCCAAGGTCCGCGTTCGCGCGCGCTGGACAAGGCCGCCGCCATCCAGGCGCTGATCGGCCACCCGGCGGTGGCGCTGGCGCACCGCACGGAGCAGTTCGTCGAGCTGGTCGAGGGCGCGCCGGAAATCGAAGTCGTCAAGAAGGGCGAGCGCGTCACGCTCAAGGTGACGCCGCCGCTGCGCGACGCGGGGAAGGAAACCGAGTCCTGGTATTTGAGCACCGAAGAAAAGCGCGAGGCCGAGGCGCTGCGCCTGATCACCCTGCGCAAGGACGGCGCGCAGCGCGTCAGCGTGATTCGCATGAGCCCGGCCCAGCGCCGCGCCGCGCAACTGCTGGCGGGCAAGGTGGAAATTCCGGCGCGCGAGGAGGAAGCGCTGAAGCAGGCGCTGCACGCCTTGTCCGGCCACTTTCAGGTGCATGCCGACCATGTGCAGGCGGCGCGCGAAATCGCCGCGGAATCGCGCCTGCGCGCCGAGCTCTCTCCCGCCGGCGACGGGCTGTTCCTGCGCGTCGTGGCGACGCCCCTGGGCGAGGCCGGGCCGCGCCTCGCGCCGGCCTCGGGCCGCAGGCGCCTGATGGCCGCCTTCAAAGGCGAGACCGTCGGCGCGGCGCGCGACCTGGCGCTGGAGCAGGCGCATCTGGACGCGGTGCTCGACGCCCTGCCTTTTCTCGACGATTACGCGCTGGACGGCAGCGTGGCCGAATGGGAGGTGCGCGATCCGGAACACGCGCTGGCCATGGTCGAGGCCTTGCCCGCGCTGCCCGCCATCGCCGGGCTGGACTGGCCCAAGGGCAAGCCGGTGCGCGTCGTGACCGTTGACACCGGGCAACTGGCGGTCGGCGTGACGTCCGAGCGCGACTGGTTCCGCATCGACGGGCGGGTGAAGCTGGACGAGGGCATGGTGCTCGGCTTCGCCGCGCTGCTGGAAGCGGCGCGCGGCAAGAGCCGCTTCGTCGCGCTGGGCGATGGCGCTTATGTCGCGCTCACGCAGGCGTTGAAGGAGCGTTTGGCCGACCTCGCCGCCGTGATAGAAAGCGACAAGCACGGCGCGCGCCTGCCGCATCTCGCCGCCGCCTGGGTGGACGAAGCCCTGCAAGGCGCGCAACTGGAGGCCGACGAGACTTTCCACCAGGCCATTGACCGGCTGCAACAGGCGCAGCGACACAGCGCGCCGCTGCCGCATGCCTTGCAAGCCGAATTGCGTCCCTACCAGGAAGACGGCTACGTGTGGGCCAGCCGGCTGGCGCGGGCCGGCTTCGGCGCCTGCCTCGCCGACGACATGGGGCTGGGCAAGACGCTGCAGGCGCTGGCCCTGCTGCTGGCGCGCGCCGAAGACGGCCCGGCGCTGGTGATCGCCCCGACCTCGGTGTGCGGCAACTGGCTGGCCGAGGCGATGCGCTTCGCGCCCAGCCTCAATCTGCATCTGTATGGCGAGGGCGAACGCGAAGCGGTGCTGAACGAGGCTGCCGCCTTCGATGTGGTGGTCGTCTCCTACACCCTGCTGCAGCAGGCCGGCGCGGCGTTCGCCGCGAAGCGCTGGCACACCCTCGTCGCCGACGAGGCGCAGGCCATCAAGAACGCCGCCGCCAAGCGCAGCCAGGCGGTGTTCGAGTTGCAGGCGGATTTTCGCCTCGCCCTCTCCGGCACTCCGGTGGAGAACCGCTTGGCGGAATTGTGGAGCATCATGCGCTTCGTCAATCCCGGCCTGCTCGGCACGCTGCCGAAATTCAACGAGCGCTTCGCCGCGCGCATCGAGCGCGACCGCGACCGCCACGTCCAGCATCTGCTGCGCCGGTTGATCGGCCCCTTCCTGTTGCGCCGCACCAAGGCACAAGTGTTGCAGGAGTTGCCGCCGCGCACCGAACTCATCATCGAGGTCGAGCCGGATGCGGCGGAAGCGGCGCATTACGAAGCCCTGCGCCGGCAGGCGATCGTCGAGGCGGAGCAGGCCATGAGCGGCGCGCCCTCCGGACAGGCGCGCATGAGCATCCTTGCCCAGCTCACCCGCCTGCGCCGCGCCGCCTGCGACCCGCGGCTGACCATGCAGGACTTTCCGGCGCCGGGCGCCAAGGCGCAGGCCTTCGCCGAGCTGGCGGCCGAGCTCGTGGCCAATGGACATAAGGCCCTGGTGTTCAGCCAGTTCGTCGATTTTCTCGCGCTGCTGCGCCAGCCGCTCGACGCCGCCGGCATCGCCTATCAATACCTCGACGGCGCCACCCCCGCCGCCGAGCGCACCCGCCGCGTCGCGGCGTTTCAGGGCGGGGAGGGCGAGCTGTTCCTGATCAGCCTCAAGGCCGGCGGCTTCGGCCTCAACCTCACCGCCGCCGACTATGTCGTCATCGCCGATCCGTGGTGGAATCCCGCCGCCGAGGATCAGGCCATGGGACGCGCGCACCGCATGGGGCAGCAACGCCCGGTCACGGTGTATCGCCTGGTCGGGAAAGGCACGCTGGAAGAGCAGATCATCGGCATGCACAACGACAAGCGCGCCCTGGCCGAAAGCATCCTGAGCGAGGGCGATGCGGCCGCGCTGCCATCGACCGAGGAATTGATGGCGCTGATCCGGGGGTGATCATTTCGTTTCCCATAGCGCCCGGATCGGCACGGCGAACAGGCCGTCGCCAAACGATGCGGTGACTTCGCCATCGTAGAGCACGACGCCCGAGACAAAGCGCTGGCCGGCTGCTTCTTGAAGTTTGCGCAGGCTCTTGAAGTCAGCCGCGGTGACCGTTGCCGCGGCCTTGACCTCGACGCCGGCAAGATGCCGACCGCCTCGCTCAAGGACGATGTCCACCTCGACCCCGTCCTTGTCGCGAAAATGATGAAACGCAATCGGTTCCTCCTCCCAGCTCGCCTGACAGCGCAGCTCCTGAAAAACGAAGGTTTCCAGCAGTTGTCCCAATAAGGGGCGATCGCTTGCGAGCATGGCGGCGTCGGCGCCGAGCAACACACAGGCGAGACCCGTGTCGCCCACATGCAGTTTGGGAGTCTTGATCAATCGGCTGAGCCGGTTGCTGTGTCAGGAGGGGAGCTCTTCCAGCAGAAAGACGCGCTCCAGCAGGGTGACATAGTCCCGGATGGTGGGGCGGCTCAAATGAAAGGGGGCGGCCAAATCGGCGACATTGATCAGGCGCGCAGTCCGCCCTGCCGCCAGCGTCATGAGTCGCGGCAAGGCGTCGAGCGTGCCGATGCGCGCCAGGTCGCGCACGTCGCGCTGCACCAGAGTGTCGATGTAGTCCCGATACCAGGCCGCGCGCCGTCGTGCTGCTGGCCGGGCAAGTGCGGCCGGGTAGCCACCCGCCGCGATCCGTTCCGCCAGCTCGCGGCCGAGCCGCTGGCGGGGGCGCCCTTTGAAGCCGTCGCCAAACAAAGCTGCGAGAAAGCCCGGTGGCTTTCCGGCAAGTTCCGCCTGCGCCAGGGGATGGAGGCGCAGTATTTCCATCCTGCCGGCGAGTGAGTCCGCCAGTTTGGGCACCAGCAGCACGTTGTCCGAACCGGTGAGAATGAAGCGCCCGGGCCTGCGGTCGCGATCCACGACGGCCTTGATGGAAGTGAACAGTTCGAGTACGCGCTGCGCTTCATCCAGCACGGCCTTGTCCGGCAGGTCGGCCACGAAGCCAACGGGATCCGCCTGGGCCGCGGCGCGCAGGACGTCATCGTCGAAGCTGATATAGGCATAGCCCGCTTTGTCCCCGACGGTACGCGCGAGCGAAGTCTTGCCGCTCTGGCGCGGGCCGTGGATCAACACCACGGGCGTGTCCGCCAGGGCTTCGCTCAGGCGCGGGAGGATGCGCCGGGGATGAAAACCAGGTTGGGGCATGTCGGCCAAGTGTAAATCGGGTTTCGTCCAAATGAAAGGCTGTTGTTCGGCCAATTGAAACATTCTGCCCGGCGCCATTAAACCCGCCTGCCTCTGTTTCAATAAGAGGGAAACCCGCACGAAATCCGGATAGGTCAAAAAGGGCGGCCCCTTTCGGAGCCGCCCTTTTCAACTTGCCGACTACAAGACTTGCTTAGTTGACCTTGGGATCCAGTTCGCCCTTGTCGTAGCGCTTCTGCATTTCTTCCAGGTTGAAGACCTTCTTGATCTTGCTGGCCTGGCCGGCTGCGCCGAAGGCTTCGTACCGGTCACGGCAAATGCCGCTCATTGCAGCGGTGGCTTCCTTGAGGAATTTGCGCGGATCGAAGTTGGACTTGTTTTCCGCCAGATGCTTGCGGATGGCGCCGGTGGACGCCATGCGCAAATCGGTGTCGATGTTGACCTTGCGCACGCCGTTCTTGATGCCTTCCACGATTTCGCTGACCGGCACGCCATAGGTCTGACCCATGTCGCCGCCGTAGCTGTTGATGATGGCGAGCCAGTCTTCCGGTACCGAGGACGAGCCGTGCATCACCAGGTGGACGTTGGGGATGCGGGCGTGGATTTCCTTCACGCGGTCGATGCGCAGGACCTTGCCGGTGGGCTTCTGGGTGAACTTGTAGGCGCCGTGCGAGGTGCCGATGGCGATGGCCAGGGCATCGACCCTGGTCTTGGAAACGAAGTCGGCCGCCTCGTCGGGGTCGGTCAGCAGCTGGCTGTGATCCAGCGCGCCTTCGGCGCCGTGACCGTCTTCTTCGCCGGCCATGCCCGTCTCAAGGGAACCGAGGCAACCCAGTTCGCCCTCGACGGACACGCCGCAGGCATGCGCCAGTTCGGACACCTTGGCCGTGGTGGCGACGTTGTACTCGTAGCTTGCGGGGGTCTTGCCGTCTTCCTTCAGCGAGCCGTCCATCATCACCGAGGAAAAGCCGGACTGGATGGAGCGGAAGCAGATGCCCGGGGATGCTCCGTGGTCCTGGTGCATGCAGATCGGGATGTGCGGATACATTTCGATGGCCGCCAGGATGAGGTGGCGCAGGAAGGGTTCGCCGGCATAGGAACGGGCACCGGCGGAGCCTTGCAGAATCACCGGGGAATCCACGGCGGCGGCGGCTTCCATGATGGCCTTGACCTGTTCCATGTTGTTGACGTTGAACGCGGGCAGGCCATAGCCGTTTTCGGCGGCATGGTCGAGCAGTTGACGAAGGGAAATCAGGGCCATTTACACTCTCCTAGGTTAAAAATATGCAGCAAGCTTCGTTTGCAAAATCAGGTCTTTTTCGAATCGCCCACGCGGACGATCTTCATGGTGTTGGTGCCGCCCGACTGGCCGATCGGCTCGCCGATGGTCAGCAGGATGAGGTCGCCTTCGCGCACCGCGCCGCGCCGCCGCAGTTCTTCCTCGGCTTCCGCCAGCAACGCATCGCGTTCCTTGCTGGCCGTCTTCAGATTGATCGGGTAGACGCCGCGGAAAAGAGTGACTTTTCTACGGGTTTGCACCTCGGGTGTCAAGGCATAGACCGGCACCCGGGTGGACAGGCGGCTCATCCACAGGCAGGTGTTGCCGGACTCGGTCAGCGCGGCAATCGCCTTGATGTTGAGATGCACCGAGGTGAACACCGCCGACATCGCGATCGCCTCGTCCGTGCGCAGAAAGCTGTGGTCGAGGCGCGCGCCGGAAAAAACCGGCTCGGCTTCCTTCTCCGCTTCCAGGCACACGCGATGCATCGCCTGCACCGCTTCGACCGGGAACTGGCCGGCGGCGGTTTCGGCCGACAGCATCACCGCGTCGGTGCCGTCGAGCACCGCGTTGGCGACGTCGGAGACTTCGGCGCGGGTGGGGATCGGGCTGGAGATCATCGCGGAAAAGAGTGACTTTTCTACGGGTTTGCACCTCGGGTGTCAAGGCATAGACCGGCACCCGGGTGGACAGGCGGCTCATCCACAGGCAGGTGTTGCCGGACTCGGTCAGCGCGGCAATCGCCTT
>JAMCVR010000039.1 GCA_023475455.1 Thermoplasmatota archaeon | reverse complement strand
CTATGTTTCCAGCCGCGCCGCGCCGCTCACCGATTCGCTCGCCTGGGGCGGGATGAAGGCTGCCCGCGACGGCCTGCTGGCGCTGTATGCCGACGCCGGCGATGCCGCGGCGCGCGAACGCATGGCGGGGGCAGGATTTGAACCTACGACCTTCGGGTTATGAGCCCGACGAGCTGCCAGACTGCTCCACCCCGCGCCTGTCGCAATGAAACTGCGTCAATCGAGAAGCGGAACTATAGCAAAGCGTTCCGCACCCCGTCAACACTTACTCGACATATCAAACTGGCCTTCGCGGCCAGGAACCGATATTCCCAATGTTTTCAGGCGACTGGGGGAAATCGATTTCGCTCGTTGTGGGCGGCGATCATCGCGATCGCCGCAACAAGACCGGCAATCCAGCACATTGATTGAGCAGACAGCGCGCCGGCAAACTCGCTACCATTCAGCGTCACCGTTGATTGAAAGCCGCCTGTGCGCATCACTGAATTCTCCCTTTCGCGCCTGCCGCGCATCGAGTTCGGCTCGGGAGCGCTCGCCAAGCTGCCCGGTATTGTCCGCGGATATGGGGCGCATGCCTTGCTTGTGACCGGCGCAGGGTCGCTGAAGAACTCGCCATTCTGGCCAAGTGTGGCCACCGGGCTGAAGGCACAGGGCATGACGTGGCTGCACCTTGCCATTCCGGGCGAGCCGTCGCCGCAGATGGTGGACGAGGCCGTGCGCGCCTTGCGTACCGAGCCGATCGATGTAGTCGTCGGCATCGGCGGCGGCAGCGCGCTGGATGCCGCGAAGGCGATTGCCGGCCTGCTGAAACCCGGCAATTCGGCGATGGATCATCTGGAGGGCGTGGGACCGGAACTGCCCTATGTCGGCCCGGCAACCCCGTTCATCGCGGTGCCGACCACGGCGGGCACGGGATCTGAGGCGACCAAGAATGCGGTGTTGAGCGTGCAGGGCCCCGATGGCTTCAAGAAATCCTTCCGCGACGAGAAACTGGTGGCGGAAGTTGCACTGGTCGACCCGGATCTTTTGGCGACCTGCCCGCCCGCCGTCATTGCGGCGAACGGCATGGATGCCCTCACCCAACTGCTGGAATCCTATGTTTCCAGCCGCGCCGCGCCGCTCACCGATTCGCTCGCCTGGGGCGGGATGAAGGCTGCCCGCGACGGCCTGCTGGCGCTGTATGCCGACGCCGGCGATGCCGCGGCGCGCGAACGCATGGCGTATGCGGCACTGGTGTCGGGCATCACGCTGGCGCAGGTCGGGCTCGGCTCGGTGCACGGGCTGGCCGCGCCGCTGGGGGCGTTCTTCCCGATTCCGCATGGCGTCGCGTGCGGGACGCTGGTGGCAACGGCCACGCGCATCAATATCGAAACGCTGCGTAGCCGCGAGCCGGCGCATCCGGCGCTGGAAAAATACGCGCAGGTGAGTCGCCTGCTGAGCAGGCAAGGACAGCTGGGCCAGGAGGCTGCGCACGAAGCCCTCATCGACACACTCCACGCCTGGACGCGCGAGCTGAGGCTGCCGACGCCGGCGATGCCGCGGCGCGCGAACGCATGGCGTATGCGGCACTGGTGTCGGGCATCACGCTGGCGCAGGTCGGGCTCGGCTCGGTGCACGGGCTGGCCGCGCCGCTGGGGGCGTTCTTCCCGATTCCGCATGGCGTCGCGTGCGGGACGCTGGTGGCAACGGCCACGCGCATCAATATCGAAACGCTGCGTAGCCGCGAGCCGGCGCATCCGGCGCTGGAAAAATACGCGCAGGTGAGTCGCCTGCTGAGCAGGCAAGGACAGCTGGGCCAGGAGGCTGCGCACGAAGCCCTCATCGACACACTCCACGCCTGGACGCGCGAGCTGAGGCTGCCGTCGCTGGCGCACTACGGCGTGACGCCCGCCGACATCCCGCGCATCGTCGCCAACAGCCGCGGCAGCAGCATGAAGACCAATCCGGTGCGGCTCGAGGACGACGAGATCGCGGCCATCCTCGCCGCGCGCATCTAAGCGCCGCCACTGAAGTTGGCCGCCCCTCATCCGCTATTTCTGCGACTGAATCTTTCCGGAGCCTTCATCCCATGTCCGGCCTGCTGGTTTTCTTCATTCTCGCACTGCTCGCGGTCTTCGTCGTCTTCATCTTCAACCAGTTGGTTTCGCTGAAACACAACGTCGGCAAGGCGTGGTCGAACATCGACATGCTGCTCATGCTGGACGTCCTGCTTGGCCTGATGCTCATCGGCCGCCCGGACTGACGCTTGCCCAAGCCGAGCTCGCTACCTATAGTTCGAATACGGAGGATTTGAAATGAAGCCCGCCATTCCTGAAACCCCGCCTGACTACGACCACACCCGCATCATCGAGCGGCCCGATGGCTGTTACTGGATCGATGCCGAAACCGGTGAAGAGTACGGTCCCTTCGCCAGTCTGCTGGAAGCCGTGCAAGACATGGAATACAACGCCGACAGCGACTATGAGCCCGGCGAAACGGTGGAAGAAGCCGAGGACGAAATAGGCATTTCCGACTGGATCGACCCCGACACCGGCGACCCCGGCGAAGAATCTCACCGTCCGGTAGAGTGAACCGTGGCTGAGCCCGGCCTGCCCGATTGATCCGGCGCGGCGGATTCTGCAGCCCGCGCCTCACGCTCGAACACATTGTCGCGATACGGATGGCCGCCACGCAGCCATGCGGCCAGCCCGGCCAGCGGATACAACACCAGCAGCAACGCGCCCCACCGTTCGAACTGCCTGACGTGCGCACGCTCATGCGCGCGGGTTGCCGTCAGCGCCTCCGGCGACACGCCCAGCACCACATGGCCCAGCGTGATCGCCGCTACCGCGCCGCTGAAGGGAAACCCTCGCCGCAACATCCGGGCCGGCCAGCCGCCGGCGGATTCCAGCACGCCGTCCACCCGCTGCAGCGCGCCTCCGCTAGCGCGTGCGATGAGCGCGACCGGCATGCCCAGCAGCGTCACCGGCAGCGGCCACAGATAAAGCAGCCCGCGCCGCATCAGCGATCGAACGCTTCGGCAAACCAGCGCGCCTCGTGCAACCCTGCGCGCACAAAATGCTCACGTGCCCGTTCGAGCCGCATCGCGCTGCCCGCTGCATAGACGTCGAAACGGTGCAGATCCGGATAATCCACCACGATGCTGTTCAGCAAGGCGTCCAGGTCGACGGTCGGCGCGTGCGGCACGTAATTGAAATTGTCCAGCGCATCGGTCCAGGCGCGGCACAGATTGTCCTGATAATGCCCGGCCTCGTCGGCCAGCCAGTGCAGGTCCATCGATTCGGCGAGCTCCAGCGACATGGCGTGCTGGATCAGGCTCTTGATCGGCGCGAACCCCGCGCCAAACGCGAGGAAGATCACCGGCCGCGGCGAATCCTCGTCCAGCACGAACTCGCCGTACGGCCCTTCCAGCTCGACCGTGTCGTTGGCTTTCAGCCCGCCGAACAGCAGCTCGGCGAAGGCATCGCCTGGCCGGCGCGGGATCTGCACTTCGATGTGGCGGTCCTCGCACGGGCAGCTGGCAATCGCGTAGCGTCCGCTCGCCCCGTTGGCCGACACCCGGATGCTTTGTCCGCCGAGAAAGCGCAGGCGCTGGCTGCGCGGCGCCAGGATGTGCAGCGCAGCCATCTGCGGATTGAACACCTCGACCGATTTCACCTTGGCGGTGAGCTTCTGCACCGGGATGTCCCGCGCCCCTGCCACGTTGGCCTCGATCACCACGTCGTTCACCGGCGCGTACGCGCACAGCAGGATGACCCCGGCCTCTTTCTCGACGTCCTTCAACACATAGTCATGGGCGTGGACCTTCTTCACCTCGCCCGACAGAACGCGCGCCTTGCACTCGCCGCAATTACCGTTGCTGCAACCGTAATTGAGCGACACGCCGTTGCGCAGCGCGGCTTCCAGAAGCGTGTCGTTTCCTTCCACGAAAAACTCGTGGCCGCTGGGCTGGATGATGACGTGGGCCGACATGATTTTCAGTATCCTTTCCTGCGCAATCACCGCCTGCGCCTGCGCGGCATCCGGCGGCACCTCGGCCAGATGGCGCAGCAGAAACGCGCGCACGGTGTGCAGCGCGTGGTGCGTCTCGGGGCTCGCGTCTTCCTCGATTTCCTCGATCTTCTCGTCCAGCCAGGTCATCACATTGCCGTAATGCAGCAGCAGGGCCCTGGCTGCCGCGTAATCGTTGCCAAGCTCGGTCAGGCGGGCCGCCAGCACGTCCTTGTCAGGGAGCGCGCGCTCCAGCATCCGCTTGGCAAACGCCTTGTCCTTGATTTCGTTCACCCGGCGCAATTCCGCGTCGTCGTCCCATTTCATCTCGGGAAACGCGCGCAGCAACTCGTCGAGTTCGACCATGCCGTCGAAGGTCGCCAGCGTGCCGTTGCGGATCATTTCCTGCAGCGCATGGCGCGGCTGTGCGACCAGCTTGGCCACGCGGGAAAGCGGGAGTAAGTGGCTCATGCGGGCATGGTACTCCGTGCGCCCGACAGACAGAATCGGCAATTCACCAGATTCTGCATCCCTGATTCGAACGCCGGGTGCTTCTGCCCATACAATCGCGCCATGCCTTCAGTCACCATCCGACCCTGCCCCGCCGACGCCCGCACCGTCCTCGAGCAGGCCGGCATTGCGCCGACCTGGGCCCGGCTGTACGCCGCGCGCGGCGTCACCCATCCCGATCAGGTCGCCCACCGCCTGCCGCAATTGCTGCCGCCTTCCGGACTGCTGCACATCGAGCGCGCCGCCGCATTGCTGGCCGATGCCATCGCGGCAAACAAGCGCCTGCTCATCATCGCCGACTACGACGCCGACGGCGCCACCGCCTGCGTGGTCGGCGTGCGCGGTCTGCGCCTGCTCGGCGCGCGCGTCGACTATCTGGTGCCCAACCGGCTCGAGCACGGCTACGGCCTCACCCCCGACATCGTGAAGCTCGCCGCCGAACGCCGGCCCGACCTGCTGGTCACCGTCGACAACGGCATCGCCACGGTCGCGGGCGTGGCGGCGGCGAACGCGCTCGGCCTGCCGGTACTGGTCACCGACCACCACCTGCCCGGCGACGCGCTGCCGGACGCCGCCTGCATCGTCAACCCGAACCAGCCCGGCTGCGGCTTCGCGTCGAAGCATCTTGCGGGCGTGGGGGTGATGTTCTACGTGCTGCTGGCGCTGCGCGCCGAGCTGCGCCAGCGCGGGGCGTATGCCGCGCAGGCCGAACCGGATCTGCGCGCCCTGCTCGATCTGGTCGCGCTCGGCACCGTCGCCGACGTGGTCAGGCTCGACGCCAACAACCGCATCCTGATTGAAAACGGCCTGGCGCGCATGCGCGCCGGCAAGGCCTGCGTCGGCGTCAACGCGCTGTTCCGCGCCGCCGCGCGCGAACCCGCGCGCGCCACCGTGTTCGACCTCGGCTTCATGCTCGGCCCGCGCCTGAATGCCGCCGGCCGCATCGACGACATGGCGCTCGGCATCGAATGCCTGCTGGCCGACGATCCCGCCGCCGCGCAGCAGCTGGCGCAGCGGCTCGACACGCTCAACCGCGCCCGGCGCGACGTCGAATCCGACATGCTGGAGGAGGCACTCGCCATCCTTGCCGCCTTCAACCCCGGCGACAGCCACAGCCTCACCGCCTACCAGCCCGGCTGGCACATCGGCGTGATCGGCATCCTCGCCTCCCGGCTGAAAGACAAGTTCCACCGCCCCACCATCGTGCTGGCCCGCGGCGACGGCGGCGAGCTCAAGGGCTCGGGCCGTTCCATCCCCGGCCTGCACCTGCGCGACGCGCTCGACCTCGTCGACAAACGCCATCCCGGCCTCATCCTCAAATTCGGCGGCCACGCCATGGCGGCGGGGCTCAGCCTCCCCGCCGGGCGCCACGACGAATTCGGCCGGGCGTTCGAGGCCGTGGTGCGCGAACTGATCGACCCGGCCGATCTGCAAGGCGCGATCGAAACCGACGGCGAACTGGAACTTGCCGAGCACCGCTACGAACTCGCCGTCGAGATCGACCGCGCGGTGTGGGGGCAAGGCTTCCCCGCCCCGCTGTTCACCGCCACCTTCGAGGTGGCGGCGCAGCGCGTCGTCGGCGAAAAGCATCTGAAGCTGAAACTGGCACGCGACGGGCAAGCGTTCGAAGCCATGCACTTCTTCCACCCCGACCCCCTGCCCGACCGCATTCACGCCGTCTACGCCCTCATGCCCAACGAGTTCAATGGCCGGCAGACGCTGCAACTGAAGCTGCAACACTGGGAGACGGCGATCGGGGAGGCGAATAAAAAAAATGGCGGGGTGAGACACCCCGCCAAACAAAGTACCACCGGAGGATAAAACCTAGCCCAGCTCAGTGCCTGGGCGCCTGCCATTCTGCATACGGCAGATGACCGTTTTCACCGGCGGAAACCCTCTCCGCATGGCCCGTTCGGCTCATGCACGTCATGCCCAGGTCAGGGCTTCCCGCCCGTGCCGAGTTTTTCCCGATCAAGGCGGTCGCGCCAGGTTTCCAGCAGGTTCTCCACTTCGACCTTTTTCAGGCCGGTGAAGGGTTCGGCCTGCGCCAGTGCGTCCCGGCAGGATTTGTCGCGATACTTCCGCATCATCTCGCGACCGATGGCATAGAGCCGACCGTTGTGCGCCTGGCAAGCCTGCAGATCGTGCACCGTGCCCGACAGTTCGCCTTCCGTCTGTTTTTTGGCGGATTCGACCTGGGCAAGCGACTGCGCAGTGGCACGCTGCAAGGCCACGCTATCGGCCAGCTGTTTTTCGGTGTCGGCCAGACGCGCTTTCAGCGTTTCCACTTCCGTCCGCAAGGCTTGTCGTTCGCGTTCCAGACGGCTGCACGCCGCGCGTTCGCCGGCAAGCTGACGCTTGGCCGAAGCCGTAGCCGAGCGGAATTTCTCCAGTTCGCGCTCCGCTGCGTCCTTGTCGGCCAGGGCCGCCGCCTTCTCCTGCTCGGCCTGCGCGCGCGCCTGGTCGAGTTGCTGCACCTGCCGCTGCATGCGGCGCAGCATCTGCTTTTCGCGGCTTTCGCTGGCAGCCCAAACCGGGGCGGCAGCCGTGGCCGCCAGCAACAAGATCAGAATCAATCGTTTCATCATTGCAGAATCCCCACGGGCAACTGGCCCGGCGCTGCGCCCAGCTTGAGCAGCAGCCTGGCCATGTCGTGATCGCCCACCGAAAACGCCCACCACAGCGGCGGGTGGAATTTCCTGTCGCCCCAATCGAGCGGCGCACCCGCGCGGGCCAGCGCGCGGGCAGCGTCGTACTGTCCGTTGGCGGCGGCCACCGCGAGCGGCGCCAGACCCTCGCGATTAAACAGCGCCAGGTCCGGGCGAGCCTTGGCCAGCGCGTCGATCACCGCAGGATGCCCCATCAGCGCCGCGGCGTGCAGCGGCGTGTCGCCGTCGTCGCTCTTGCGGTCCGGATCGGCGCCGGCGCGCAGCAGCATCTCGACCAGGCGCACGTTGCCGTTTTTCGCCGCCAGACCCAGCGGGGTGTAGCCGCGCCCCTTGACGTCCGGCACGGCGCCGGCGTCGAGCAGGATCTGGGCAAGCTCCAGATGGTCCTGGCGCACCGCCTCCATCAGCGGCACGTCGCGCCAGTAGTCGCCGATGTTGGGGTTGGCGCCCGCCTTGAGCAGCGCGCGCACCGCCTCGATGTCGCCGCGCCGCGCGGCATCCATCAGTTTCGCCTCGTCGCCGCGCTGCTCGCGCGGCAGCACGAAATTGCCGTCCGCCGCGATCGCCGCGAAACGTTCGGGCGGCGGCCGCAGGCGCGCTTCGCGCGGCGGGCGAGCATCGCTTTCCTGCGTCAGCCAGCCCAGTTCGTCGTCGTCCCACGGCTGGCCCCCCCACGCCGCCGGCGCCAGCGCGAGCAGCAGCAAAATGGCCTGAGGGAAAGCCCTGAGCAAGTCGTCACCCCGGCGGTGCGCGGTTGTTACAGCTTTAGCTGTTTTACAACCGCGGCCTACCCCTTGCGGGTGAACGCCGGGGTCCAGATGGTTGATTTGGCTGGATTCCGGCGTACGCCGGAATGACAAAATGGACTTGTTCAGCATTTCCTTAGAACTTGGCATTGAGATCGAGCTGGAACACGTCGATGGACAGCGGCAGGCCGCTGATTTCGTCGGACGACATCCAGCGCGCCGACAGCCAGGTGTTCCTGTAGAGGCCATATGCGCCGCCGACCATGAACCCCTTGGCGTTGGTGCCGCCGAGATGGAAGTCCGAATCGGTGAAGGCATCCAGCACCGCATCGCGTTCCAGATAGCGGTAGCCGATGAAGGCCTGCCATTCGTGGCGCTCGGTGATTTTGGGGTAGCCGAGGGTGAGCCTGGCCTGGTAGGCGTCGGTCTCCGGTTCGAAATTCTGGCCGGTGCGGGCCAGAATCTCGCCCTGATCGAAGCCGAGGTTGCGCGCCCAGTCGAAGCTGCCGATGAGGTGGACGGGGAAGAACTCGGCGAAGTCGGCGACCAGCGTGAGGTTGGCGATGCGGTAGTCGGCCGCGAGACCGTACACCGGGTCGTCCTGCGTACCGTCGTTGTTGGCATCGCTGTCGACCACGAACAGGGAATTGCCCTTCTGGCGGAACTGCGGCGCGCTGAGATCGTACAGCCCGGTGGTGGTGGGCGTGGGATTCGGCACGCCCGCCACGTTGCGGTACTGGTAATACCCCGCGCCGAGCTTGAAGCGGGCGCGCGTCGACGGCACCCATTCCAGCCCGGCCTGGGCGGCGACCAGCCATTTGTCCCTGGCCGCGACGCCTGCCTTCTCTTCGATTTCCTGCAAGGGGAAGGCCCCCGCGGTAACGAAGGGCTTGAACTCGCGCTGCGGCTCCTGCGCGCCCGGCGCGTAGCTCACCGCCGCGCCCTCGAAATTGACGTCGACGTCCCACACCAGGTCGGTGGAGAAGAAAGGATTGGGAATGCGGCCGCCCCACAGGGTCAGATCGTCGACCGGCCGCAGCTTGAGGAAGGCGCGGTCGAGCACCAGGCTGTATTTGTTGCCGGTGTTGCCGAGCGTCTGGTTGGTCGACACCG
>JAMCVR010000011.1 GCA_023475455.1 Thermoplasmatota archaeon | reverse complement strand
GGTGAAGGTCTGCGGCACCGGATACATCTCGGCGACGTCCGGAGCGAACACCAGGTCGCAGCCGGCGGCGGCGAGCTTCTCGCAGTCGGCATCCAGCGTGCGCGGATAGCGCTCGAAATCCTCGCCGGCGCCGAACTGCAGCGGGTTGACGAAGATACTCGCGACCACGGGCTGGCCTCGAAATCGCGCCCGCCCGCCTGCACGGCCGCGACGACGGCGGCGAGTTCGCGCTGCAAGGCTGCCGCCTGGATGCGCTCGGACGCGCCGAGATAGGCGTTGCGCGAACTCATCGCCAGCCCGTCGGCCTCGCGCAGGGTGTCGCCCGCGACGATGTCGACCGGCAGGTTGAACTGGCGCACCAGTTCCCGAATGACCAAGAGCTGCTGGAAATCCTTTTTGCCGAACGCCGCGACGCGCGGCTGCACCAGGTTGAAGAGTTTCAGCACGACAGTGGCGACGCCGCTGAAATGGCCGGGGCGGAAGGCGCCGCACAGGTCGCTGGCCAGATTGGCGGGCGGCTGCACGGTGAAGGTCTGCGGCACCGGATACATCTCGGCGACGTCCGGAGCGAACACCAGGTCGCAGCCGGCGGCGGCGAGCTTCTCGCAGTCGGCATCCAGCGTGCGCGGATAGCGCTCGAAATCCTCGCCGGCGCCGAACTGCAGCGGGTTGACGAAGATACTCGCGACCACGGGCTGGCCGTGCCGGCGCGCCAGTTCGACCAGCGACACATGCCCGGCGTGCAGGTTGCCCATGGTCGGCACGAACGCGGTGCGGGTCGCGCCGGCGAGCGCGGCGCGCAGTTCGGCGGCAGTGTGGATGAGCTTCATGTTTTTACAAGGAGGACGCAGAGGACACGGAGAAAATCCTCCTGCTTTATCTCAGCGTCCTCTGCGTCCTCTTTGTGAATCGCTTTTGAAGCATGCCGTCAGAACGAATGCTCGGCCGCGGGGAAACTGCCGTCCTTCACCGCCGCGACGTAGGCGCGCGCCGCCGCCTCGATGCCGTCGGCGCCGGCCAGAAAGTTCTTCGAGAATCTCGGCGCGCGCGGGTACAGGCCCAGCATGTCGTACAGCACCAGCACCTGGCCGGAACAGCCGGCGCCGGCGCCGATGCCGACGGTGGGGATCGCGAGCGCCTCGGTGACGGCCTGCGCCAGCGCGGCCGGCACCATTTCCAGCACGATCATCCCGGCGCCGGCGGCTTCCAGCGCGCGCGCGTCGGCGATCAGCTGCGCGGCGGCGGCGTCCTCGCGCCCCTGCACCCTGTAGCCGCCGAGCTGGTTCACCGACTGCGGCAGCAGGCCGAGGTGGGCGCACACCGGAATGCCGCGCTGCGTGAGAAAGGCGACGGTGTCGACCATCACCGCGCCGCCCTCCAGCTTGACCATGTGCGCGCCCGCCGCCATCAGCCGCGCGGCGGCGGCAAAGGCGCGCTCGGGAGAGGGCTGGTAGCTGCCGAACGGCAGGTCGGCGACGAGGAAGGCGCGTTCGGTTCCGGCCGCGACGCAGCGCGTGTGGTAGGTCATTTCGGCCAGCTTCACCGGCAGGGTCGAGGCGTGGCCCTGCACCACCATGCCGAGCGAGTCGCCGACCAGCAGCACCTCGACCCCGGCGGCGTCGAGCACGCGCGCGAAACTGGCGTCGTAGCAGGTCAGCACGGCGATCTTCTCGCCCTTGCTGCGCATCGCCTTGAGGGTGGCGAGGGTGATGGTCTTGTTCATCCTGGATTACCCGAGCCTGTCATTGCGAGCGAAGCGCGGCAATCCAGCAACGCTCTCCAAGTTGTCTCTGGATTGCCGCGTCGCTACGCTCCTCGCAATGACAAGAAAATAGACCATTTTGGGTTCACGCTGCCCGGCTGAAGAATTCGCGCGGGCCGCGCATCTTGCTGATGCGCTCCAGCAGCAGTTCGAAGTCGGCCTCGCTCTGCGCGAAGTTGAGGTTGCTGGTGTTGACGATCAAGAGCGGCGCGGCCTCGTAGCGGTGGAAGAACTCGCTGTAGCTGTTGGCCAGGCGCTGCAGGTAGCCGGCGTCCATGCCGCGCTCGAAGTCCACGCCGCGGCGCCTGACGCGCTCCAGCAGCGCGTCGATCGGCGCCTGCAGGTAGATCACCAGGTCGGGCGTCGGCGCCTGCGGCGCGAGGTCGGCGTAGACCTTCTGATACAGCTCGAACTCGTCGTCGTCCAGGTTCATGCGCGCGAACAGCATGTCCTTGTCGATCAGGAAATCCGACACTGTGCCGGCGCGGAACAGGTCGCCCTGCGCGAGATCGCGCAGCTGGCGCGCGCGGTCGAACAGGAAATGCAGCTGCGTCGGCAGCGCATAGCGTTTCGGCTCCTGGTAGAAGCGCGGCAGGAAGGGGTTGTCGCCGGCGTTTTCCAGCAGGGTGTCAGCTTCCAGGCGCTCGGCCAGCTTGTGGGTGAGGCTGGTCTTGCCGGCGCCGATCGGGCCTTCGACGACGATGTAGCGGTAACGGGAAAGACTCATGCGTTGACGGCGGCGGCGGGCGGGGGAAGGACGGCCACGTTCTGGCCGGCGCAGGCGGCGAGCCAGTCGACGGCGCGGCCGCGTCCGGGAATCGTCGCGTCGGAGGCGATTTCCAAGAGCGGCAGCAGCACGAAGCCGCGCTCGGTCATGCGCGGATGCGGCAGCGTCAGGCCTTCTTCATGGAAGTGCGCGTCGCCGTACAGCAGCAGATCGAGATCGAGCGTGCGCGGCGCGTTGCGGAAGCTGCGCTCGCGGCCGTGGCGATGCTCGATGTCCAGCAGCGCGGCGAGCAGCGCGCGCGGCGCCAGCGTGGTTTCCACCTGCGCCACCGCATTGATGAAGTCGGGCTGGTCGACGTAGCCCACCGGCGCCGAGGCGTACAGGCTGGAGCGCGCGACGAGGCGGGTGCCCGGCAGGCGGTCGAGCTCGGCCAGCGCGTATTCCACCTGCGCCGCCGGGTCGTTGAGGTTGGCGCCGAGGCCGATGGTGGCGACGATTCTCATGCAGGCTGCGCCTCGCCGGGCGAGGCTTCGCCGGATGAAGTTTCACCGGGCTTCCTGCGCTTGCGCTTGCGGCGCGGCTTGGGCGCGCTGTCGGCCAGCAGCATGGCGGCGCGTTCGTCTTCGCCGACTTCCTGGAAGCGCGTCCACCACTCGCCGAGCTCGGCGTCGACCTCGCCGGATTCCGCGCGCAGCAGCAAAAAATCGTAGGCGGCGCGGAAGCGCGGGTGCTCCAGCAGGCGGTACGGGCGCTGGCCGCCGCGCTGTTCGAAGCGCGGCTGCAGCGCCCAGATTTCCTTCATCATGCCGTCGTAGCGGCGCGGGATGGCGAGCTGGCCGCGCTGCGCGTCGAGCACTTCGTCCATCGCCGCGAACAGGGCGGGCTGCGGTTTTTCGCCGGCGGCTTCCAGCGCATGCCAGCGCTGCAGCACCTGCGGCCACAGCAGCGTGCCGAACAGGAAAGCGGGCGAGGCCGGTTTGTCCTCGGCGATGCGCGCATCGGTGGTTCTCAGCGCGGCGGTGATGAAGCGCTCGCCGGTGGGGTCGTCCAGGATCGTGTCCAGCAGCGGCAGCATGCCGTGGTGCAGGCCTTCGGCGCGCAGCTGGTGGACGCCGCGCAGGGCGTGGCCGGACATCAGCAGCTTCAGCGCCTCGTCGAAGATGCGCGCGCGCGGGATGTTGGCCAGGAGCGGCGCCAGCGTGGCAACCGGCCTGCGGGTGTCGGGGTCGATGTGGAAATCGAGCTTGGCGGCGAAGCGCGCGGCGCGCAGCATGCGCACCGGGTCTTCGCGGAAGCGCGTCTCGGGGTCGCCGATCATGCGCAGCACGCGCTTCCTGCAGTCGGCCACGCCGCCGAAATAGTCGTGGATTTCCTCGCGCGCCGGGTCGTAATACAGCGCGTTGATGGTGAAGTCGCGGCGCGCGGCGTCGTCCGCCATGCTGCCGAACACGTTGTCGGACAGCAGCCGCCCGTGCTCGTCGGTCGGCCTTTCGTCCTCGTCCTCGGCTTCCTTCTGGCCGTTGGCGCGGAAGGTGGTGACCTCGATGGTCACGCGTCCGCACATCACGTGCACGATCTGGAAGCGCGAACAGGGCGGGCTGCGGTTTTTCGCCGGCGGCTTCCAGCGCATGCCAGCGCTGCAGCACCTGCGGCCACAGCAGCGTGCCGAACAGGAAAGCGGGCGAGGCCGGTTTGTCCTCGGCGATGCGCGCATCGGTGGTTCTCAGCGCGGCGGTGATGAAGCGCTCGCCGGTGGGGTCGTCCAGGATCGTGTCCAGCAGCGGCAGCATGCCGTGGTGCAGGCCTTCGGCGCGCAGCTGGTGGACGCCGCGCAGGGCGTGGCCGGACATCAGCAGCTTCAGCGCCTCGTCGAAGATGCGCGCGCGCGGGATGTTGGCCAGGAGCGGCGCCAGCGTGGCAACCGGCCTGCGGGTGTCGGGGTCGATGTGGAAATCGAGCTTGGCGGCGAAGCGCGCGGCGCGCAGCATGCGCACCGGGTCTTCGCGGAAGCGCGTCTCGGGGTCGCCGATCATGCGCAGCACGCGCTTCCTGCAGTCGGCCACGCCGCCGAAATAGTCGTGGATTTCCTCGCGCGCCGGGTCGTAATACAGCGCGTTGATGGTGAAGTCGCGGCGCGCGGCGTCGTCCGCCATGCTGCCGAACACGTTGTCGGACAGCAGCCGCCCGTGCTCGTCGGTCGGCCTTTCGTCCTCGTCCTCGGCTTCCTTCTGGCCGTTGGCGCGGAAGGTGGTGACCTCGATGGTCACGCGTCCGCACATCACGTGCACGATCTGGAAGCGCCGGCCGATGATGCGCGAGCGGCGGAACAGTCGCCGCACTTCCTCCGGGGTGGCGTCGGTCGCCACGTCGAAATCCTTGGGCGTCTTTCCCAGCAGCAGGTCGCGCACCGCGCCGCCGACGACGTAGGCCCTGAATCCGGCCTGGGCCAGCGTTTCGCAGGTTCTCAGCGCGCAGTCGTCGAGCTGGTTGCGGCGGATGCCGTGTTTGGACCGCGGCAGGATCTGTGCGGCGGAGGCGGCGACGCGCGGCTTGCGGCCAAATACTTTATTGATGATGCGACGGATCATGGGGAACGCGGGAGCGGGGGAATGCAAACCAAAGGGCGATTATACAGCCTGGGATTGCCCGCCCTGCCGCCACAGCGCTGCCGTGCCGGGGCCGTACAGGGCTTCCAGCGAGCCCGGCGTGAGCAGTTCAGCGGGTGAGCCCAACTGCCAGCGCCCGTCGCCGTGCAGGAACAGCAGGCGGTCGCAGTGACAGGCCGCCCAGTTGGGGTCGTGCAGGGTCAGCACCACCGTCCTCCCGGCGTCGGCTTCGCTGCGCGCCCACGCCAGCAGCCGCGCCTGATGGGCCGGGTCGAGATGAGTCAGCGGCTCGTCGAGCAGCGCGATGCGCGGCTGCTGCACCGCCAGCTGCGCCAGCCGCGCGCGCTGGCGCTCGCCGCCGGAGAGGGTATCGAGCGGGCGGTTAGCGAGATCAGCCAATTCCCAGCTGGCGAGGTGCGGCGCCAGATCGGGCACCGGCCCGCCGAATAGCCTGCCCTGAGCTACGTCGAAGGGGAAATGTCCGAGCGCGACGAAGTCGGACACGCTGCCGAAGAACCAGCCCTCGTCGCCCTGTGGCAGCAGGCCGATGTGCTGCGCGCGGGTGAGCGGCGGCAGGCTGGTGAGAGGTTGGCCGTCGAGCGTGACGCGGCCGTGCGCCGGGGCGGCAAGGCCCGCCAGCACCGTCAGCAGCGTCGACTTGCCGGCACCGTTGGCGCCGAGGATGCCGAGCACTTCGCCAGGTTCAAGCGCGAGGTCGAGCGAATCGACCAGCGTGCGGGTGCCGGTACGGAGGGAGAGGTGTTGGGTGGTCAGGCTCATGGACAAGTTGGGCATTGAGGGCCAACGTTCAAAGTAACTGGCCTGTGTGGCTCTTCGCAGGTCCGGTTGATTGCCGGATTATGCGTCGTGGGTGCCATGACCAAGGTGCTGACGAAACAGATCTTCAAGCTGCGGGAAAAGCACCTGGCTTGCTGATAGCGCTCGCTTCCATGCGTCGATGACTTCCGGCGCGATGATTTGCTCAAGAGTATGTGGGTCTCGGTAATTTACGTTTCGGAACTCCGAGCCTACGAAAAGAAATAGGCTCATCAGACGCTCAACATCATTGGCCGTGGTAGGCAAGAAATATATTCGGCGAGGGCGAAACTTCTTTAGGGCTTGCGAGGCTGCGTTGGCAAGCTCTTCGGCGCGGGCGTCTTCGGGTTTCGCGGATAGGGTGTTTTTCAAATAACGATCCCACTCTACGGCGCTGCCTGTTTCTGGAATGCGGTAGCGCTCAAGTAGGTCAGGGTGTTTTTCGAAGACTTGATAGTGATAGGCCAGGTAGGCAGCGCGGTCGTTGAGTTCAACGAGTTGTGCGTAAACATCGCGGAGTGTTTCGGCTTGCTCGTCGAAGACTTTGCTAAAGCGATGAAATGACTTTTTGTGCTGCAGTTCAAGTTCTTTTTCGTAAAGTTTTACTCGCTTATCGAGTGCCTTCTCGAATGCAACTTTGAAGACCCAGAGGAATAGAGCCAGTACGGCGCCATTCGTCACTACGGCGATCAGGATGGTTTGGAGAAGTTCAGCAGTCATGACTGGGGCTATTGGATACGACGCATAACGTCCCACTTGAACACAGTGTTATGGCTTTTTGAATCGCCCAGTTTTAGATGCCCGCTTGAAAATGGCTTTTGCAAACGTTGGGGTTTGCCTGTCTTCCAGGCCTGGACGAAGTCCGTCATCGCGTCTGAAGGCGAGCGGATGTCAAGCGTCACGGTTTTCATCGTTCCACCTCTTAATGTCGTCTGGGTTTGCTATTTGCCCGTAGCCTTGTCCAACAAATCGAGGCCGCGCGCGGTTTTACCCGCTCCCCGTTGGGCGCGCAGGCGGAACCGGGTTTCCGCGTCGAATTCCGCCAGCAGCAGCGTCGTCACTTCATCCAGCAAACGATTGACGCTGGTGCCGCGGCTTTGCGCCAGGGCGCGCAGGCGTTCGTGCTTGTCGTCGGGCAGGCGTAGGGTCAATGCACTCATGTCTTGATCTCCTTGAGAAAATCCTCGGGGCTTACCACCCGCAGTTCGGGGAAGCGGAGTTCCATGCGGGTAACGTCGCGCAGATTCCGGGTCACCACGAAACGCGCGCCGCCCGCCACAGCCAATTCCACCAGATGGTTATCCGCTTCATCCGGCAGATTGGGGCGCCAGGCGAAGTAGATGCGCGTCCAGCTGCAAGCCGCGAGGAATATGTCCAGCAATTCGTCCCGCTCGTCAGGTGTCAGCCGGGATGACTTGAACAACTCGGCTCGCCCCAGCACATCCTCGTATTCTGCAAACAGCGCCGCGCTCATCAGCGGCAGGCATTCACCGCGCAGACAGGCCGCCACGACTCGGTGCGACGCGCCTTGCCCCAGGCAAGCGCCTACGAAGATGTTCGTGTCGATGACTACCCGGTGAGCCATGCTGTTTATGGTAGCAGAAATGCTACCGTTTCAATGGTCGGAATTCCGGATTCATGGCCTGCGCAGCAGCCACAGCATCATCGGCACCCCGAGCAGGGCAGTCAGCACGCCCACCGGCAATTCGCGCGGTTCGATCACGGTGCGCGCCAGCGCGTCGGCCAGCACCAGCAGGCTGCCGCCGGCCAGTGCGCAGGCGGGCAGCAGGACGCGGTGGCCGGCAAAGCCGAGTTTCCTCAGCGCATGCGGCACCATCAGGCCGACGAAGCCGATGCTGCCGGCCTGCGCGACGACCAGGGAGGTGCAGGCGCCGGCCAGGGTGAACAGCATCCAGCGCGTGGGGGCGACGGCCACGCCCAGCGACGTGGCTTTCAGCGGTGCCAATTGCAGCACGTCGAGCCGTCTGGACAAGCCCAGCGCGGCGCCCACTGCCAGCAGCAGCGCCGCCCACAGCAGCGCGGGCTGGCTGGTCCACGCCAGGTCGCCCATCAGGAAGAACAGCATGCCAGGCAGGCGCTCGGCCGGGGTCACGGAGAGCACCAGCGCGATCAGGGCGCCGAAGCCGGCCGCCAGCATCACGCCGGCGAGCAAGAGCGGCGTGTGGTCGCGCGCCAGCAGCCGTCCGCCGAGGGCGGCGGCAAGCATAAGCGCCAGCAGGCTGCCGGCGAACGCCAGCGCCGACACCCATGGCCACGCCAGCCCCGCCGCCATGCCGAGCAGGGCCAGCAGGCCGGCGCCGCCGGACACGCCGAGCAGATAGGGTTCGGCGAGCGGATTGCGGAACAGCGTCTGCATCAGCGCGCCCGCCAGCGCCAGCAGGCCGCCGCAGGCGAATGCCGCCGCCACGCGCGGCGCGCGCAGTTCGGCGAGGATCTGCATCGCCAAATCGCGGTCGGCTGGCAGCGCGCCCGCCATCAGGCCGAGCGCGATGGCGAGCGGCGCGGCCAGCCCGAGCAGCAGCAGTTTGGCGTTAATCGCCTTGGGCATTACGTTCGCTCCCTCCCCCTGGATGGGGGATAACCAGCGACTTGCCCACTTGCGGGCTTAGTCGAATGGCTAGTAGTTCTATCAGGGTTGGGGAGAGGGCGGGCATTGGCATGGACAGTTGCTGCAAAAAGTCAGGGCTGGGCCGCCTCGGGCAGCAGGGTGACGCGCTGCATCACCACCGGTTCGATGGGGACATCGCCATGCGGGCCGCGATTGCCGCGCGGCACCGCGACGATGGCGTCGACCACGTCCATGCCGTCGACCACCTGGCCGAACACGGCGTAGCCCCAGCCCTCGAATGTCTTGCCGCGATGGTTGAGGAAATAATTGTCGGCCACGTTGATGAAAAACTGCGAGGACGCCGAGTGAGGGTCGCCGGTGCGCGCCATCGCCAGGGTGCCGCGCAGGTTTTTCAGGCCGTTGTCGGCCGGTTCGATGGGGACATCGCCATGCGGGCCGCGATTGCCGCGCGGCACCGCGACGATGGCGTCGACCACGTCCATGCCGTCGACCACCTGGCCGAACACGGCGTAGCCCCAGCCCTCGAATGTCTT
>JAMCVR010000124.1 GCA_023475455.1 Thermoplasmatota archaeon | reverse complement strand
TGGAGCCGGTGGGACGCAATACGGCGCCGGCGATCGCGGTGGCCGCGCTGATGCTGTCGCGCGACGATTCCGACGCGCTGATGCTGGCGCTGCCCGCTGACCACCTGATCGGCGGCGTCGCGGCCTTCCACGCCGCCATCCGCACCGCGGCGCAGGCGGCGCAGAACGGCCGCCTCGCCACCTTCGGCATCGTCGCCGCCACGCCGGAAACGGGCTATGGCTACATTCGCAGAGGCGCGCCGCTGGCGGATAGCGCGGGCGCCCACGAGGTGGCGGCCTTCGTCGAAAAGCCCGACCTCGCCACCGCGCAGCAGTACGTCGAATCAGGCGACTATTTCTGGAACAGCGGCATGTTCCTGTTCCGTGCGTCGGATTTCCTCGACGAATTGCAGGCCCTGCGCCCCGACATCCTGGACGCCAGCCGCGCCGCGCTGGATGCCGCCAAACCCGATCTCGATTTCGTGCGGCTCGCTCCCGCCGAATTCGAGGCCTGTCCCTCGGAATCGGTCGATTACGCGGTGATGGAGCACACCCGCCGCGCCGCGGTGGTCCCGGCCGACATCGCCTGGAACGACATCGGCGCCTGGTCGGCGCTGTGGGAAGTTGCGGAGAAGGACGGGCAGGGCAACGCCACCCGCGGCGACGTCATGCTGGAGAACGCCCGCAACAACTTCGTCCGCGCCGAAGGCCGCATGGTGGCGCTGCTCGGCGTGTCCGACCTGGTGGTGGTGGAAACCGCCGACGTGGTGCTGGTGGCGAACAAGGACCAGGTGCAGGACGTGAAGAAGCTGGTCGACCGCCTGAAGGCCGAGCGGCGCTGCGAGCACCTGGTCCACAAGCAGGTCTACCGTCCGTGGGGGTGGTACGAAGGCATCGACGAGGGCGAGCGCTTCCAGGTCAAGCGCATCATGGTCAAGCCGGGCGAGAAGCTCAGCCTGCAGATGCACCATCACCGCGCCGAACACTGGATCGTGGTGTCCGGCACCGCCAGCGTCACCTGCGGCGAGGAGGTCATGCTGCTGACCGAAAACCAGTCCACCTACATTCCGCTGGGCACGACGCACCGGCTGGAAAATCCCGGCAAGATCGACCTGCACATGATCGAGGTGCAGTCTGGCACCTATCTGGGCGAGGACGACATCGTGCGCTTCGAGGACGTCTACCAGCGCGACTGAGACCGCGCCGATTCGCCCTCCCTTTCGCAAACCCCTGTTATCTTTCATGTTGTTCGCCAGGCCGCCGGGAACGGACGAGCCCGGCGGTTTACGCGTCGCTCTCCATGGGCTGGCGTGTCAGACAAACGCCGACAGGCAGGGTTGTTCATGCCGGTACGCCAATACAGCGTTTCTCCACATCAACTTTCCCGGGTGTCGTCCGAAAACGAATTCACCACGCTGACTTAAGCGTGAATCCGAAAAAAATTCAACGACGAAGGACAGGCAGAATGAAAATGGATGAAATGCTGGTCGAGATGCGCGATGTCAATCTGAACTATCTGATGCTTGCGCAAAACATGATCCAACACGACAAGGCCACCGCAGTCTTTCGTCTGGGCATCAGCCGGGACGTCGCCGGCCTCATCGAGGCGCTGACCCCCGCGCAAATCCTCAAGCTTGCCGCGTCCGGCATGCTGGTGTCGCGCTTCCGTTTCGACGACGGCGTGGTGCTCAACATGCTGACCAGCTACACCAGGGACCGTGCGCTGGCGCAGTCCCACGCCGCCATCCTGATGGCTGGACGGGCGATGGAAGCTTTTGCCTGATTCCGTCGCACAGTAATAAACCTGAATTCTTCACCGCAGAGGAACAGAGGCACGGAGAAAACCGGAAATCGATGGTTTGATGAAGGGTCTGCCTTCATCCGATGGGTGACCCCGTCGACTTGCATAGCCTCTTGCTTTTCCTCTGTGTCCTCCGTGCCTCTGTGGTTCAACCGTTTTTTTTCCAGGATAGAGAAGTGTCCCGATGAGCAAGAAAAGTCTGCTGGCCGAAATGCGCGACACCCAGCTGGCGATCGAACTGATCGAACTCGGCGCCCGTCCGCAGGTGCTGGAATCCGAGACCGCGCTGTCGCGCGAACGCCTGCTCAAGCTGTACAAGGAAGTCAAAGGCGTGTCGCCGCCCAAGGGCATGCTGCCGTTCTCGACCGACTGGTTCCTGACCTGGCTGCCCAACGTGCATTCCTCGCTGTTCGTCAACATTCATCGCTACCTCACCCGGAACAGCGACTGCAGCGGCATCGAGGCCGTGCTCAAGAGCTATCGCCTGTATCAGGAATACCTGCACACCAACCAGATCGAGGCCGTGTTGAGCTTCACCCGCGCCTGGACGCTGAACCGGTTTTTTGAAAGCCGCTTGCTTGACACCGCCGTGTGCAGCGGGTGCGGCGGCCACTTCGTGGTCCATCCGGACGATCTGCATGACCACTATGTGTGCGGTCTGTGCAACATGCCCGCACGCGCCGGCAAGACCCGCAAGGCCAAGGCTGCGGCACGGACCGAACTGACCGCCGCCGCCTGACAGGTTTCCTTGGACGTCCGGTGATGACGCGCCTGCCGGTCAGCCTCCAATCGCTCTTCATCCAGGGCGCCGCCGCGTTGGTGGCGGTGGCGCTGAACAGCCTGCTGCACATTCTGCTTTCGTATCAAGCCGCGCTGTGGCAATTCGCTCTCATGCAAGGAGCGGCCGCCGCCGGGCTGAGCGCGCTCTGGCGGCAACCGGCCTGGTGGCTTCCATTGCATCTCGGGTTCCTGCCCGGTGTTCTGCTGGCCCAGCGGCTGCACGTGTCCAACCGGGTTTACCTGGCGGCATTCGTGTTGCTGATGCTGTTCTACTGGAGCAGCTTCCGGACCCGGGTCCCCCTCTACCTGTCCGACCGCAAGGCCTGGCGGGCGTTGGCATCCCTGTTGCCCCGGACCCGGCCATTCCGCTTCATCGATCTCGGCAGCGGCCTGGGCGGCGTGCTGTTTTATCTGGAGCCGCGTTTTCCGCGGGGCCGCTGGTACGGCACCGAAATTGCCCCGGCTCCCTGGCTGATCAGCCGTGTGCGCGCCTGGTTCAAGCGCAGCCGGGTGGCGTTCATGCGGCGTGATTACGCGTCGCTCGACCTGGCCGATTTCGAGGTGGTGTTTGCCTTTCTTTCGCCCGCGGCCATGCCCGCGCTGTGGCAACAGGCGCAAGCCCAGATGCGCAGCGGCAGCCTGTTCGTCAGCCTGTCGTTTTTGGTAAACGCACGGCAACCGGACCATGTGGTGACGCTGGCCGAGGGTGAACGGCACACCCTGTATGCGTGGCGGATGTGAGGGGGACATGGAAATACCCGGGATGCGCCATCAAGTTTCTTTCAATCCGGTCGAATCCTTATTCTGAAAGCCCCTCCTTTGAGCGAAGGAAATCGGGGCAGGGTGGAACCGCCTCGCCCGGTCAATCAATCAACCTTAAAACCGCATTTGAACCACAGAGGCACAGAGGCACAGAGAAAAAACAAAGACTTGCATCGTGATACCCACTCACCCGACAGGTGAGTGGCCAAGTGCGGGTAAGCTATTGATTTCTTGTCTTTCTCTGTGTCCCAAGGGATACCGTCCCTGCGGGACATATCTCTGTGGTGAGGAATTTAGGATCAAAAGGAACAGACGGTCGTGCTAGTCATCGTTGGATATATTGTCGTGGTACTCAGCGTCTTCGGCGGCTTCGCCCTGGCGGGCGGTTATCTGGCGGCATTGTGGCATCCATTTGAACTCCTGATTATCGGGGGCGGGGCAGTGGGTGCCTTCCTGGTCGCCAACAACAGCAAGGCCATCCGGGCCACCACGAAGGCGTTGCCGACGCTCTTCAAGGGATCCAGGTACACCCGGGCGCTCTACATGGACGTGCTCGCGCTGCTGTACGAACTGCTGACGAAAATTCGCAAGGAAGGTCTGATGTCGGTGGAATCCGACGTCGACTCGCCCGAGAACAGTCCCTTGTTTACCAAATACCCGGCCATCATGGCCGATCACCATATCGTCGAGTTTCTGACCGATTACCTGCGCCTGATGGTGAGCGGCAGCATGAATGCCTTCGAGATCGAGAACCTGATGGACAACGAAATCGAGACCCATCACCACGAAGGCGAAATACCCGTGCACAGCGTCACCAAGCTGGGCGACGGTCTGCCCGCGTTCGGCATTGTCGCCGCGGTGATGGGGGTCGTGAAAACCATGGGATCGGTCGGCCTCCCTCCATCGGAGCTCGGGGTTCTGATTGGTGCCGCATTGACCGGCACTTTCATCGGCATTTTGCTGGCCTACGGATTCGTGAGTCCGCTGGCCAACCTGCTCGAACAGAAGGTGAACGAATCGACCAAGATGCTGCAGTGCGTCAAGGTTACCCTGCTGGCCAGCATCAACGGCTATGCGCCGGCGATTGCGGTCGAGTTCGGCCGCAAGGTGCTGTTCTCGACCGAGCGGCCTTCCTTCAGCGAGCTGGAAACGCACGTGAAGGGCGCGAAATCGCGCTGATCGCGGCGCGTCCTGCCCCTCGCGCCCTGCGTACACGCCACCATGAGCGAGCAGAAACCGCCCATCATCGTCAAACGCATCAAGAAGGTGGCGGGCGGCCATCATGGCGGGGCGTGGAAGATCGCCTATGCCGACTTCGTGACCGCGATGATGGCGTTTTTCCTGCTGATGTGGCTGCTCGGTTCGACCACCAAGGGCGACCTGGAAGGGATCGCGGAATACTTCAAGACGCCGCTCAAGGTGGCCATGCAAGGCGGCTCCGGCAGCGGCGACAGTTCCAGCGTCATCAAGGGCGGCGGCGCCGACGTGACGCGCAAGAGCGGGCAGATCAAGAAAGGCGAGACCGAAGCCCCCAAAAAATCCTACAACCTGAAAGCCGCGCAGGCCGAGCTCGAACGCATCGAGACGGCCAATCTGAAAAAGCTGAAAAAACGTCTGGAGGTGGCGATCGACGCCAATCCGACGCTGCGGCAGTTCAAGCGGCAACTGCTGATCGACATCACCAGCGAAGGGCTGCGGATCCAGATCGTCGACGAGCAGAACCGGCCCATGTTCAACCTGGCGAGCGCCGAACTGCAGCCCTATACCAAAATCATCCTGCACGAGATCGGCAAGGTGCTGAACGACGTGCAGAATCGCGTCAGCCTGTCGGGCCACACCGATGCCAAGCCCTATGCCAATCGCGAACGCGGCTACAGCAACTGGGAGCTGTCGGCCGATCGTGCCAACGCGTCGCGCCGCGAACTGATTGCGGGCGGCATGGACGAGACGAAAATGCTGCGCGTGGTCGGACTGGCTTCATCGGTGCCGTTCAATAACGCAGCGCCCCTCGATCCGGTCAATCGCCGCATCAGCATCATCGTCATGAACAAGCGCACCGAAGAGGCCGTCACCAAGGAGGCGTCCGGCGCCAACGTCGCCGACGAGGACGAGGCGCGCGACGAAATCGAAAAGGCAGGCGCCGCAGCGCGCTGATTCCTGCGCCGCCCGGCGCGAAATAGCAGGCCAAATCCACCCTTATTCCCCGGATTGACCGAGCCGGGCATGACCGATACTTCAGCCTGAAGAAAGCCCGCTTCTGCTCGATGCAGATGAGAGGTATCCCTCCAACAGGTGAAATCCGGGATGGCGGAAGAAAACGATCAGGAAAAGACGGAACCCGCTTCGCCCCAGCGGCTGCAGAAAGCGCGCGAGGACGGCCAGGTCGTGCAATCGCGCGAACTGGCGACGTTCGTCGTCCTGATGACCGGCGGCGCCGCCCTGTGGATGATGGCCGGCGGTCTCGGCCAGGCTTTGTCGGGCATCGTGCGCGACGGGCTGGAATTCGGTCCCGGCATCGCGCGCGACAGCTCGCACGTCATGGCGCAGCTGTCGAACCAGTTTTTTGCGGCCACTCTGGCGCTGGCGCCCTTTCTGGGACTGGTCGTGATGGCCACCCTGGCTTCGCCGCTGCTGCTGCGCGGCTGGCTGTTCAGCACCAGGGCGCTCGCGCCCAAATTCGAACGCCTGAATCCGCTGTCGGGCATCAGGCGCATGTTCTCCAGCCAGGGCCTGATCGAGCTGGTCAAGGCGCTGGCCAAGGCGGGCTTGCTGGGCGGGGTCGCCGTGTGGCTGATCTGGTCCAACGTCGGCGCGATTTTCTCGCTCAGCCTGGAAGAACCGTCATTGGCCATCCGGCACATGGGGGACCTCATCGGCAAGGTGTTCCTGTTGATCTCGGGCGCGATGATCTTCATCGTCGTGATCGATTTGCCATTCCAGCTCTGGAGCTTCCACAAGGAACTGCGGATGAGCAAGGAAGAGTTGCGCCGCGAGGCCAAGGAATCGGAAGGCGACCCGCACCTGAAGGCGCGCATCCGTGCCCAGCAGCGCGAGGCGGCGCGCCGCCGCATGATGTCCGAGATCCCGACTGCCGACGTGGTGGTGACCAACCCGACCCATTACGCCGTCGCGCTCAGGTACAGCGAAGGCAAGATGCGCGCGCCGCGCGTGGTGGCCAAGGGTGCCGACGCCGTCGCCGCGAAGATCCGCGAACTGGCCGCCGAACACAAGGTGCCGCTGCTGGAAGCGCCGCCGCTGGCGCGCGCCTTGTTTCGCCACACCGACATCGGCGACGAAATCCCGGCCACGCTCTACGCGGCGGTGGCCGAAGTGCTGGCCTACGTGTTCCAGCTGCGCCATTTCACGCAGGTGGGCGGCGCCTATCCCGATGCGCCGACCGATCTGCCGGTTCCGCCCGAACTTGACCCGCTGACGTCATGAACGGCACCCTGAGCCTCTCCAGCCTGTTCAACGGCGCCAACGCCCGCGCGATGGCCGCGCCGGTTTTCATCGTCCTCATCCTGGCGATGCTGGTGCTGCCGCTGCCGCCGTTCGCGCTGGACATGCTGTTCACCTTCAACATCGCGCTCTCCATCATGGTGCTGCTGGTGAGCCTGTCGACCAGGAAGGCGCTCGAGTTCGCAGCCTTCCCCACGGTGCTGCTGCTGTCCACCCTGCTGCGCCTGTCGCTCAACGTCGCATCCACCCGCGTGGTGCTGCTGGAAGGCCATACCGGGCCGGATGCCGCGGGCAAGGTGATCGAGGCCTTCGGCCATTTCCTGGTCGGCGGCGATTACACGGTGGGCATCATCGTGTTCGTCATCCTGGTGGTGATCAACTTCATCGTCATCACCAAGGGCGCGGGGCGCATCGCCGAGGTCAGCGCGCGCTTCACCCTCGATGCGATGCCGGGCAAGCAGATGGCGATCGACGCCGATCTCAACGCCGGCCTGATCGACGAAAACGAGGCGCGCCGGCGGCGCGCCGAGATCTCCCAGGAAGCCGATTTCTACGGCTCGATGGACGGCGCCTCGAAGTTCGTGCGCGGCGACGCCATCGCCGGCATCCTGATTCTTCTGATCAACATCGTCGGCGGCCTCCTCATCGGCCTGATGCGGCACGACATGTCACTGGCCGACGCCGCCCGCAACTACACCCTGCTGGCGATCGGCGACGGCCTGGTGGCGCAGATCCCGGCGCTGGTCATCTCGATCGCCGCCGGCATCATCGTCAGCCGCGTCAGCACCGAGGAAGACATCGCCGGCCAGATGATGTCCAACGTCTTCAGCAAGACGCAGGCGCTCTACATCACCGCCGCGATCCTGGGCTTGATGGGCATGATCCCGGGCATGCCGAACTTCGCCTTCCTGCTGCTGGCGGGCGGCATGGTCTGGCTGGCCTGGAAGGGCAGCAGAAAGCAACAGGAAGCCCCGGCGGAAGTCCAGGCGGCGCCGGTCGCCGCGGTCGAATCCCAGGAAGCCAGCTGGGAGGACGTCGCGCCCATCGACACCCTCGGGCTGGAAGTCGGCTATCGCCTGATCCCGCTGGTGGACAACGCCGCCGACGGCGAACTGGTGCGCCGCATCAAGGGCATCCGCAAGAAATTCGCGCGCGAAATCGGTTTTTTGCCGCCTGCCGTGCATATCCGCGACAACCTCGAAATCAATCCGAACCGCTATCGCATCACCTTGAAGGGCGTCGAAATCGGCAGCGGCGAAGTGCGCACCGGACTGTTCCTCGCCATCGATCCGGGCAGCATCACCGCCACCCTGCCGGGCGTGGCCACGACGGACCCCGCGTTCGGCCTGCCGGCGGTGTGGATCGAATCCGCCATGCGCGAACAGGCGCAGGCCATGGGCTACACCGTGGTCGACCCCGGCACCGTGGTCGCCACCCATCTCAATCACCTGGTCACGCAGCATGCCGCCGAGCTGCTGGGACGCCAGGAGGCGCAGGCGCTGCTCGACCACCTGGGCAAGAGCGCGCCCAAGCTGGTGGAAGACCTGGTGCCGAAGATGCTGCCGCTCTCGACCGTGCAGAAGGTGCTGCAGAACCTGCTCGCCGAAGGCGTGGCGATCCGCGACATGCGCACCATCATCGACACCCTGCTGGAGCACGCCGGGCGCGTGCAGGATCCGCACGAGTTGACCGCGCTGGTGCGGGTCGCGCTCGGGCGCTCGATCGTGCAGCAGATTTACGGCTCGGCCAGCGAACTGCCGGTGATCGCGCTGGACCAAGGCCTGGAGCGCCTGCTGCTGCAGACGCTGCAAACGGGCCACGACGCCGCCGGCCTGGAGCCGGGACTGGCCGATACCCTGCTGGAGCGGACCCAGACCTCGGCGCAGCGCCAGGAGGCGCTGGGCCATCCCCCCGTATTGCTGACGCCGGCCGTGCTGCGTCCGCTCCTTGCGCGTTTCCTGCGGCGCACGGTGCCGCAGCTCAAGGTGCTTTCGCACGCTGAAGTGCCCGAAGGAAAACAGATCAAAGTGACGTCCCTGGTAGGAGGAGCAGCATGAACGTGAAACGAATCGTCGCCAGAACATCCCGTGAAGCCATGCGCCAGTTGCGCGACGCCCTCGGACCCGATGCGGTCATCCTGTCCAATCGCGCCGTCGACGGCGGGGTCGAGGTGCTGGCCCTGGCGGCGGAGGATATCGCCTCGATGGCGCCGCCGGTGGTGGAAGAACCTGCGCCGGTTTCCATCAAGCGTGTCCCGATGCCAGCCGGAGAAATCGAA
>JAMCVR010000193.1:30681-36994 GCA_023475455.1 Thermoplasmatota archaeon | reverse complement strand
GCCACAAAGGACGCGCAGGGCCGCGAAGTGAATGAAACGGCGAAGGGGCGGCCGACTCCCCGACCTTGCGTTGAACCCTTCGTGATCTTCGCGTCCTTCGCGGATTCCCGGCCTCAGTCGTATTCCCGGGTGTAAAACGCATCGAAGCTGCTCTGCTGTCCGGCCTGCGCCTCCAGCCGCACGCGCGGCGACAGCTGGTACAGCACCTTGACCACCTGGCTCAGGCCGTCGAGGCTTCGCTCGTAGCGCAGGGTGGCCCGCGAGGACAGCCGCTTGCCGACGCTGACCACCGTGCTGGCGAGGTCTTCGCCCCCACCCGCCCGCACGTCGAAGCTGTCGATGCCCAGCGTCTCGGCAAGCTTCGCCTGAAGGTTCACCGATTCGGCCTGGGAGAGCAGCGCGCCGGCCGCCACCTGCAACAACACGAACTCCCGCTGCCCGCTGGTTTCCAGGCCATGTCCCAGCACCAGCCAGGCGAGCTTTTCGGTGTCGGGCAGGGCCGGGTCGGAGTACAGCGTCACCACCGGGCGCTGCACCGTGCCTCTGACCTGCACGCCCACCTTGACGCTCGGGGTTTTGCGCACCGCCAGCACGTCGAGCGCGGGATCGTCGATCGGGCCGGCAAAGCGCAGCACGCCGCGTTCGATATCCAGCATCTGCGCATAGGCGGCGTAACGTCCTTTTTCAACCTGGATCGTGCCCTCGCCGCGCAGCACCCGCGAGGGGTACGCCGCCAGACTCTCGCCCTGCGGGCGGTCTTGGCGCAGCACCCGGTTCAGGGTGAACACGCGCAACCGACCGCCCAGCCGGGCGTCGAGTCCGCCGCCCTTGAACAGAAAATCGTTGCCCAGCCCGAGCTTCAGATCGAGTGCCAGCGGAAAACGCTGGCCCACCGGCTTCTCGCGCGGCGGCTGGCCGACGATCACCACATCGCTCGAGAGGGTGGGCCGGCTCGCTTCGGGGATTTCCAGCCGGGCACGGTCGGCAGTGAGCTCGCCGGTGAGTTGCAGGCGCTGCGGGTCGAGATTGAGGCGCGTGACCCCGGACACGATCACGCGACGGTCGCTGCGGTTGATGGCGGCAAACTTTTCGAAGTTCAGCGTGAGCCCCGCCTGCGGATTTTTCAGCTGCGCCTCGCCGCTCACCACGATGCGTCCGCTCTGGCCTTTGAGTTCGCCTTCCTGCACCCGCACCCGGTCGTCGGCCAGGATCAGCCTGAGCGTGCCGTCGGTGATCGACAAGCCTTCTTCCGGCATGGCAAAGCGGATCGCGTCGGCGGCAATCCGGCCGTCGATGCGCGGCGCCGCCACGCTGCCGCTGCCGCTGAGCCGGGCGTTGAGGCGGGCGTCGGCACGGATGCCGACCGGCAAAAAAGCCTTGAGCAGACGCAGGTCGGGCACATCGACCCGCGCCGTCCACGCCAGCGGCGCGCTGCGCGGCAGGATGAAGGCGGCGCCCTCGCGCAGCAGCGTGGCGCGGCCTTCTGCGCGCAACTGGCCGGCTTCGCGTCCGGCCGCCTCGACGCGTGCGGTGACGCGGCTGGCCGCGGCATCGAGGTCGAGCGCGAAGGTGGTCAGCTCCAGATTCAGCGCCGGATCGGTCAGCCGCACATCGCCGCTCCGGCGAACGAGGCGCGCCTTGCCGTCGAGCGTGTCGCCGGCGCGCAGGTTCCAGTCGCCGTCGACCCGCAGATCGGTGGTGAAAGGCGGCGCGGTCTCCAAGAGCGCCAGCAGGGGCGCGAGCGGCAGGTTGGCAAGCGCGCCGCGCGAAGCCAGCCGGGCGCCCCGGCGGCTGAACTGCTCGACCGTCACCCGGCCGCCCGCCAGCGTCAGCGCCAGATTGCCCACCTGCTGCTGCTCGCGCGACAGCAGCAGGGTGGCGGGCGCGGTCAATTCCATCGGCCAGGGGCCCTGCGCCGCGGCCTGGCTCAGCTGCCCGCGCCAGATCTGCCGCGCATCCAGCCCGCCCGCAAGGCTCGCGGTCACCCGCCATTCGGGCAGGCGGGCATCGAGCGTCAGGGCAAAGCGCAGCACGCCGCGTTCGATATCCAGCATCTGCGCATAGGCGGCGTAACGTCCTTTTTCAACCTGGATCGTGCCCTCGCCGCGCAGCACCCGCGAGGGGTACGCCGCCAGACTCTCGCCCTGCGGGCGGTCTTGGCGCAGCACCCGGTTCAGGGTGAACACGCGCAACCGACCGCCCAGCCGGGCGTCGAGTCCGCCGCCCTTGAACAGAAAATCGTTGCCCAGCCCGAGCTTCAGATCGAGTGCCAGCGGAAAACGCTGGCCCACCGGCTTCTCGCGCGGCGGCTGGCCGACGATCACCACATCGCTCGAGAGGGTGGGCCGGCTCGCTTCGGGGATTTCCAGCCGGGCACGGTCGGCAGTGAGCTCGCCGGTGAGTTGCAGGCGCTGCGGGTCGAGATTGAGGCGCGTGACCCCGGACACGATCACGCGACGGTCGCTGCGGTTGATGGCGGCAAACTTTTCGAAGTTCAGCGTGAGCCCCGCCTGCGGATTTTTCAGCTGCGCCTCGCCGCTCACCACGATGCGTCCGCTCTGGCCTTTGAGTTCGCCTTCCTGCACCCGCACCCGGTCGTCGGCCAGGATCAGCCTGAGCGTGCCGTCGGTGATCGACAAGCCTTCTTCCGGCATGGCAAAGCGGATCGCGTCGGCGGCAATCCGGCCGTCGATGCGCGGCGCCGCCACGCTGCCGCTGCCGCTGAGCCGGGCGTTGAGGCGGGCGTCGGCACGGATGCCGACCGGCAAAAAAGCCTTGAGCAGACGCAGGTCGGGCACATCGACCCGCGCCGTCCACGCCAGCGGCGCGCTGCGCGGCAGGATGAAGGCGGCGCCCTCGCGCAGCAGCGTGGCGCGGCCTTCTGCGCGCAACTGGCCGGCTTCGCGTCCGGCCGCCTCGACGCGTGCGGTGACGCGGCTGGCCGCGGCATCGAGGTCGAGCGCGAAGGTGGTCAGCTCCAGATTCAGCGCCGGATCGGTCAGCCGCACATCGCCGCTCCGGCGAACGAGGCGCGCCTTGCCGTCGAGCGTGTCGCCGGCGCGCAGGTTCCAGTCGCCGTCGACCCGCAGATCGGTGGTGAAAGGCGGCGCGGTCTCCAAGAGCGCCAGCAGGGGCGCGAGCGGCAGGTTGGCAAGCGCGCCGCGCGAAGCCAGCCGGGCGCCCCGGCGGCTGAACTGCTCGACCGTCACCCGGCCGCCCGCCAGCGTCAGCGCCAGATTGCCCACCTGCTGCTGCTCGCGCGACAGCAGCAGGGTGGCGGGCGCGGTCAATTCCATCGGCCAGGGGCCCTGCGCCGCGGCCTGGCTCAGCTGCCCGCGCCAGATCTGCCGCGCATCCAGCCCGCCCGCAAGGCTCGCGGTCACCCGCCATTCGGGCAGGCGGGCATCGAGCGTCAGGGTGTGGGCATTGCGGCGGCCCTGCAGGTTCGCGCGGACGACATCCAGGCGCCGGCCGGCCAGTTGCACGCCACGCGCGTCAAGCCGGCCGCTGAACGACCCGCTGGCCGCGGCCTGCAGATTGAGTCGCAGGTCCAGCGTGTCGGCGGCGATGTCGCCCGGCAGGCGCAGGCCGCTGGCGGCAAGCGCCGCCTCGATCTGCGGCGCAGCCGGGTCGCCGCTCACGCTGCCGCGGCCGGTCAGGCGGCCGGCCAGGCCGAGCTTGAGGCGTGCCAGCGCGGGGGCGTCGATGTCCCAGCCGAGACGGTCGCCGGCGCTGCCATAGGCGCCTTTCACCTTCGCCCGGTTGCCGGCCAGATCGAGATCGATGTCGGCGTCGGCGAGATGCCGGTTTTCGTAGCGCAGCCGCCCCCGCCCTTTTACCGGGCGTCCCTCGAGATCGCCCGGCGGCAGGGTGAACTGCGTCTGCAACCGCAGTTCGGGCGCCAATGCGCCGCTCATCTCGCCGCGTGCGTTCAGCCGCGCGCGCGGAAATTTGCCGAAGCGCGCCGGATTGATCTGCGCGGCGTCGAACCCGGCGGAAAACGCGCGGCCGGCGTCGAGTCGCAAGGCGCCGTGCGCAGTGAGACGTCCGGCCTGCCCGGCGAAATGTGCCGCGTCCAGCCGCAAGGCCGCATCGGCATGGCTGAGCGTGAAGCGGCCCTGCCCCCAGGTCTCGGCCACCTCGGCCTCAAGCACCTGCCGCGCCGCATCGCCCGTCAGACGCAATGTCGCCCGGATGCGGGTGGCGGATAGATCGCGGTGCAGCCCCGCCAGATCGAGCCGCGGGCTTTCCAGGTTCACCGTGAAGCGGCCGTCGCGCCACCGGCCGTCGCCGGTGAATTGCCCGGCCGTGCCGAGATCGATCGCCAGCGCGCTGAAGTCGGCCTGGGCGAAGTCGCCGTGCACCGCGCCGGTCAGATTGGCAAGCGGCAGGCGCTGCTGGTCGAGCCGCCCGGCCTGCCGGTTGGCCAGGCTGAAGGCGCCGAGCAGGCGTTCGCCCGGCTGACCCTCGAACACGCCGGAAAACGCCAGGTCGGCGCTGGGCGCGTCCGGCACGAACCGGCGCGGGTCGATGCCCTGCCCGGCCACCAGCAGCCTCGGCACGCGTACGCGCGCAAACGGTGCCGCCTCGCCCGCGGCCAGGAACGCCATGTCTTCGGCCTGGGCGTCGAACCGGAAAGCGATCGCCGCCAGCCGCCCGCTCAGGTCGATCGTGGCCGCCAGCGGCATCGGGTCGTTGCGCCCGGCTGTGAGACGCCCCTGCAGCTTGAACGGCGCGTCCTTGGCTATCCCGAACTGCCCGTTCGCCTCCGCCCACGGCGTCGTCGCCGTGGCGGCGAGGCGGTAGCGGTCGCCGTCGTCGTCGAGCCTGCCGCGCAGCGCATTGAAGCCCAGCGTCCGCCCGGCGTCGACCACATCGAGCTGCGCCACATCCCATACGGCCACCCGCACGTCCACCGGCAGGCGCAAGGTGGCGGGGAGCGGCGGCGGTGTCGGGGCCTTTTTCAGGATCTCGACCCGCACGCTTTGCGCGGCCAGCAGGTCGATGTCGAGACGCCGTTGCAACAGTGCGCGCGGCCGCCACTCCAGCCGCACGCGGTTCAGCGTCACGCGCTGCGTATCCGTCGTGAGGACCAGTTTCCGGATGGCAATGGGCGCACCCAGATGCCCGTCCACCCCTTCCAGCACCAGCCGGCCGCGGCTCATGCCGGTTGCCGATTCGGCCAGCCAGCGAAATCCGCTGGCGGTGGTCGCCGTCCACAGCGCAACGGCAATCAGCATCGCCAGCAATGCCAGCAGCCCCGCCACGCCCCAGGCCACGCGCCTCAAAACGACACCCCGAGCGAGAAATGCAGGCGGAATTCCCCGGTGGCTTCGCCATACGCCAGGTCGAGATTGATCGGCCCCACCGGCGAGCGGTAGCGCGCGCCCACGCCGTAGCCGAACACCGGCGACAGCTTGCCCGGGCTGTCGGCCGCGTCGCCCGCATCGACGAACACGGCCATGCCCCAGTTGCCCTCGAAGAAATAGTTGTACTCGGCGCTGCCGGTGGCGAGATAGCGCACCGACGCCACGCCGCCGGTGAGCGTGCGCCCCAGGCTCTGGTAGGCGTAGCCGCGCACCGAGTTGTCGCCGCCGGCACGAAACAGGAAATCGGTGGGAATGCCGTCGCGCGACTCGGCCAGCACGCTGCCGAGCTCGCCGCGCAGGATCAGCCGGCCGTTGGCGCCGGCGCGGAAATACCGGGTGTGGCGGCCGTACAGACGGATGAAGCTGGCGTCGGAAAGCAAGGCCTCGGCCGCGCCGCCGCCCTGCAGGGTGAGCACGTAGCCGCGCTGCGGGTAGAACGCGCGCCCCACCGTGCGCTGCGTCCACGCATAGTTGGCGGAGAGCGCCTGGTTGCGCGCGCTCACCACGGCGCCGATTTCCTGTTGTTCGGTCTGGTACTGCAGCGACAGCGTGGTTTCGATCTGTCCGCGCGTGCGGCTGCGCTTGGCCGCCAGCACGGTGGAGCGGTTTTCCTGTCCCTCGATGTCTTCCTGCTTGAACTGCAGGCCGAGGCTGTTTTCGTAGCCCCTGGCATCGCGCGGCCAGGCCAGTTCCGCCGTCCCGGTCTGCCGCGCGGTTTCCAGGCGCGCGTCGAGCTTCAGGCGCATCCCCCGATCCAGAATGTCGCGATGCAGCCACGACGCCTGCACCCGCGCGCCGGTGTCGGTGCTGACGCCGGCGCCCACGCTGAACCGCTTTTGCGGCCACTCCACCACCTCCACCTGGATCGGCACCGCCGCCGCCTGCGCCGGATCGGGCTCGATGCGCACCGCCGCCTGCGCGTAATAGCCGCTCATCTCCAGCGC
>JAMCVR010000193.1:22016-30485 GCA_023475455.1 Thermoplasmatota archaeon | reverse complement strand
GTGATTTGTGCCGCCGGATAGGCTCCCGCCAGCAGGGAGCGCAGCACCGTCAGCTTGGCGGCTTCCCAGTCCGCCTGGCGAAACGGCATCCCCCGCTTCAGCGAAAAGCTGCGCTCGATGCGCCGCCGCAAACCCGCCTCATCGGCGCGCGTTTTCAGCGCACCCTCGAACGCCAGCTTCACGCTGCGCACCCGCGTGCGCGCGCCGGGATCGACCCGGTAAGCCACCCGCCAGTCGTCGCCCACCCGTTCCACCGCGCTGTCCACCTGCGGCGAAAAATACCCCTCGGTCGCCAGCAGGTCGCGCGCCGTCAGCTCGCTCTGCCGCTGCAGCCGCGCCACTTCCTCCGCGTCCGGCTTCTCGCCCAGCCGCGCCGCCCGCGCCGTTTCCAGATGCTGCGTCAGCAGCGCCCTGACTTCATCGGGCGCCTCCACCTCCACCGTCAGCGCGTGCGCCCGCGTCGCGCACAGCGCGGCAAGCAACACCAGGGCGTTGAAAATGGGGGGCAAGACAATCCACGTGGAAACAGTCGTCAGGTCATTCTAGGGGGTGGGTTGGTATCGGGCAAAAACCAAGGGGAAAACAGACCGGGCAGACGGAAGATTCGCCTGAGGGGCGCCGAATGGCCGGGGCCTGTCATCAAGCAGTTAGTAACGACTCATCATACCAAACATCTTCATAATCACCCGCAATTAGAAACCGCCATCCAGGTGGCAACCCTAGATATTTTTGCACTTCTGGACACCAGTCAGGCAAGTGCTCAACATGGAGCGGTTTAAAAAACTCAGGATCAATAGACAGCTCATCTCCTGCCCATATGTACCACCCAGTGGTATCACCTTCTGGTGGATGACGTAAGCCATTTATTGGCGTTATCCCTTCTCGAACATTTAGCGCAATCCCGACCTTTAGATTCGGAGGTGATGGATAACGAGTGACTCCATGCTTCTTGCAAATTTCTTTCTGCGAATTTTCTACTTGGTCATTCAAGGCCCAACTCCTTCTTCATCTGCCGAGAATAGCGACTCATCTCCGCACCTTGCCTCGCCGAACAAGTCGGGCATTGTGGCTGTATGGCATCGACGCTGCGCATTCGTGTTGTATCTATTTTTCCGGTCTCGTAATACTCCTTGACCAATGGGTTCTTGTGGTCTGCGACCTGCTTAGGAGTGGCAGCCCCGCAATCCACGCAGGGTTTGCCTTGGACGGAGGCTCTTTGCTCGGCAGTAGTTGCGCTGGACGGGCGTTGATAGGCTTTTGTAATATCCGGTGTCCCCTTTGCAACATCCGCCGCATTCTCAACCCCTCTGCCCACCTTCGCCGCATTGGACACCGCCCCGACGAATGGAACCGCGCCCAACGCAGACAACCCTGCCCCAGCGTAGTCGCCACGGATCAGCGATGTTACTCCACTGGCTGCATCGATGAACGGAGCAACCACTTCCAGCGGCCCCTGCGCAGCCAAACCCACGTAATCCAGCGTGGTCTGGGTCTTATCAAGGAAATTGTTGACAGACTGCTTGCTCGGCAGCAGGTCATACAAGCCCATGCCTACATCCGTCATCGTTTCCTGGAATGCGCCCCAGTACTTCTGGATGTCGCTGTTGCCCGCCACGACAATCGGCTCCATGCCCAACAATCCCATCGGATCGATCAGGTTGACCGGGTTGTTGGCGACATACGCATACGGACTCACGCTGTCCGCCATCCCCATCGGATCGCGGCTGGCGAAACGTGCAATGCCGGGGTGGTAGTAGCGGGCGCGGTAGTACGTCAGCCCCGTCGCATCCGGCTCGCGTCCGGTGTAGCCGTATTGCGGGATCGTTCCGCTCGATGCGGTCTTGACGCCCCACGCGTCGAAGCGCTGGTTCGCGGTCAGCGTGCCCGTCGGGTTGGTTGTACCGATCACGCTGCCCAAGCCGTCCTGCAGGTACGCCGCCTGCGTCGCGCTCGGGCCGTTCGTCGTTCCGGTGAGCCGCAGCAGCGGCTCGTCGATACCCGCACCATGCACATACACCGCCGCCGGATTGCCCGACACTGCGCCGCTCCACTCGGCATGGATGGCGTTGCCGTCGTACAGGTAGCTCGTCGTCGTTGCGCCGGAGGTCTTTTGTATCCGGCGTCCGCTGTCGTCGTACTGGTAGCTCTCGGCGATGGCGTTGACGCCGGTTCTCGTCGCGGTGGCGAGGTGGTCGAGCGCGTTCCACACCAGGGCGAGCGTGGTGGCGCCGGTTCCCGAGGCGGTGCAGTCGCTTGTCGTCTTGGTGACGGTGCCGCCGCTGGCAACTTCGCACAGCTTGACCATGCGCCCGTCGGCGTCGTGGACGGCGGCGCCGGTCAGGGTGCCGGTATCACTGCCGCTTCTGATTTCCGTGAGCTGCTGCGCGAGGTCGTACAGATACGCCGTCGTGACGCCGGACTTGGTCTTGCTCCTGCGGTTGCCGTAGATGTCGTAGGTGTAGGTCTCGGCCGTGCCGTCGCTGGCGCTGGTCAGGCGGTCGAGGTTGTCGTACAGGTAGCTCCAGGTCTTGGTCGCCCCGCCGATGACTTCGGTCTGGCCGCTTCGCCGCCCCTGATTGTCCAGCGTGTAGAGGTGGCTGGACAGTATCGTCGTGTTGAAGAGATTCTGGCGCTGCTTCAAGCCGCCGTCTTCGAACCAGCTCTGGGTGGTTCTTTGTCCACTGTTGAGCCGCTGCTCGACCAGGCGGCCGCCGGCGTCATAGACGAAGCTGATCGTCTCGCCGTTGGGGGCAACCACGCTCGCAAGACGCCCGGTGGCGTCGTAGCTCATGCTGGCCTGGTGGCCGTCGCTGTCTTCGACCATCGCCAGGCGGCCGCCGGGGGTCCAGGTGTAGGTCAGCGTCTTGTTGCCCCTGGAATCGGTGACGGTGTGGAGCCGCTTGGCGGGGTCGTAGGCGTAGTCGTAGGCGACGATAGTTGCGTTTGCGGGAGTCTTCGTTTCGGCTTTCGTCACCAGGCCTAGTTCGTCGCGGGTGTAGACGGCGGTCTGGCCGTTGCTGCCGGGGACGCTTCTGCTCTTGAGCCGGAGGTCTTTTGTATCCGGCGTCCGCTGTCGTCGTACTGGTAGCTCTCGGCGATGGCGTTGACGCCGGTTCTCGTCGCGGTGGCGAGGTGGTCGAGCGCGTTCCACACCAGGGCGAGCGTGGTGGCGCCGGTTCCCGAGGCGGTGCAGTCGCTTGTCGTCTTGGTGACGGTGCCGCCGCTGGCAACTTCGCACAGCTTGACCATGCGCCCGTCGGCGTCGTGGACGGCGGCGCCGGTCAGGGTGCCGGTATCACTGCCGCTTCTGATTTCCGTGAGCTGCTGCGCGAGGTCGTACAGATACGCCGTCGTGACGCCGGACTTGGTCTTGCTCCTGCGGTTGCCGTAGATGTCGTAGGTGTAGGTCTCGGCCGTGCCGTCGCTGGCGCTGGTCAGGCGGTCGAGGTTGTCGTACAGGTAGCTCCAGGTCTTGGTCGCCCCGCCGATGACTTCGGTCTGGCCGCTTCGCCGCCCCTGATTGTCCAGCGTGTAGAGGTGGCTGGACAGTATCGTCGTGTTGAAGAGATTCTGGCGCTGCTTCAAGCCGCCGTCTTCGAACCAGCTCTGGGTGGTTCTTTGTCCACTGTTGAGCCGCTGCTCGACCAGGCGGCCGCCGGCGTCATAGACGAAGCTGATCGTCTCGCCGTTGGGGGCAACCACGCTCGCAAGACGCCCGGTGGCGTCGTAGCTCATGCTGGCCTGGTGGCCGTCGCTGTCTTCGACCATCGCCAGGCGGCCGCCGGGGGTCCAGGTGTAGGTCAGCGTCTTGTTGCCCCTGGAATCGGTGACGGTGTGGAGCCGCTTGGCGGGGTCGTAGGCGTAGTCGTAGGCGACGATAGTTGCGTTTGCGGGAGTCTTCGTTTCGGCTTTCGTCACCAGGCCTAGTTCGTCGCGGGTGTAGACGGCGGTCTGGCCGTTGCTGCCGGGGACGCTTCTGCTCTTGAGCTGGCCCTGGGTTTCGCCTATGGCGCCTTTTGCGCCGTAGTTGTAGGTGGTGCTCTGGCCGGCGGCGATCTGGACGGGCGTCTGGCTGCTGACGAGCTGGTTGTGCAGGTTCCAGGTCCACTTCCAGACCTTGCCGTTGGGATCGGTCTCGGTCAGCTTGCGGCCGAAGTCGTCGAAGGTTCGGCTGAGTTGCTTCTTGAGGTTGACATCAGTGACGAGGTCGCAGGTTTTGCTGGTGGTGTCGGTGGTGCTGCCGGCCCAGATTTCCTTGACATCACTGAGCGTCGTGTAGACGTAGCAGGTGACCGGGCGGCTGGTGTCGGTGGCGGAGACCTGCGGGCCGACGGCGCGGGTCAATCTTCCGAGTTCGTCGTGGAAGCGGTAGCTGTCGCGGAGCGTGCCGTCGGCGGCGACGGCGTTGATTTTGAGGGGACGGCCGGCGCCGTCGTATTGGGCGACTTCGACCGCGCGGCCATTGGTTTGCCCGGTGACTTTGGGCAGGGTGGTTTTCTTGAGACGGCCGTCTTCCGTCGCGTGGAAGTACTCATAGTTCGTGGTGAGGTTGTTGGGGTCGGTGCTGCTTCTCGGTCTGCCGTCGGCATCCAGACTGAGGCTGACGCGATGGCCTTCCTGGTTGTAGGCGCCGGTGATCCGTCCCATCGCGTCGCGGTCGAAACCTAATGTATAGCCGTCGGCTTCGGTGATTTGGGTGATGTGGCCGAGCGGGTTGTACTGGGTCAGCGTGGCGTTGCCGGCGTAATCGACGCGGCGCTCCAGCCGGTCGAGGTCGTCCCAGGCGGCGTAGTAGCCGTCCAGATAGGCGCCGTTGACGGTCAAGCCAGCCATGAGCGGGTTGCCGTTGGCATCAAACACGGTGTCCCACTGGTGGCCGCGGCCGTCGGGGGTTTTGACCGGACGGTCGAGGGGGTCGTACCGGGTGTCGGCGGGGTACCAGTCGGCATCGGGGCCGCGGGTCGTGCGGCCGAGGCTGTCGTGGGTAAAGTCGGTATAGGTTTCGACTTCCAGGCTGGCCGGGGTGCCGTCGGTGTCGCCGCGCCGGGTGAGGCTGACGGCGTTGAGCTGGTTGGCGTCGTACGCGGTCTCGATACTGGGGCCGGTGCCGGTATTGGCGTCGCCGAATACGGCCGTGGTCCAGTCGCGCAGGCTGCGGGTCTTGACCGGGTTGCCGACGCTGTCGCTCTGATATTGCGTCCAGGCGAGGATGTCGGCGTTGGCGGGTTTGGTGTTGGCGACGGGGGTGACGCCGTTCTTGACGCGGATGAGGTCGGTGAGCCGGCCCTGGGCGTCGAAGCGGTTGAGCGTCCAGTTGCCGTCGGCGTCCTTGACGCGCTGCGGCTGGCCGTAGGCGGTGTGGTCGCGGTACTGGAGCGTTCTGGTGCTGGGCAGGGTGACGTCGGAGAGGTTGCCCAGGCTGTCGTAGGCATACTGGGTCAGCAGGCCCTGCGGATCGGTCTTGCTCAGGCGCAGATGGGTGCGGCCGGCGGTGGCGTCGTAGGTGTAGCTGGTCTCGGCGCCGGTCTCAATGGTGATGGACAAGGGGTTGCCGTTGGCGTCGAACAGGAAGCGGCGTTCGTTGCCGAGGGCGTCGATCTGTCTGGCCTCGCGGCGGAACTCGGTCCAGGCGAAGGTGGTGGCGTGGTCGGTTTTCAGGGTGCCGGCGGTGTCGAAGGGCGTGTGGCGGAAGACGCGGCCGTTGGCGTAGTACTCGAAGCGCATGCCGTTGCCGCGCGGCAGCGTGTACTGCTTCATGGCATGGGCAAGCTTGGTGCCGTCAGCGGCGCTGTAGTACTGGTAGGTGACCGGGTTCTGGCTGCCAGCCACCGCCAGCGGATTCTTGAAGCTCGTGAGGTCGCCGTTGCCGTCGTAGAAGTATTGCCAGGTGCGGCCGCTGAAGTCCTGGATCTGCGTGATGCGGGAGTTGGTGTAGCCGAAGGTCAGCGCGCGGTTGAGGCTGTCGGTGACGGAGCACAGGTTGTTGCCGCAAGTGGCCGAGTAGGCGAGCGTCAGGGCATTGCCGTTGCGGTCGGTAATCGACAGCAGGCGCGACTTCTGCTGGGTGTCGGTGGCGGTGGCGTCGACGCTCTCGAAGACATACTGCATGCCGGAACGTTCGGTCAGGCGGTAGGTGCCGCCGGTCAGGCGTTCGAGGGTGGCGTAGATGCCGGCGCTGCCGGAGAAGGCGGCGCCGACGTTGACGTTTCCGCTGGCGTGGTCGGCGGTGGAGAAGAAGCGTTCGCCGCCGGTGCCGTCGGTCCACGAGAGCTTGGCCACACCCGATTCGACGCCGTAGAAGCGCAGGCTGTGGTTGAAGCTGTGGGTCCAGCCGTAGCCGAGCGGGCCGTCCTTGGCACCCTTGCTGTTGTACCAGCGCTCGAACACCAGCGGCAGGCCGCCGCGGCCCTTGATGGCGATGTCCCGCTCGGAATGGATGAGGTTGCCGGTGACCATGTTGACGGGGTCGCTGGAGATGGTGGAGCCGGTGCTCTTGCCATTGGCGGTCTGGTAGCCGTTGATGCCGGATTGCTGGGCGAATGTCGGCGCATAGGGGTCGGCGAGGATGCCGGTGCCGAGCGAGGGGTTGTAGAGGCTGCCCCAGGGGTCGCCCACGGGGTAGCCGCCGGAGGCTGAGCCGTCGGGCGAACCGGTGCCGGCGGTGTCCGTTGGGTTGCCGGCAGGCTCGATGGTGACGCCGCCGGAATAGCTGTTGATCGGGAAGGCAGCGGACGATGTCCCGCCGGTGACGAACTTCTCGCCATAGAAGGCCGCGCCCAGCCAGCCGCCGGCATCGGGATACTGGAGCAGCCGGCGCGGGATGGTGAGCTTGTAGCCCTGATTGACGTAGCCGGATTCAATCTGGCTGACGTGCGATGCGCTGTAATTGGTGCCCGCCGGGTTGGTGTTGAGCGCGCCGTTGGAACAGGTGTTGGTGAGCTTGCACTTGTTGTTGGTCCAGTCGGTCGTGTTGTTGATCTGCAGGATTTCGATGGCCTGCTCGTCGGCGAACTGCAGGCCGCGCGTGGTGGAGACGGCGTCGAGATTGGCGACTTCGTTCCAGATGTAGGCCTCGTAGGCGGATGCGGCGAAACCGGCCAGCTTGAAGGCGCGCTTGTCGGTGCTGCTCGGGGTGTCGAGACGGCTGCTGGTGACGATGCCGCCCGGCCAGTCGATCAGAAAGCCCTTGCGGAACAGGCCGTAGGGCAGGTCGAACAGGTAGTTGACCTTGACCTGGGCGGCGGTAAGGCCGACGCCGACGCCGACGGTGCCGGATTCGCCGAACAGCTCGCCCGCCCGCCTGGTGGCGTCGGCGACATAGCGGCTGTACTTGCTGGCGGCGAGGTTGAGGAATTCGCCTTCGATGCCGTCGCGGTCGGCGTTGGGGTCGCTGTTGGCGCGCACATTGGCAAGCAGTTGCTCGGCGCGCTTGGCGAGATAGGTGTCCGAGGTATGCCAGGCGTAGGCGTGCAGGGCGTGCAGGTTGGCGGCGCCGATGTTGGCGTAAGTGACGTTGGTTCGCGTCGCGTTGGCGCCCAGTTCGGCCAGGCTGACCGTCATGGCGAGCTTGTTGTCCTTCGAGCACAGCAGCGTGCTGCCGCTGCCCGCCTCAGAGGTTTGCTCGACGCCTTCGAGCTTGATCGCCGGCACCATGTTGATGGAAGTCGCGCAGGTGGGATTGGCGGCGGGATCGACGGCGTTGAACCAGGTGTCGAACGCGGTCTGGTCGCCGGCGGTCGCGCCCTTGAACGAGAGCGTCAGGCGTTTGCCGGCGAGTTCGGCGAGGTCGAGGGTCTTCTGGGCGAGCAGGCTGTCGGCGGCGGTTTTTACGGCGACCAGCAGGCGGTACTTGTGGCGATCCGGCAGCGCGGCGGTCTCCGCGGATTCGCCCGCCACTCCGCTCCAGCTGGTGTATTGCAGCACCTCGTACGGCGGCACGATGGGCAGGATGTCGTAGCGCTGACGCTTGATTTCCGATTGGTAGGGGACGTCTTCCAGCGTGGTGTTGGCGTAGTCGGGCGCGCGGGTCTTGGCGTGGGTGGCGACTTCGTCCTCGAAGGCTTCCTGCGGCAGCTTGTAATTGCCCTGCGCATCCAGGCGGCTGGCGAGCCAGTTGCCGTAGTTGAAGTCGAAGCTGCCGTCGACGCCGACGCCGGCCTGGTAGCGCTGGTCCTTATACGACGGATCCAGCGGCACCCAGCGGTGGCCGGAGTCGTCGAGCGCGGTGCCGCGGTAGGCCGCGTAGGGCAGACAGGCTTCGATCCAGACGTGGGCCAGATTCACGCCGATCGCCTGGCTGGAGCTGTTGTTCTGGACGCTGGCCGACGGGTTGCCGTTGCTGCCCAGCACCGCTCGCGCGGCGTCGTAGCTCTTGGCACCGATCCAGCGCGGCGCGCGGCCGTCCGCGCCCTTGGGGGCGCCGTCAATCACTGAAATCGTTCCGCGCACATAGCGCACGGGAATGTTGGA
>JAMCVR010000193.1:0-21880 GCA_023475455.1 Thermoplasmatota archaeon | reverse complement strand
CGCACCGGGTTGTAATCGAGTTGCTTGGCCAGGGCGGCGATGTCGGGGTGCGCCTTCGGCGCCTCCGGCGTGTCGGCCAGATCGGCCGCGGTGTAGCCGCAGGCGGTGGCTTCGGTCGGCGTGGCGCGCAGCGCCGTCTTGATGAAACCATCGCGCGACGCAACCTGGATAAAGCCGTCGCGGCTGGCGACTTTTTGCTGCATCAGCCAGTACGCGTCGGAGACGAAGCGCGGCACGGACTTCGCAGGTGGCAGCGCAATCGGGGCGACGGGCTCTACGCGCTTCCAGTTGGGCTGCGGCAGGGGCTCGAGCGGACGCGCGGCCAGCCAGCCCTGGATGCGGCCGGCGGCCCGCCTGGCGCGGGCATCGAGGTTGGTTTTATCGGCGCGGGAGAGATCGTCGAGGTCTTGCGCGATGGTTTTGAAACGCGTGTCCAGTTTCGCCTTGAATTCCGCAACCCGCGCCGAATCATCGGCCCTGCCGAGGGTAGCAAGCTTGTCGGCCTCGCGGTCGAGCCGGCTCACCATTTCATCCCGGAGTGTCAGCATTTCCTGCCGTTTGGCAGCGGCTTCGGCTTTGCGGCTGGCGAGGGTACTCTGAACCTCAAGCGCTTTGGTTTTTTTCTGTTTGAACCTTGCGGCGGCCCGCTCGCCGCGATCGGCCAGCTCCAGCCCCTCCCGCAGGTGGCGATCCAGCGCCGCCGCCATGGGATCGGGACGCCCGCGTTGCGCGTCGCGCACGGCTTGTACGGCCTCCGCCGGCAAGGGGGCGATGTCCTTGTGCGGCGCGGCGCTTGCGGCAAGGGCCGTGAGGCTCATGGCGGCCGTCAGGATCAGGCGGTGCAGGGTCTGGCAGGACATGGGGATGCTCCCTTGATGATCTTTTACTTGTGCGGTTCGGGGGTGTGTCAAGCGGATGTGCGTACGGAATGCCGGCGCAGGGCGCCAAGGAGCCCCGCTCCCAGCGCCACCAGCGCCCAGGCGGGCAAAGGCACGTCGCCATCGGAAGGCGCCGCCGTCACGTCGATGCGGCCAATGGACAGTGTCTTGGCATTGGCGGCGTCGGTGATCTCGTAATCGAAGGCATAGCTGCCCAGCGCCGTGGGTGCGCCGCTTATCTGGCCGTTGGCCGCCAGCGTGAGGCCGGGTGGCAAGGCGCCGTTGACGCGCGCGAAGGTGAACGGGCCATTGCCGCCCGAGGCGGAGACGGCGTAGCTGAACGCTTCGTTGAGAACGGCCGACACGCTGAACGAGGTGGCGGTGAGCCCCGGCATGGCGTTGGCGTTCGGATCGAGCTGATCCTGTGCGTCGGCGACCAGCACCTGGGTGCCGAGCTGCTGTTCGACCACATCGGTGAGGCCATCCTGGTCGCTGTCGGTGAGCTGCGCGCCGGCCGCGGCGGGCAGCGCGGCCACAACGCGGGCGGTGACGAAGGGATCGCCGCGCCAGTTGCCGTCGGCATTCTGCTGGGCATCCAGCCAGGTGCGGGCATTGGTGATCGCGGTGTTCGCGGCCGTGTCGCCCTCGGCGGCGAACAGCGCCAGTGCGCGGATCGCCATGGCCGTGGCCACCGGTGCGGAGGCTTCCAGATTGCCGGTCTGCGGATTACGCTCGGCGAAGCCGCCGTCGCCGTTGGCCTGGGCGATGAGCCAGGTTTTGGCGCTGGTCATGGCGGTGTCGATCGCGCCGGGAGAGGTCTTGCCGCAAACCGTGCCGGACAGGAAGCGGCCGGCCTGACGCTGCTTTTTGAGTTCGTGCAGCATGATCGCGGTGGCGGCCAGCGAGCCGGTCGTGGCGTGCGACGGTTGCCCGCTTTGCGGCAGCGCATGCGGCCACGCGCCGCTCCAGGGCGAACTGCCGAGTTGGGCCGGCAGAATGTTGCACAGGACGGTGACCGTCAGGTCGGTGGTGTCGTTCGCGTAACTCACCCCGGCGCTGCGGAGCGCGCCGTAGCCCAGCGCCGTGTCGATGGTGCTCGCGCCGTAGCCGGGGTACGCCCCCCAAGTTGCCACGCCGCCGGTGGGCAAACTGCCGGATTGCACCACATAGACGTTGCGCTCGTCGCGGATCGTGCCGGCGATGGCTTTGGCGTCGCGCCCCGCCGCAGCCAGTGCGGCAGCCTGCCAGGCGCGCGAATCCAGGCTGCCGCCCGGCGCGTTGGCCAGCCAGGCCAGCGCACGCGCATACTGTGGCGACTTGTTCAACCCGGCCGCGAGCATCGCTTCCACCGCCGCCGAGGTGGACTGCGCTTCCAGTCCCTGCAGGCCCGCGAATGAGCCGTCGCCCTTCTGGGTCTGCACCAGCCATTTGATCCCTTTGGCGCGGGCGTCGTCGACAGTCGCCTGGGCGGATGAGGCCGCGGCCAGTGCGAGCAATAGCGTAAAGGCGATGTGTTGGCGGTTCACGAGCCTTCTCCCAAGGGCTGGACAGTGGGGAGGCTACGCGCCGAATGTGACGCCTGATCGCGCGTGTTGTATGAGCCGATCGGGCCATGGCCCAAGTTGCGGCGCTGCGGAGCGCGCCGTAGCCCAGCGCCGTGTCGATGGTGCTCGCGCCGTAGCCGGGGTACGCCCCCCAAGTTGCCACGCCGCCGGTGGGCAAACTGCCGGATTGCACCACATAGACGTTGCGCTCGTCGCGGATCGTGCCGGCGATGGCTTTGGCGTCGCGCCCCGCCGCAGCCAGTGCGGCAGCCTGCCAGGCGCGCGAATCCAGGCTGCCGCCCGGCGCGTTGGCCAGCCAGGCCAGCGCACGCGCATACTGTGGCGACTTGTTCAACCCGGCCGCGAGCATCGCTTCCACCGCCGCCGAGGTGGACTGCGCTTCCAGTCCCTGCAGGCCCGCGAATGAGCCGTCGCCCTTCTGGGTCTGCACCAGCCATTTGATCCCTTTGGCGCGGGCGTCGTCGACAGTCGCCTGGGCGGATGAGGCCGCGGCCAGTGCGAGCAATAGCGTAAAGGCGATGTGTTGGCGGTTCACGAGCCTTCTCCCAAGGGCTGGACAGTGGGGAGGCTACGCGCCGAATGTGACGCCTGATCGCGCGTGTTGTATGAGCCGATCGGGCCATGGCCCAAGTTGCGGGGAGAGGGCCGGGGATTTATGAAACAGACCGGTTCATGCGGCTTTGCGCCGCGCCAGCCGCCCTCCCGCCACGCCCAGCACCACCGCGATCCCGAGCCTGCCGCCCGCGTGCAGGAAGCCGTGCCAGGCCAGCAGCGGCGAGAAGCGGTCGGGCTCGAGACTGTCGACCATCTCACGCCTTCGGCCGGCATCTGAAATTCAGCCGGCTTTTCTTCGCATCGAACCCAGCAAACCAGCTCCCAATGCGGCTAGCGCCCAAGCCGGAATGGGTACGTCCCCATCGGTAGGAGTTGCCGCGCTGGCTACTGTGCTTGTCCCTGCAACGTCATTGGAGCCATCCGGATCGAATACCGCCGATGTGACGCTGGCCGTGGCATCCAGAGTCGCGGCCGAAGTTGGTTTCACCACGACCTGAAATGATGCATTCGAGGCGCTGTTGAGGCTGGCAAGCGAACAACTCACCAAGCCGTTTGCATGGCTGCACCCCGAAGTCGCGGACACGAAACTTGCCTGGCTGGACAAGGACAATACCGCACTTACTCCTGTGGCTTGGTTCGGCCCGTAGTTGGTAATCTGCAGGTCATAGGTCAAGTTGGCGTTGACCAGGGCGGGATCGGGACTATCGCTAAGCATTACAGCCAGATCGGCGCTCGTGCTGGTGGCGTAGGCCGTATTGAAATAACCGCTGTTTCCCGCCCCATGCACCTGAACGGGAACCAGACGATTGGAGGTTGTGCCGCTGCTGCCATCGCCCAACTGCCCATAGCTGTTCCAGCCCCAGGATTGCACGGACAGATTGCTCCCCATGGCCACGGTGAAATCGCGCCCGACTTCAATGTCCAAAGCATTATTCAAGCCGCTACCAACAGGGCTGGGGCTTTTCCGGGTAGTGGTAGTGCCGTCGCCCATGGCACCGCCAAAGTTGGAACCGCACCCCATCAGGCTGCCGTCATCCAGCAACATCACGGTGTCGTATTCGGCGACAGAGATTTTCACGGCGGGCGATGGGAGCGTTATTTCTTTTGGCAAGAACTTCGAGACAACGTCGCCCTGACAAAGCTGCCCCCAGTTGTTGTATCCCCATGCATAGACTCTTCCATCCCACGCCATGGCCATGCTTGAGTCGCTTTCTGTTCCGGCACCGCCAGTGGTATTGCCGCCAGATTCAATCGCCACGATATCGGCGAGGCCAGGCACTTGCACGGGAACCGGCGAGGCGGTCGCGTTTGTATCGCTGGTCGCATTGGCGTTTAGGCCCCACGCCCAGACGGTGCCGTCCCTTTTCAAAGCCATAGAACGCTTGCCGCCTGCGGCAATCGCGATCACGTCGGTCAGCCCGCTCACCTGCACCGGCACCAGTGAGTCCGTATAGATCCCCGCGCCACGCCCAAGCTGGCCAGACGCATTTAGCCCCCAAGCCCAGACGGTGCCATCCGATTTGAGCGCCAGACTGTGACGATCCCCCGCAGCGATTGCAACGGCATCGGTCAGACCGGATGCCTGCACGGGTGTCGTCTGGGTGGCCGTGGTGCCATTGCCGAGCATGCCATTTCCGTTATAACCCCAACCCCACACCGTCCCATCGCCTTTGAGCGCGATAACGTGCCATATCCCTGCGGCCACATCGCGAACATTGCTCAATCCGGGCAGCGCCGGACCAGGATAAGGACGTGTCAGACTCGATGATTCGCCGCCACCCAGTGCCCCGAACGAATTCCGGCCCCAGGTCACGACCGACCCATCGGCCTTGGCGGCAACGGTATGGTAGCCTCCCGCTGCCACTTTGGATTTCGCACCAGAAACAGCCTGCCCCGCATCCAGAATCCCTGTGCCACAAGTGATGACGTCACAGTCGAAAGACGTGCCGGTCGGAAAATTTCGTGTGGTGTTCGCCAGAATGGCGCCGATCTGCGGCGGGCTCATCTCGGGCTTGATCGCGCGCATCAGTGCGGCGACGCCGGAGACATGCGGAGCGGCAAAACTTGTTCCGACTTGGCCACCTGTTACCGCACCGTCGTTAAGTGCCGTCGTCGCCCCGCCGTCGCCCGCGGTATAGAGCAGCGATGGATCGGTCAAATCCCCGCCCGGCGCGCTCAGTGTGGCGGACTCACCCCGATTGCTGTACGAGGCCAGTCCGCCCTTGGAATCGACCGCAGCCACCCGGATGACGCCATTACAGTTAGCGGGCTGCTGGGAACCAACGGCGCCGGCGTTGCCCACGGCGGCGACAACCACAGCGCCTTTCTTGCGGGCGTCGTCGATGGCGGCCTGAATCTGGGTTGGGCAGGCGCCCTGGCCACCCAGGCTGAGATTGATCACTTTGGCCGGGTTGGGGTTGGTCACCCCGGATACCGTGTATCCAGCAGCCCAGCGAATCGCAGCAACCAGATCGTTGCCATCATATCCAAAGCCGCCCGTGCATTTTCCGATCACCCGAACGGGCAGGATCTTAGCCTGCCAGTCCTCACCTGCTATACCAATGCTGTTATTGGCGTTGGCGGCGATGAGGCTTGCCACCCGAGTGCCGTGCCAGCTAGAAGGCGTCTCCTTGCAGCTCCCCGCAGCCTCCGCCGCCGTCACCCAGCTGCCCGGATCGATGGGGTCGGCGTCGCGCCCGCCGCTGTCGTTGGCGCGGGTCGGGTCGCTGATGAAGTCGTACCCGGGCAATACGCGCCCCGACAGCTCGGGGTGTGCAGGCAGCACGCCGGAATCGATGACCGCCACCACCACGGTATTCGTGCCTGTGGTGATGTCCCATGCCGGGGGTAAGTTAGCGCCGCCGCCTACGCCTTTCAGGTTCCACTGCGATGAGAACAAGGGATCCGTAGGAATCGCAAATTCGCCTCCCCCGATTGAAGGGTCGGCATAGTAGATTTCTGGGAGCGCCCGGATGCGCGCAGCGATTGCCTCGGCTTCATCAAATGTCATCTTCTTGGGCAACTTGAATACATGTGTGTCACCCCCATTCTCGCGGACGTATTCCAGCGGAACACCTGCCGCCTCGATCACCCGGGCTTGCCACTCCTTGCTCAGGGGCTTGGGATTCATCGCGTCCCGGTTTTTCAGCGCCACACCGAGTGTTTCGATGCTGGGCAAATGGAGCACGTCGGGTGGCTGGCTGAGAATTCTCTCGGGATGAGGCGTGGCTTCGGCGGCTGACACGTCCTTCAGATTCCGCTGGGAGGAATACAGAGGGTCGGTGGGCACGGCAAGATCGATACTCATTTCAACCGGCGGGGGTTCGGCAAAAAGTATTCCTGGGAGTGCCCTGATTCGGGCAGCAATTTCCTTGGCCTCGGAATGCGTTATTTTTTTAAGTGGGGTGAATATATGTGTGTCCCCGCTGCTCTGGGTATATTCGAGCGGTATACCCGCCGCTTCCAAAATGCGCTGCTGCCATTCCTTGCTCAAAGGTTGCGGGTTCCTCGCATTCCGCGTTGTGAGCGCGACCGTGATGGTCCAAAAATGCGGGTAGGTTTTCATGCGTTCCCGATGGGCTTCCAATTCCTCGGGGCTCATCCCGGGACTGAAAAGCCTATTCTCGGGCGGCAGCGGTGCTATCGGCTTGGCTGTTTCGGCGGAATGCACGGTGGTGGCGGCCATGACGAATGCCAAGACCAGAGCCTTGGCAATGGATTTCAGTTGCTGATTGTTCATGGTTCACTTTCTTCCCGTGGTTTCGGTCGGCAGGGGCGGCGGTACGCTGGGTTCCGGCTCATTCGGATTGAAGCTGGGGTCGATGGGTTCGGCGTACATGATTTCTCCATTGCCCTGCTGCACCATCCGGTTGGCAATGTCCCATGCCTGGGCGCGGGTCAGCTTGCGGTTGAGGCGCAATATCTGCCCCCCGCTTTTTTCCGACCGAACGTGAGCAAGGCTTTCCCCAACGCGCCCGCTCATTTCCATGGCCCTCTGCGCGCCGGATACCTCCATGTAGGCCTGGCTGGCATCCAGATGGCGAACCCGGAATTCCGTAATCATGGGAATTTCTGGCTGCTCGCCCGCCGCCCACGCGGGATTGAACGGCAGCAGGGCTGCCAGGCTGATGAAGATTTGCGGTCGAATGCGCATAATCGAACTCCGTGGTGGCAATGAAATGGTTGTTGTGAAGAAGAGCGCAGGCAGGATTCACATGGCCGTGGCCGAACAGAACTCGTCCACGATCTCGAAGGAATGCCCTTGGCTGTCTTCGAACATCAGGTGCATGGCGATGGGAAACGAAGAGATAAACCTGACCTGTTGGGGGTCGGCGCATAGCAGCTTCTCGTTCTTCTCGATTCCATAGGGGCGAACAGGCCGGCAGGCCTCCTGATCTTGACCGAGTAACAGTTCTTGCTGCACTTCGCCCTCGGTCAAGTCCGCGATTTCACCCTGGGTAAAGACCGCGCGTTTGAGCTTGATCCAATCAGGGAAAGCGGGCTGGTCGATGGCGGTGAGGAGAACGCTTATGTGGTGGGGACTATTGGAACCTGGCATCAAGTCCTGGAAACCCTGCGGCAGAGCCACCACCCAGACGCCGTTCATTTCCACTGGGGTAAGCGCAGGCTGGAGGCGCACTTCATTTGTCATGCCCTCCACTTCAATGCTGCGATAACAACTCCGGTGCAGCGCCAGCACGGCCTCGGCGGTTTGCAGGAAGGTGCGCGCTTCGGAAGCATCGTGCCAACCGCCGTCGCTCGTGTCCTGCTGGGTCCAGCCATTCGGCCGCGCGCTGCGCCGGGGTCGCGTACACGCCCGCCTGCGCCGACGAAGCGGCGATCAGGGCGAGCAATAGCGCATAGGCGATGGGTTGTCGGTTCACGAGCCTTCTCCCAAGGGCTGGACAGCGGGGAGGCTACGCGCCGAATGTGACGCCTGATCGCGCGTGTTGTATGAGCCGATCGGGCCATGGCCCAAGTTGCGGGGAGAGGGCCGGGGATTGATGAAACAGACCGGTTCATGCGGCTTTGCGCCGCGCCAGCCGCCCTCCCGCCACGCCCAGCACCACCGCGATCCCGAGCCTGCCGCCCGCGTGCAGGAATTCGTGCCAGGCCAGCAGCGGCGAGAAGCGATCCGGTTCCAGGTTGTCGACGAACATGTCCCACACATAGGCGTGCAGCGTGAGGGGCAGATCGACGACCAGAAAGCCCAGGGCGAGTAGCGCGGCAAGCGCGAAGGCGAGGACTCTTGTATGCAGCGCGCCAGGCAGCGCGAATGCGATGCGCAGGCTGGAGGCGCACTTCATTTGTCATGCCCTCCACTTCAATGCTGCGATAACAACTCCGGTGCAGCGCCAGCACGGCCTCGGCGGTTTGCAGGAAGGTGCGCGCTTCGGAAGCATCGTGCCAACCGCCGTCGCTCGTGTCCTGCTGGGTCCAGCCATTCGGCCGCGCGCTGCGCCGGGGTCGCGTACACGCCCGCCTGCGCCGACGAAGCGGCGATCAGGGCGAGCAATAGCGCATAGGCGATGGGTTGTCGGTTCACGAGCCTTCTCCCAAGGGCTGGACAGCGGGGAGGCTACGCGCCGAATGTGACGCCTGATCGCGCGTGTTGTATGAGCCGATCGGGCCATGGCCCAAGTTGCGGGGAGAGGGCCGGGGATTGATGAAACAGACCGGTTCATGCGGCTTTGCGCCGCGCCAGCCGCCCTCCCGCCACGCCCAGCACCACCGCGATCCCGAGCCTGCCGCCCGCGTGCAGGAATTCGTGCCAGGCCAGCAGCGGCGAGAAGCGATCCGGTTCCAGGTTGTCGACGAACATGTCCCACACATAGGCGTGCAGCGTGAGGGGCAGATCGACGACCAGAAAGCCCAGGGCGAGTAGCGCGGCAAGCGCGAAGGCGAGGACTCTTGTATGCAGCGCGCCAGGCAGCGCGAATGCGATGGCCGGAGCGATGACCAGCGGCTGCAGCATCGCGCCGGTGGTGGTGGTGACTTCCAGCCAGCCCCGGGGGTGCGCCTCGATCACCTGCCCGCCCATGACGAAGAGCTGGGCGATATTCACCCTGAGCCTCACCACGGTGTCCTGCCAGTTGTGCTCGACGCCGAGGAAGAGAATGCCGAAGCGGCCGTCGATCCAGCCGAGCAGCGTATGGGCAAGCGGCAGCAGGGCTTCGATCAGCGCCAGGCCCCACAGCCAGGCGGCGGTCAGCGTGAGCGCGAAGCCCGCGACCAACGCCAGCGCGAACCGGCCCGGACTAGCCCAGGCGGCCGCGGTGGAGGACGGCATGGAAGTACAGCGCGACCGCGGCGATCAGCACTGCGGGCAGGACGGTGGTGTGCAGCAGGTCGAACAGGCCGCGCTCGTTGCGGAAGGCGTAGAACAGGGCGAGGATGCGCGCCTGGTTGAGGACGAAGACCAGGGCCAGCCCCACACCGAGACCGACCAGTTTTTGCCGCCAGCCCAGGCGCACGGCGGCGAAGGCGGCGACCAGCAGGAACATGACTTCGGTGCCTTCGCAGCCGTTGAGGATGTTGAGTCCGCCGCCGGGCGCCTTGATGCTGGCGGCGACAGGGTGGGCATGGGCTTCGGGGGTGATGATCTGAACCAGTGCTGCGGCGGGCCTGACCGTGGCTTGATGGATGACCAGCCGCTCGACCCAGGTGTCGCGCGCTTCGCCCCACGCCCATTGCAGCACGGCGAACACGCCGAGAAAGAGCGCCAGCGAGAGCCACAAGGGGTAAGGATCGCGCGATTGCGGCTGATCGCAGGCGCCGTCGGGCAGATAGGGCACTTCGTTGTGGGCGGGCAGCGGCATGGCCGGGAACGGGCAGTCTGAATGGCGCCATGCTCGGCGCCGCTGATGACGGAGTGATGACGCCATGCCGTCAGCGCCGGTGCACTGTCTCGGCCCGGGCCGCGGTCCAGGCGCTCGCAATCCCGCCAAGCGGGTGCGCCTTCAGCGATACCACAGGACCTGCCGTGCCTCGATCGGCACCCTCGTCCCTTCCAAAGCCGGAACGATGCGCGGCGTGTAAGCGCCCACGGGCAGGGTTTTGGGAATGCGGACGCTGTAGGTGTAGCTGTTGACGGCACCGCTCAGGGCGTCGCCGCGCTGCATGCGGTGAAGCTCGGCAGCCGCCGCCTCGCCGGCCGGCATGGCGTAGAGCTCGACGGCGACGAAGCCGGGGTCCAGGTCGTCGAGGTAGACGGGCACGCTGAATTGCCAGGCGTCGTCCGCCTCGTCGACGCGCAGCTCGCCGAAATGAAGGCGCTCCCAGTGCCGGGCGAGGGCGTCCTGCCAGTCGCACAGGCGCCGGGCGACAGCCATGTCCCGACGCGCGGCATGGCACTCGGCGGCGGGCAGGTAGAGCTGCTCCACATATTCGCGCAACATGCGGTTGCTGCTGAAGCGCGGCGCGAGCTCGCTCATGCTCGCACGCAGCCTGGCGATCCAGCCGCCCGGGCAGCCCTGGGCGTCGCGGTCGCGGTAGAAAAGCGGGATGACCTCCTGCTCCAGCAGGCGATAGAGTTCCGCCGCCTCCGCCGCTTCCCACGCCGGGTCGGTGTCGTGCTCCTGGCCGTCGCCCAAGGCCCAGCCCAGTTCCGGCGCATAGGCTTCCGCCCACCAGCCGTCCAGTTCCGACAGGTTGAGTCCGCCGTTGGCCAGGACTTTCATGCCGCTGGTGCCGCAGGCTTCCCACGGGCGGCGCGGCGTGTTGAGCCACAGGTCCACGCCCTGCACCAGCTGTTCCGCGAGCAGCATGTCGTAGTCGGCCAGAAACACCACATGCCCGGCCAGTTCGGGACGGCTGTCGATGAATTCGTTCCACTGGCGGATCATGGCCTTGCCGGTTTCGTCCAGCGGATGCGCCTTGCCGGCGATGACGAGCTGCACCGGATGGAGCGGATGCGTCAGGATGCGATGCAGGCGCTCGGGATCGGCGAGCAGCATGTTGGGGCGCTTGTAGGCGGTGAAGCGGCGGGCGAAACCGAGCGTGAAGGTGTTGGGGTCGAGGGCGTGGCGCGCGCGTTCGATGCGTTCGGCCGGCGCGTTGATGGCGGCGAGCTGGCGCTGCAGGTGGTCGCGCGCGAAGCCGATCAGGCGCTGCCGGCTTTGGGTGCGGATGTCCCACAGGGCCTGGTCGGAGACCTGGCACACCTGTTCCTCGAGATGTTCCAGTTCGCCGAGCCAGCGTCCCTTGCCGCAGGCGTCCGTCCACAGGCGGTCGGCTTCCGCCGAGTCCCAGGACGGCACATGGACGCCGTTGGTGACGTGCGTGACCGGCACCTCGTGCTGCGGCCAGCGCGGGAACAGTGGCTGAAACAGGCGGCGGCTGACGCTGCCGTGCAGGCGGCTCACCCCATTGACCAGGATGCTGCCGCGGATGGCGAGATACGCCATTTTGAAGGGTTCGCTGTCGTCGTCCGGGTTTTGCCGGCCGAGGGCGAGCATCGCGCGGACGGGGATGCCGAGACCCTGCTGGGCGCGTTCCAGGTAGCGTTCCAGCAAGGCCGGGGCAAAGCCGTCGAAGCCGACGGCGACCGGGGTGTGGGTGGTGAAGACGTTGCCGGCGCGGGTGGCGTTGAGCGCGCAGCGGAAATCGCTGCCCTGGTCGCGCATGTGGCTCCATGCGCGGGCGAGGACGACGAAAGCCGCATGGCCCTCGTTGAGATGGCAGACCTCGGGATGGATGCCCAGGCGGCGCAACAGGGTCCAGCCGCCGATGCCGAGGCAGATCTCCTGCTGCAGGCGCTTTTCCGAACCGCCGTCGTACAGCTGGGCGGTGATGCCGCGGTCGGCCGGCGTGTTGAGCAGATCGTTGCTGTCCAGCAGATAGAGGTTCACCCGCCCGACCTGCACCTGCCAGACGCGCAGCAGGACGGTGCGGCCGGGAAAGGGGATTGCCACGCGCAGCCGCTCTCCGTTCTCGTCGTGCACCGGCTGCACCGGCAGTTGGGCCGGATCGTTGTAGGGAAAAAACTCCTGCTGGCCGCCCTGCTCGTTGAGGCTCTGGCGGAAGTAGCCCTGCTGCCAGAGCAGGCCGATGCCGGTCATCGGCACGTCGAGATCGCTGGCGGTCTTGAGCACATCGCCGGCCAGGATGCCGAGGCCGCCGGAATACAGCGGCAGCGACTCGGACAGCCCGAACTCCATGCTGAAGTAGGCCACGTGCGCAAGCTTCGATTGCGGATACGCGGCCTGAAACCAAGTCGGGCTCGCCCGCCATTCCCTGCGCGCGTCGACGAAGCCCCGCAGGCTGGCGACGAAGGCCGTGTCTGCCGCCAGCGCGCGCAGCTTTTCCCTGGAAACGTTCTGCAGGATCAGCCAGGGGTTATGGGTCAGCGCCCACAGGTCGGGGTCGATGCCTTTCCACAGAATGTCGGTGGCGTGACTCCACGACCAGCGCAGGTCCAGCGCGAGTTCGGCCAGGGCGTCGAGTTCTGCGGGGAGGTCGGGCAACGGGGGGCGGGCTGCGCGGATCATGCGGGGGCCTTGCTCAAAGGTGCTGAAAAAAGGCGGACTCGCGCCCAGGCGCTGCCCGGGTTGGGATAAACCTTAAAAACCGCATTTGAACCACAGAGGCACAGAGACACAGAGGAAAAAACAAAGACTTGCATCGTGATACCCGGTCACCTCTCGGGTGAGTGGCCATGTGCGGACAAGCTATTGATTTCTTGTCTTTCTCTGTGCCTCTGTGTCCCAAGGGATACCGTCCCTGCGGGACATATCTCTGTGGTGAGGAATTTGTGATAAACGTCACATTCGCGCTCATTCTTGATCGGCTGCCTGGAAAGACCGCCGTGACGGGCGGTCCAGCAAGCCTTCAACCAGTTCCCGGATGACGTCTTCTTCGTTGGCCGCGATCCGCAGCACGGGCTTGGAGCCGGCCGCATGGATCCAGTCCCGGTTGCCCCGGTTGGCTGCGGCATCGAGCGCGAAACCGAGAAAGCCCAGCGGTTCGCAGATGCGGGCGCGGACCGGCGGCGCGTGCTCGCCGATGCCGCCGCTGAACACCAGGGCGTCGATGCCGCCCGCCTTGGCGGCCAACGCGCCGATGGAGGCGCGCACTTGGCGGCAGAAGTAGTCCACCGCGAAATCCGCCGCCTCGCTGTGGCTTGCCAGCAGCGCCGACATCTCGCTGCTTTCCCCGTCCGACAGCGCGAGCAGCCCCATGCGGCGGTAGACCAGATCGCTCAAGGCCGGGGCGTCGTGCCGCCTGGCCAGTTCGAGCATGACGCCCGGATCGAGGTCGCCGCTGCGCGTGCCCATGGGAATGCCGCCCGCCGGCGTATAGCCCATGGTGGTGTCCGCCGATTGCAGGCCGTCCAGCAGGCACAGGCTGGCCCCCGAACCCAGATGGGCGACGACGATGCGCCCGCGCGCGGCCTCGCCCAGCAGCGACGGCAACCGGGAGGCGACGTAGGCGTAATTGAGGCCATGAAAACCGTAGCGGCGCATGCCCAGGGCGCGCGGGATCGGCAGGCGGCGCGCCAGTTCCGGCAGGGTGGAGTGGAACGCGGTATCGAAGCAGGCCGCCTGCGGGGCGTCGAAGCGCGCCCGGCACCACGCCACGCCGAGCAGGTTGGCCGGCAGGTGCAGCGGCGCGAGCGGGACGATGCCGCGCAGCCGCTCGATCTCGGTTTCATCGAGCAGGCGCGCCGCATCGCTCACCTCGCCGCCGTGGACGAAGCGGTGGCCGATCGCATCCGGCACCGCGCCGCCCAGTTCCCGCAGCAGCGCGTCGAACGCCTGCGCATGGTCGTGCGGAAAGCCCTGGCCGACAGGGCCGTAGCGCCAGTCGCGGCGCGTGCCGTCGGCGCGGAACAGGCTGGCCCTGAGACTGGACGAACCGCTGTTGAGCGTGAGGAGGGTACGGCTCATCGCGACCATTTCCAGTCGCGGATCTCGGGCATGTCCTCGCCGTGCAGATGGATGTATTGCGTGTGCTCGCTGAGTTTGTCGCGCATGCGCTGCCTGATGTGCGCGGCCTGCGCCTGCAGCTTCGGCACCCGCCTGGCCACGTCCATCACCAGGTGGAAGCGGTCGAGGGTGTTGAGCACCGCCATGTCGAACGGCGTGGTGGTCGTGCCCTCCTCCTTGTAGCCGCGCACGTGCAGGTTGCCGTGGTTGGTGCGGCGGTAGGTGAGGCGGTGGATCAGCCAGGGATAGCCGTGGTAGGCGAAGATGACCGGCCTGTCGGCGGTGAACAGGGTATCGAATTCCGCGTCGGACAGGCCGTGCGGGTGCTCCTCCTGCGGTTGCAGGGTCATCAGGTCGACCACGTTGATGAAGCGGATTGCCAGCTCGGGCGCGAGCCCGCGCAGGATGTCCACGGCCGCCAGCATTTCCAGCGTGGGCACGTCGCCGGCCGCCGCCAGCACCACGTCCGGTTCGCCGTCCTGGTCGTTGCACGCCCACTCCCACATGCCGATGCCGGCGCCGGCGTGGTTGAGCGCGGCGTCCATGTCCAGCCATTGCTGCTGGGGCTGCTTGCCGGCGACGATGACGTTCACCAGGTTGCGGCTCTTCAGGCACCGGTCGGTGACGTACAGCAGGGTGTTGGCATCCGGCGGCAGATACACGCGGATGATGTCGGCCTTCTTGTTCATCACGTGGTCGATGAAACCGGGGTCCTGGTGCGAGAAGCCGTTGTGGTCCTGGCGCCAAACGTGCGAGGTGAGCAGGATGTTGAGCGAGGCCACGGGGCGGCGCCAGGGAATCTCGCGGCACACCTTGAGCCACTTGGCGTGCTGGTTGAACATCGAATCGACGATGTGGATGAAGGCCTCGTAGCAGGAGAACAGCCCGTGGCGGCCGGTGAGAAGATAGCCTTCGAGCCAGCCCTGGCAGGCATGTTCGGAGAGGATTTCCATCACCCGGCCGTCGGGCGCGAGATGGTCGTCGTAGTCGTAACGCTCGGCCATCCAGGTGCGGTCGGTGACTTCGAACAGCGCGCCCAGCCGGTTGGAACTGGTCTCGTCCGGGCCGAAGACGCGGAAGTTCCCGGGATTGTGCCGCATCACGTCGCGCAGGAAGGTGCCCATCGTCCGGGTGGACTCGGCCACTACGCCGCCGGGCGCCGGCACGTCCACTCGGTAGTCGCGGAAATCCGGCAGGCGCAGGTCGCGCAGCAGTTTGCCGCCGTTGGCGTGGGGATTCGCCCCCATGCGCCGCTCGCCGCGCGGCGCGAGCCCGGCCAGTTCCGGCCTGAGCCGGCCGTCGGCGTCGAATAACTCCTCCGGCCGGTAGGAACGCATCCAGGCTTCCAGCAGGCGCACGTGTTCCGGCTTGTCCATGTCGCCGAACGGCACCTGGTGCGAACGCCAATAGCCCTCGGTTTTCTGGCCGTCCACCTCCTTCGGGCCGGTCCAGCCCTTGGGCGAGCGCAGCACGATCATCGGCCACAGCGGACGGCTGACGTCGCCCTCCTCGCGCGCCTTGCGCTGGATTTCGCGTATTTCCGCAATCGCCGTATCGACCGTGGCCGCCATCAACGGGTGCATCGCCGCGGGCGCATCGCCTTCCACGAAATGGGGCCGGTAGCCGTAGCCCACGAACAGGCTTTCCAACTCGGCGCGGGGAATGCGGGCCAGCACCGCCGGGTTGGCGATCTTGTAGCCGTTGAGGTGCAGGATCGGCAGCACCGCGCCGTCGCGGCGCGGATCGAGAAACTTGTTGGAATGCCAGGAGGCGGCAAGCGGGCCGGTTTCCGCCTCGCCGTCGCCCACCACGCAGCACGCGACGAGGTCGGGGTTGTCGAATACCGCGCCATAGGCGTGAAGCAGCGCATAGCCCAGTTCGCCGCCCTCGTGGATGGAACCGGGCGTCTCCGGCGCGGCGTGGCTGGGAATGCCGCCGGGAAAGGAAAACTGCCGGAACAGCCGCCGCATGCCCTCCTCGTCCTGGGTGATGTCGGGATACAGTTCGCTGTAGCTGCCTTCGAGGTAAGTGTTCGCCACCACCGCCGGCCCGCCGTGGCCGGGGCCCGCGACGTAGATCATGCCGAGCCCGTGCTGCCGGATGGCCCGGTTCATGTGCACGTAAATGAAGTTCAGCCCCGGCGTGGTCCCCCAATGCCCAAGCAGGCGCGGCTTGATGTGCGCCGGCTCCAGCGGCCGCTTCAGCAGCGGATTGTCGAGCAGATAAATCTGCCCCACCGAAAGGTAATTGGCCGCGCGCCAATAGGCGTCCATGCGGTCGAGCTCTTCGGACCCCAGTCCGGCAGCAAGCGAACCCATCCTGTTCTCCCTATGCCTGAGCAGATCAGGTTCGATTGTAGGACGTCGCGTGGGATTCAAACAGCCGCCGAGCTATCCAGGGGGCACTGATATCTGGCAAAACCTTGGGGAAAGCAGGCCGCGCAGGCGGCAGATTCGCCTGCGGGGGACGAGTGGCGGGGCCGGCCGAGAACGGCCGGCCCGGAGGAGAATCATGGAGATCCCACCCTCCTCCTTAAGCGGACAGTCAACGTTGGGAAGGCCTTCCCGGCATCCTTGGAAATTCCCCTGTCCTGCCTGGAGACAGGCGCGCGATCGGCCATGACGGCGACACGGCGCAACCCGGCGGCCCGGCGCTACCGGTTGACTGCCTCTTGCGCAAGGCCGGAACGGCCTTCCATCGCCCACCCGACGCCGGCGAACTGCCGTCGACTTGATGCAGAACTTCTTTGCGATTCATGAACGCAGTATCGACGCCATCTCATGACGGGTTTCCACCGAAGGACGTCATCATAAGGATGTCCGATGCAAAGAAAAAACGGGGATCAGGTCGATCATGCGACAGCGTGTCATATTCCCTCGCAAAGATGTCGGTAATCAAATTGGCGAGGGAAGGAGAGGAGGCACGAAGCTGCGGAAAGCGGCCGTGTGCAGCCATTGCAGCAATGATGACGATCCCCGAAGCGATGCGCCTGCCGTTGACCTTTGGCCTGTCCGGCGCGCTGCATGCCGCAGCCTTGTCAGGCTTCGTGCTGCCACCGTCGCCTGCCGGCCCGCCGGCGCAGCCCATTCAAGTTCGCCTGCTTGAGGGGAATCCCCGTGCGCCTGGGCCGATCTCCGCCGGCATGTCCGACGCCAGAACCGCATCGAATCCCGGGCCACTCCAAGGCCACCCTGCCTCTACGGCCTCGTCGTCCCCCACGCCTGCCGCGACACCAACGGTTGAGCTGCCGGTCGCCGCAATCGCGATGCCCGCAACGGAGGCCGCGCCCCTGTCACCTGAAAATCCCGGACAGAGGCGCCATTCCGGGCTGTCGGACAACACTTCTCTCCGTCTTTCCGGAACGACCGCCCTGTCGCCTCCGGCACCAGCCAGCGCTGCACAGACCGGAGCCGCGGCAATCGGCAGTTTGCCGGAGCGTTCGGGTGGCGAGCCACACCCGGTTCCCGGCGTTCCGGCTGGCACACTGGCCTCCCCCTTCAATGCGCCCAAGGCCCTGCATACCCCTGCCCCCGAGTACCCCGAAGAAGCCCGCTGGGAGAAGCGGACGGGGCTGGCGACCCTGGGCTTTCGCGTGGAGGCCGACGGCTCGGTGGCCGAGGTCAGGATGCTGCATTCCTCGGGTCATGCCGACCTGGACGCGACGGCGATGGGGGCGTTGCGCCATTGGCGCTTTGTTCTTCCTCCAGGTGCGGCGCCTGCTTCCTGGTACCGCTATGTCTTTCGGTTCGAACTGACCTGACGAATCTCGGCGAGGAGGACTGAAGCCTCGCAAGCAAGCCGGTTTCCGCCCCCTCCGGAAACCGGTGCCGGTCGAATTTTTGCCGGCGCCGCAGTCTCTGAGGGCCCGTGTCCATCCAACCAGACAGGAGAAGTCGTATGCATCCCCATCAAATCAGACGCAAGCCCCTCGCCGTGCTCGTCGCGGCCACCCTCATCGCGACCGCCGGCTCCGCTCTGGCCAAAGGGCCAATGGGCGGCAATCACCAGCCGGTCGGCGAATTGCTGACCGGCGAAATGCTGCCCACGGGCGTACACATCACCCCCGAGGCCGCCAGCGGCGCGCTGTTTCAGACCCTCAATCCGGATCTGCCGACCCGCCCGGATTTCGTAGCCGGCCAGGCCGTGGCCACCAGCACCAGCCCGGACGGCAACACCCTGCTCATCCTGACCAGCGGCTACAACCGCAATAACGGCTCCACCGGCAGCCGCGTCGCCGAGGAATCCAACGAGTACGTCTTCGTCTACGACATTTCCGCCGGCACGCCCGTCAAGCGCCAGGTCATCCAGGTGCCCAACACCTTCAACGGCATCGCCTGGAACCCGAGCGGACGGGAATTCTACGTCTCCGGCGGGATCAACGACAACGTCCGCATATACGGCCTGGTAGACGAAGCCTGGATCGAACAGGCCGCCATTGCCTTGGGTCACGGCAATGTGGGCCTGGGCCTGCGCGTGCGTCCCGTCGCCGCCGGCATGGCCGTCACTCGGAACGGCAAGCGCCTGGTGGTGGCCAACATGCAGAACGACAGCGTCAGCGTGATCGATCTGGAGACGCGTGCCGAGATCGCCGAGCTGGACCTGCGTCCGGGCAAGAACGACCCGGCCCGGTCCGGCGTGCGCGGCGGCTCCTATCCCTACTGGGTGGCCATCAGGGGCAACGGCAAGGCCTATGTCACCAGCCAGCGCGACCGCGAAGTGGTGGTGCTGGACATCGCCGACCAGCCTGCCCTGATCGGTCGCATTCCCGTGGGCGGGCAACCCAACAAAATGATCCTGAACCGCGACCAGCGCCGCCTGTTCGTGGCCAATGGCAACAGCGACAGCGTCTCCGTGATCGACACCGCTACCGACACGGTGCTGGAGGAATTCAACGTCACCGCGCCCAGGAGCGTGCTGACCAAGGCGGACAAGCTGCGCGGTGCCAACCCCAACAGTCTTGCCCTGACTCCGGACGAGCGCTTTCTGCTGGTAACCAATGGCGGTACCAACTCCGTGGCCGTGGTGAAGCTTGGCCTGATGGAGCACGAGGCAAAGCACGGCGGCAGCGATGATCGGGACGAGAGGCATGATGACGGACGCAAGAGCAGAGTGATGGGTCTGATCCCCACCGGCTGGTACCCCAACTCGGTGAGTCTGAGCAAGAACGGCGACACCCTCTACGTGGTCAACGGCAAGAGCAACGCAGGCCCCAACCCAGGCGCCTGCCGCAACACCACCTCCATCGCGGCCGGATCTCTCAGCGACTGTTTCGCCAACAACCAGTACGTCTGGCAGCTGACCAAGGCGGGCTTCCTGAGCATGCCCATGCCCAGCGAGCAGGAGCTGGCCAGGCTCACTTGGCAGGTCGCGAAGAACAACGGCTTTTCCCAGACCGGGAAACACGATCAGGCCCGGGAAATGATGTCTTTCCTGCGCAACAAGATCAGGCACGTCATCTACGTCGTAAAGGAGAACCGCACCTACGACCAGGTGCTGGGCGACCTGGAGAAAGGCAACGGCGATCCGTCGCTCACCCTCTTCCCCGAGCCCATCACCCCCAACCATCACGCCCTGGCGCGCAAGTACGTGACCCTGGACAATTTCCACGACAGCGGCGAGGTAAGCGGCGACGGCTGGAACTGGACCACTGCCGCGCGCACTTCCGACTACACGGAGAAGACCGTCGCCGTGAACTACGGTGGCCGCGGCTTCACCTACGACTGGGAAGGCGCCAACCGCAACATTAACGTGAGCCTGCCCACCACCGCCGAACGGGTGGCGCAGAATCCCGCCAGCCCCAATGACCCGGACCTGCTGCCGGGGACGGCGGACGTGGCCGCGCCGGACACCGCCGAGGAGGCTGGGGCCGGCTATCTGTGGGACGGCGCCTTGCGCGCCGGGCTGAAGATCCGTAACTACGGCTTCTTCGTGAGCAACCTGGCCAGTTCCAACACCATGACCGAGGAACAGCTGGCCAGCCCCCACGCCTACGACCTGCCCCAGGCCGCGCCTCTCAAACAGGCTCTCGCTCCCCACACCGACCCCTATTTCCGCGGCTATGACCAGAACAACGCGGATTTCTATCTGTTCAAGGAGTGGGAGCGGGAGTTCGACGAATACGCGGCCAAGGGCGAGCTGCCCAATCTCTCCTTCGTGCGCCTGCCCCACGACCACTTCGGCAATTACTCGACGGCCAAGTTTGGGGTGAATACCGTCGAGACCCAGATGGCGGACAACGACTACGCCATCGGCATGCTGGTGGAGAAGGTGGCAAACAGTCCGTTCAAGGACGATACCCTGGTCTTCATCGTCGAGGATGACGCCCAGAACGGTCCCGATCATATGGACGCCCACCGTAGCATCGCCTACGTGGTAGGCCCCTATGTGAAGCAAGGTGCGCTGGTATCCGAGCATTACACCACGGTGAGCATGCTGCGCACGATCGAGGACATCCTGGGCATCAAGCCTATGGGCATCACGGATGGCCTGGCCCTGCCCATGGCCGAGTTGTTCGAGAAGAAAAAGCGTCCGTGGGGCTACACCGCCCTGGTGCCGGAGGTGCTGCGCACCACCTCCCTGCCACTGCCGGAACGCACCGCCGCCAACAGTCCGCCCCTCAACGCAAAAACCGCGGCCTACGCCAGGTCCAAGCGCGGCGCCGACTACTGGGACGATGTCATGGCTGGCCAGGACTTCTCAGCAGAGGACAGGCTGGATGAGCCGAGCTTCAACCGCGCCCTGTGGCGGGGGCTGAAGGACGCGCCTTACCCCAGCGAACGCCATGGCCGCGACCTGTCCGAGGAGCGCGCCAAGCTGCTGGACAAGCTGAGCCTGTTGCGACGCTAAGCCGGCTCTGACAAGCCCTGGGCGGGATCTATGGCTACCCGCCCAGGGCCGCGCGTCATCCTGAGGCCCCCTCTGCGGCCCGGCGTCAGGCTGGCCCGCAGGCGCCATGTTCGATCTCCGGCTCGGTACGAAACGGAATGAAGCTTCATTACCCTCCCTTTTCTCTTAACGCGCTCTTCCTCGCTCTGGCCGCCTTGCCCGGCCAGCCCTGCGCCGCCGGCAACGAACCCGCCCCGGAGATGGTGGTCACCGCCACCCGGGTCGAGCGGGAGGTGTTCAACACCCCCCAGGCGGTGACCGTGCTGGATGACCTGGCTGTCGAGCAGGCCAATGCCGGCACCACCCCGGACCTCCTCTCCGGCACGGAGGGCGTGCTCATCCAGAAGACCAACCCAGGCGGCGGATCGCCCTTCATCCGCGGCCTCACCGGCAAGCAGGTGCTCATCCTGGTGGACGGGGTGCGGATGAACAACTCCAACTACCGCTTCGGTCCCCACCAGTACCTCAACACGCTCGACCCCATCCTGGTCGAGCGCATCGAGGTCGTGCGCGGCCCGACCTCGGTGCTCTATGGAAGCGACGCCCTGGCTGGCGTGATCAATGTCATCACCCGCAAGCGTGCGGATTTTTCCGATGCGCGGGGAACGGAAGGCCTGGCCGTCCTGCACGGCGCGAGCGCCGATGCGAGCCTGGCCGGCCGCCTGCAGGTGGAAGGCAACTTCAGCCAGTTGGGATACCTCGGCGGGATCAGCGGCAAGCGCTTCAACAGCCTGGAGGGAGGCGGCGACGTCGGCGAACAGAGGCCCACCGCCTACGACGAGCTGGACGGCGACCTGAAGCTGAACTATCGGCCAGCCGGGGGCGGGGAACTGATCTTCGCCCACCAGACCACCCCAGGCGGCGGATCGCCCTTCATCCGCGGCCTCACCGGCAAGCAGGTGCTCATCCTGGTGGACGGGGTGCGGATGAACAACTCCAACTACCGCTTCGGTCCCCACCAGTACCTCAACACGCTCGACCCCATCCTGGTCGAGCGCATCGAGGTCGTGCGCGGCCCGACCTCGGTGCTCTATGGAAGCGACGCCCTGGCTGGCGTGATCAATGTCATCAC
>JAMCVR010000243.1 GCA_023475455.1 Thermoplasmatota archaeon | reverse complement strand
CTTGGACTGCTCATCCCAATCCCGCACGAATACATAACCAAAGCGTTCCCGCTTCAGGTAGAGGGCTTCGTGCAGCACCCGCTGGGGCGTGCAGCGCAACACATAACGCCAGAGCCTGCCCTCGGCATCGGTTGCCATGGCTTCGAATTCGCAAGGATCGTCAGGCGTTGCCAGATGCGGCGCGACGGGGATCCCCGCATCCACCGGCTGCTGAAAAGATTGGCTGGTAAACCAGCTCATGAACACCAGCGGCTTCAGCAGGGCTGTCTTGCCACTACCGTTGGGGCCGATCACGGCCATCAGCTTGGAAATCCGTTCACCTGTGTCCGACTCGGCCATCCAGTCGGTCAGCGCCACCTTGCGGCTTAGCGTCAGGTCGACTTCAGTGCGCTCACGGAACGACTGGAAGTTGGAGAATGCGTAGCTGTGGAGCATAGATATCTCCTTTTAACTCATGTTAAAAACAAATATTTGTACATAATATGAGTTAATTGTTGTTCTCACAACCATGGATACCACAGGGTCGCTACTCGGAAAATACCTGTGCCAGCAGGGCATTGAAGGTGGCCCTGGACTTGGCGGTAGCGGCGGATTGTTGGGATTGGATGCTGACCACATCGTGGCACCGCTGCTCGAAAGCTTCCTGCACATCAAGTGGCGGGACAGGAATTGGCAGACTCCTAAGAATTTCCAGATTGATATTCTTCTGAGCAGCCTGAGGTGCATTGGCTTCAAGGGTTGGCTGAAGGAATCCAAGCCATGCTTGAACATACTCTGTACGAACACGATCCGACGGCAAGAATCCGACGACGCTATCGGGAAAGCAGGCGTGGAATTCCAGCACACCAGTCTTGGCAATGTTGGCCGCAATCGTGATGCAGAGCGTTCCCTTCTGCCAAAGCCTGCTTTGTGCAAGACCAGCTTCGGAATAGGCCGAAGTGTGGCTGCGTATTCGCCCGCCAGAGTTGGCGACATCTCCAGTTTGGATGAACGGATAAGGGCCGCCATAAAGTTCCTTGGCGTCGCGAGGACGATGCCGGGAACGCCCCCTGTCCAATACCCCGACTTCTCCGAAGAGTGCCGTTGGCCACCCCTTCGGATTCGTCGCCGGGTCGCCGAACGTGTCGAGGAACAGGGCGGGGATCAGCTCGGCGGCTTTCTTTTCGGCCTCGCGGCGCAGCCGCACGATACCCTCGGCGCGGGAGAGTAGATCGACGATGCGGCGTTGTTCGGGGAGGGGAGGAACAGAAATCAGTTCACGGTAGGCATCTTCCCTGGTAAGGCCTGGCACACCGGTTGCAGTCCTGAGTCGGGACAGGTCGAGTTTACGAAGCTGGAAATACAGGAACCTGATATCGAAGTCGAATCCAGCACGCGGCCGAACGAAGTAGGTAGTGTCGATTGGAAAGCACGGGCCTTCGACGAACTGAACTGCCCCAGCACTCCCCTTTCTGCCGACGATGACAGTAGGGCCATCGACCAAGGCTTCACTGTGCCAACCTGCAATACCGTTCGAGCCATAGACCGGAATATTGCCCCCTTCTGAACGGGTGTTCTTGGGCAGGCTCTTTCCGTATGCCAGCTCTATTGCAGTGCCGAGTGGATAGGTTGGCCAGTGGCTCATGTAGTCTGTTCCGCCAACGCCGCCCGTAATGCCTCGACCTCTTCGGCAATCTCCGACTCGATAGCAGCCAGCTCGTCCAGAAGTTCGCGCGGATCCTGGTGCTCGACGGCGGTCTGGCTCATGGGCCGGTAGCGGCCAGCCGAGAGGTTGAAGTCGTTGGCGCGCAGGGTGGCGGCGTCGGCGAACCACCAGTTGTGGGGCCAGGGTTCGGCTGTCGCCCCGGCGGAAGCCGGGGCCCAGGATTCTGGATTCCGGCTTTCGCCGGAATGACGGGCTGGGGAGGCGTCGTCCTTGCCTACTCGATAGGTCGCTGAAGCCTCCCTCACCCCCGGCCCTTTATGCCCGTCAGGGTGCTCTCCCGCTTGCGGGCGAGGGGAGAAATGCGCCTGCCACTTCGTCCAGTTTTCTTCGCGTGCCCTGTAGGCAGCGATGAGCGTCGGCAGGTCGTCGTCCTCGATGGGGGTGTCGTGGTTGGCGTCCAGCTTGTAGCCGTCGTTGTCGGCGTGGAGGAAGAGCACCTTGTCGGTGGTGCCGCCTTTCTTGAACAGCAGCACGGAGGTCTTCACCCCCGAGTAGGGCTGGAACACCCCGCCCGGCAGGGAGAGCACGGCCTCGACCTGGTTGTTTTCGATGAGCTGGCGGCGCAGTTCCTTGTGGGCGCCGGTGGAGCCGAACAGCACACCCTCGGGCACGATGACGCCGCAGCGTCCGCCCGGCCGCAGGCTGTCGAGCATGTATTTGAGGAACAGCAGCTCGGTGGAGGTGGTGGTGCCCACCTTCACATCGTCGACGATGCGGTCCTTGTCCACCCGGCCGGAGAAGGGCGGGTTGGCGAGCACCACATGGTAGCCCTCCTGGGGCAGCCCCAGCTCGCGCTTCTTCTCGTTGTCGAGCGTGGTGGTCAGCACATTGCGCAGCAGGATGCGGACATTGGGCAGGCCGCGCAGAGTGAGGTTCATGGTGGCGAGCCGCACCATCTTGGGATCGACATCGTTGCCGTAGAAGGTGGCGTTGTTGAGTGCGGAGACTTGTGCGGCGGAGAGCTTGTCGCCCAAGCCGCGCTTCTGCGGCTTGCCGTCCAGTTCCACTTCCTGGATGGCAGCGGGCGAGGAGTTGGCGAGGCGCATGAGGTTGTAGGCCGCCACGAGGAAGCCCGCCGTGCCCGCGGCGGGGTCGTAGATGGTCTCGCCCACCTTGGGGTCGATCAGCTCGACGATGGCGTGGATGACATGGCGCGGGGTGCGGAACTGTCCCAGCTCGCCCGCCTGCTTGATCTGGCGCAGCACATGCTCGAAAAGGTCGCCCTTGGTGTCGGCGTCGGACTGGTCGAGCCGCAGGCCGTCCACCAGCGCCACCACCTGGGTGAGCACGGTGGGCTCGTCGATGGTGAGTCGCGCGCCGTGCATGAAGTTGTGGGCGCCGCGTTCCCCCAGCTCGCCGAAAAAGGCGAATACTTCGTCGCGCACGAAGCGCACCAGTCCCTCGCCGGACAGGCCTTTGGCCCATACCGACCAGCGGAATCGATCGCGCGGGATCACCAATTCGTCATTCCGGCGAATGCCGGAATCCAGTTTTCCTCCCCGGGCCCCGGCTTTCGCCGGGGTGACGGCCAAATGGGCGTTGAGCGGATTCTTCAGCGTCCACTCGCCGGCGAACAGCGGCTCGTAGGGTTGCTTGAGCACCTTGGCCTTGAGGGCGTTCTCGGCGTCGATGCCTTCCACCAGGTAGAAGAAGAACAGAAACGAGAGCTGCTCGGCGTTGCTGACGGGATCGGGATAGCCGCCGCCGAAGAGGTAGTCGCGAATCTGGTCAATCGACCGCCGCATGTCGGGGGTCAGGGGCATGGCGGGGCTCCTTCGATGTTCGATGCTGTCATTCCGGCGAAAGCCGGAATCCAGTGGAATGCAGGGGCTGGGCCCCGGCATTCGCCGGGGTGACGAATCAAGAGCTTGTTAAACAATGTCGTCATACAGGTCACGCCAGCTTGGGTTCATGTCTTCGATGATTTTCAGTTTCCATGCCCGACGCCATTCCTTGATGGCTTTTTCTCGGGCTATGGCGTTTTCCATGGTTTCGTGGACTTCGTACCAGACCAGGGTATGCACGCGGTAACGCTTGCTGAAACCATCGACAAGATCGTTCTTGTGCTGCCAGACGCGTTTGGGGAGGTCGGATGTGACGCCGCAATAAAGCGTGCCGTTGCGCTTGCTGGCAAGGATGTATACGCACGGTAGTTTCACTGCCCGGATCGTGGGGAGGGCGGCTTGCCATAAGGCGCTTCTGGATTCCGGCTTTCGCCGGAATGACGGTCGGAGCCGAAGACGGCGGCATTGAGGGAGTCGAGCAGGTGGTCGAGCGGCGCTTCGCCGCCGAAGATGCGCTGCGCTTCGCGCACGCCGCCCATGAGAGCGAAGGGGTGGAAGGCGAAGTGCCCGACTGTGAGTTCGTCGAGGGTGTCGGCGTTGGCGCGCACCTGGCTGCCGATCACGCGCAGCCAGCGCTCCTGATCGGCGTTGAGCTTGTCCTGGGTCAGGAACCATGCCTCGAACCTGGTGCCCAGCTCGGCGACCTTCTGTTCGCTGGCCTCCGGGAAGATGAGGTTGCCGTTCTCGTCCACCGTGATCCACTCGCGCGTCGTGGGGTCGATGTGGTCGTTGATGTCGAGCGCCAGCAGGCGGCGCGGTTCGTATTTCTTCTTGAGTGCCTGCTTGGCGATGACGACACCGCCCTGGGCGTATTCCTCGTCGTCGCCGTGGTAGTCGGCCACGCCGACGAAGTCGAACAGGGTGAAGATCGGCTTCTTGTCGGCCTTGCGGGTGCCGCGTCCGCGCATCTGCTGGTAGAGGATGGCGGAGCGGGTGAAGCGTGCGAAGACCAGGTTGACCACCTCGGGGCAGTCGAAGCCGGTGTCGAGCATGTTCACCGACACAAGAATCTGCGGGAAGGGTTCCTTCTTGAAGCGCTTGATCTTGGTCATGCCGTCCACGGTGTCGTCCGGCCCCATGCCGGACACGACATAGTCGGCGTAGCGCACGGAGGGCGACGGCTTCTTGTCGGCGAACTCGGCGTCGAGCAGCTCGGCGAGCGTTGCGGCGTGGCGCTTGGTGACGCCGAAGACGATGGTTTTGCCCAACAGCGGCTTCCTGAGCACACCCTTGTGGTCGAGGTAGCCGTTCTCCAGCACTTGGCGAAACTCGCGCACCATGGCCCGGTTGCGTTCGGGGATGGTGAAGCGGCGTTCCAGCGCGTTCGGATCGACCGTGATGCTGTCGCTGTTCTTGAAGAGCTGCTCGAACTCGGCGCGGGTGGCGCCATCCATGGCCGTCCAGTCGAGCTCGTCCTTCTTGACCTCGAAGCCGCCCTCGGCGGCGGTCTTTACGGTTTGAGCCTTGTAGATTTGGTAAGGCACCAGATAGCCGTCGTGGATGGCGTCCTTGAGCTTGTAGGCGAAGGTGGGCTTGTCCACCTCGAAGAAGCGCAGGGTGTCGCGCACAAAGAGCTTGTCCTCCTCGTCGGGGGCCATGTCTTCGAGATTGGCGACGCAAGGCGTGGCGGTAAGGCCGATCTGCACGCCGTCGAAGTGCTTGAGCACGCCGCTCCACTTACCGTAGATGCTGCGGTGGCATTCGTCGGAGATGACCAGGTCGAAGTAGCCGGAGGAATACTCGCTGTAGATGTTCACCATGCTTTGCAGCGTGGTGATGGTGATGCGCTTCTCGTCCTGGAAGCGGCGGCCCGCGCGTAGTACGTAGGCGGGGTAGTCGGGCAGATGTTCGGCGAAAGCATCCTCGGTCTGCTTGGCGAGCGGGATGCGGTCCACCAGGAACAGCACGCGCGTGATGGCGTTGGCCTCGAACAGGCGCTTGATGAGCGCGGCGGCGGTGCGGGTCTTGCCGGTGCCGGTGGCCATCTCGACCAAAAGCTTGCGGCGGCCCCGGCTCATTTCCTTGCAGAGTGTGTCGATGCAGGCTTGCTGGTAGTCGCGTCCGGCGATGCGGGCGTCGATGGGGACATCGAGCAATTCGCGCTTGATTTGGGCGGTGGCGGCGCGGCGTTCGAGGTCGTCCTGCTTGAAGAAGGTCTTGACCGGGCGCGGGTAGGCTTCGCGCTGCCATTCCCAGAAGCGGATTTCCTGGCCGTTGGCGAGGAAGATGTAGGGGACATTGAGCTGGCGGGCGTAGTTCCTGGCCTGCTCCGCGGCGTCGGCGGGGTTTACGGAGAAGCGCTTGGCTTCGATGACGGCAAGCGAGCGGCCGTGACGGTCGCAAAGGACATAGTCCGCGCGCATGCCGTCCTCCAACACGACTTCATAGCGAACGCTGTTGGTGTCCTGGGTATTCCATCCCTGATCGGCCAGTTGCGCGTCGATGACGACGCGCGAGAAGGCTTCGTTTTGCGCCATCCGAATTCCCTGAGTGTTTACGGATTCTAGCGCGTGCAATCCTGTGGCGCGCGCGCATCCGAATCAGGAAAACCGTTTCAGTGCAATTTGATCCGCGCCCGAGTCGGCGTGCTGATGAAGTGGGCGTAGGTCGTGAGCGCGGTCTTGAACCAGCCGTGCAGCGCGATCTGGTGCATCTTGTGCAGCGACCAGTACACCAGCCGCGCCAGCGTGCCCTCGATCATGATGCTGCCGCCGGTAAGCGCCCCCATCAGGTTGCCGACGGGGGAAAAGCGGCCCAACGCGACCAGCGAGCCGTAGTCGCGGTAGACGTATTCGGGCAGCGGTCTGCCGCGCAGGCGGCTGCAGACCGACTTCACAAGCATCGACGCCTGCTGGTGCGCGGCCTGCGCGCGCGGCGGCACGAAGCCCTTGCCGTCCGGCAAGGCGCAGGCGGCGCAGTCGCCGAAGGCGAAGATGTTGTCGTCGCGCGTGGTCTGCAGCGTGGTGCGCACCACCAGTTGATTGATGCGGTTGGTTTCCAGGCCGTCGAGGTCCTCCAGGAAATCCGGCGCCTTGATGCCGGCCGACCACACCATCATGCTGGCGGGGATGAACTTGCCGTCGGCGGTGAGCATGCCGTCGTGGCGCACCTCGACGATGCGCTCACGCGTATGCATCTCGACGCCGAGTTCGGCAAGCCGGTCGGCGGCGGCGGCCGACAGACGCGGCGGCAGCCCCGGCAGGATGCGGTCGGAGGACTCGACGATCAGCAGTTTCAGGCTCTTGTCAGGCTCGATGTGGTCCATGCCGTAGGCCGACAGTTCGCGCGTGGTGTCGTGCAGCTCGGCGGCGAGTTCCACACCGGTGGCCCCCGCGCCGACGATGCCGATGGTGAGCTGGCCGGGCGCGACCGCCTCGGTCTGGGTGTTGGCGCGCAGGCAGGCGTTGATGTGGCGGCGATGGAATTCGCGCGCCTGCTCCGGGGTGTCGAGCATGATGCAATGTTCCTTCACGCCGGGCACGCCGAAGTCGTTGCCGACCGAGCCCACCGCGATGATCAGCGTGTCGTAGCGAAACGTGCGGCGCGGGATGATCTCCACGCCGTTTTCATCCAGCGTGGGAGCCACGCTGATTTCCCGGCGCGCGCGGTCGAGGCCGTCCATGCGCCCGAGGCGGAAGGTGAAATGGTGCCAGTGTCCCTGCGCCAGGTATTCCAGCCGCTCGGCGTAGGAATCGAGGCTGCCCGCCGCGACTTCGTACAGCAGCGGTTTCCACAGGTGCGAGGGCGAGGCGTCGATCAGGGTGATGTGCGCGTGCCTACCCTTGCCGAGTTTGTTGCCCAGCCGGGTGGCCAGTTCCAGCCCGCCCGCGCCGCCGCCCACGATGACGATTTCAGGCACCCGCTGTTCCGCTGCCACGGTGTCCTCCTGCTCCGAATTCCCGTGATGATACCCGCAACATTAGTACCTGCTTCTATTTCATGCTTGCCCCGCACCGCCACCGAACTCGCTAGAATCCTTGCATCAAACCCCAGGAACCACCATGACCGAACCCCTGCTGATCGCCCGCAACGCGTCCACCGACCTCGTCCTGCTGCCGCAGATGGCCAACCGCCACGGCCTCATCACCGGCGCCACCGGCACCGGCAAGACCGTCACCCTGCAGACGCTGGCCGAGCACTTCTCCAGCATAGGCGTGCCCTGCTTCATGTCGGACGTGAAGGGCGACCTGTCGGGCATTTCGCAGCCGGGCGGCGGCAACGCCAAGGTGGCCGAGCGGGTCGGCATGCTGAAACTCGAAGGCTTCGAGCACCGGGGCTACCCGGTCACCCTGTGGGATCCTTTCGGCGAGGCCGGCCACCCGGTGCGCGCCACCGTGTCCGACATGGGGCCGCTGCTGCTCGCCCGCATGCTGGATCTCAACGACACCCAGGCAGGCGTGCTCAACCTGGTGTTCAAGGTGGCCGACGACAACGGCCTGCTGCTGCTCGACCTGAAGGACCTGCGCACCATGCTCGCCTACGTCGGCGAGAACGCGAAACAGTTCACCACCGAATACGGCAACGTCTCGTCCGCCTCGATCGGCGCCATCCAGCGCGGCCTGCTCGCCCTGGAATCGCAGGGCGGCGAGCATATCTTCGGCGAGCCCATGCTCAATATCGACGACCTGATCCAGACCGACCGCGGCCTCGGCGTCATCAATATCCTCGCGGCCGACAAGCTGATGCAGTCGCCCAAGCTCTACGCAACCCTGCTCTTGTGGCTGCTGGCCGAACTGTTCGAGAACCTGCCCGAGGCGGGCGATCTCGACAAACCCAAGCTGGTGTTCTTCTTCGACGAGGCACACCTGCTGTTTTCCGATGCGCCCGCCGCGCTGGTGGAAAAGATCGAACAGGTGGTACGGCTGATCCGCTCGAAAGGAGTCGGCGTGTACTTCGTCACCCAGAACCCGGCCGACGTGCCGGACAAGGTGTTGTCGCAGCTCGGCAACCGGGTTCAGCACGCGCTGCGCGCGTTCTCGCCACGCGACCAGAAGGCGGTCCGCGCCGCCGCCGACACCATGCGCGACAACCCCGATCTGGATGAAGCGGCCGTCATCACCGAACTCGGCGTCGGCGAGGCACTGGTGTCCTTTCTCGATGCCAAGGGCCGCCCGGGCGTAGTCGAGCGCGCCTGGATCGTGCCGCCGCAGGGGCAGATCGGTCCGATCACCGATGCCCAGCGCCGGCAGTTGATCCAAACCTCGCTGGTGGCGGGCGTCTACGACAGGACGGTCGACCGCGAATCCGCCCACGAAATTCTCAAGGCGCGCGCCGAACAGGCGGCCCAGGCGGCTGCCGAGCAAGAGCGGACGAAGCAGCAGGCCAAAGCTCAGCCGGCGACCGGCGGCGCGCTGGGAGACATCCTGGGCGGCCGCGACGGGCGCCGCGAAGGCGCGGTCGAAGCGATGGCGAAATCCGCCGCCCGCTCCATCGGCAGCCAGGTCGGCCGCGCCATCATCCGCGGCGTGCTGGGCAGCATTCTCGGCGGCAAGCGCTGACGCGCGACTCGCCCCGGCTTTGCAGGGAACAACGTGGTGAGAAACTCCACTTGGCGGATGCCCCCTCCGGAAGGGCGTATTGCCAAGCAAAAGCGGCAGACGGGAATCCCGGCTGCCGCTCTTTTTCA
>JAMCVR010000130.1 GCA_023475455.1 Thermoplasmatota archaeon | reverse complement strand
TCAAGCGCCGGCATTATACCACTCGGGTGGGTAGACTGAAAGGGAAGGTGGTGCCCGGAACCGGAATCGAACCGGTACGCCATCGCTGGCGAGGGATTTTAAGTCCCTTGTGTCTACCAATTTCACCATCCGGGCAAAGCGGACGGCTGATCCTGAGTCTGGAGGCGCGTGCCGGAGTCGAACCGACCTACACGGATTTGCAATCCGGTGCATAACCGCTTTGCTAACGCGCCTTCGCGGTAAAACGCTTAAACGAAAAGGGGAAAACATCCGGGCTGAGCCCTCTGTTTTCCCCGGAATGCTGGAGCGGGAAAGGAGGTTCGAACTCCCGACCTCAACCTTGGCAAGGTTGCGCTCTACCAGCTGAGCTATTCCCGCGTTGAAGGCTGCGCATTATGGGGATTCCGTTTTTTTCTGTCAACACCTCACGACGAAGATTTTTGCAGCGCGCGCGCAGCCATCACGAGGTAATACGCCATTGACACCAGGGTGAGCAGCGCGGCGACCCAGATCAGCAGCGTGCCGATGCCGGCGATGGGCAGGCCGGCGACCGGGCTGAAATACAGCAGCAGCACGATGGCGATCATCTGGGCCGTGGTTTTCAGCTTGCCGACGAAGGATACGGTGACGCTGGCCGACTTGCCGGCCTTGGCCATCCACTCGCGCAAGGCGGAAATGGTGATTTCGCGGCCGATGATGATGAGCGCGATCAGCGGCGCCACGCGGCCGAGGTCGATCAGCACGATCAGCGCGGCGGCGACCATCAGCTTGTCGGCCACCGGGTCGAGAAAGGCGCCGAAGGCCGAAGTCTGGCCGAGCGCGCGCGCCAGATAGCCGTCGAGCCAGTCGGTCAGCGCCGCCACGCCGAAAAACGCCGCGGCCAGCAGATTGGCCTCGAACGGCGTGACCCAGTCGTCGGGCAGGTAGAACACCCCCGCCATCAGCGGAATGAAGAGGATGCGCAGCCAGGTGAGCAGGTTGGGGAGGTTGAGCGGCATTGTTTAGTGGAGCGCGTGATAGATGGTTTCCGCCAATTCTCGGCTGATACCGTTCACCGTGGCAAGCGCGTCGACGCCGGCGTCGCGTACGCCCTGCAGGCCGCCGAAGTGTTCGAGCAGATGTTTTCGGCGTTTGGGGCCGATGCCCGCGATGTCTTCCAGCGTCGATTGCACGCGCGCCTTGCCGCGCTTGGCGCGGTGGCCGGTGATGGCGAAGCGGTGCGCCTCGTCGCGCACCTGCTGGATCAGGTGGAAGCCGGGATGGTCCTTGGCCAGCTTCAACTCGCGGCCGTCGGCGAAGATCAGCGTTTCCAGGCCGGGCTTGCGCGCTTCGCCCTTGGCGACGCCGAGCAGCGGGACGTCGCCCAGTCCGAGTTCGGTCATCGTCTCGACCGCGCTCGAAATCTGCCCCTTGCCGCCGTCGATCAAGAGCAGGTCGGGCAGCACGCCGTTTTCCTCGACGCTCCTGTGAAAACGCTTGATCAGCGCGGCGCGCATCGCGGCGTAGTCGTCGCCCGGGGTGATGCCGCCGATGTTGTAGCGCCGGTAGTCGGTTTTTTTCAGGTCGTCGCCTTCGTAGACCACGTTTGATGCCACCGTCGCTTCGCCCAGGGTGTGCGAGATGTCGAAGCATTCGATGCGGTTCAACTGCGGCAAATCGAGCGTATCGCGCAGTGCGGCCAGCCGCTGCGACTGGTTGGCGCGGTCGGCGCTGCGGCGCTCGGCCGACAGGCGCGCGTTGGCCTGCGCCATGGTGAGCCAGACTTTGCGTTCGCCGGTGACGCGATGCTGGATGACAACTTTCTTGCCGGCCTGCTCGGTCAGCAGCGCTTCCAGCGCGTCGGTCTCGATCGCTTCACTGACCAGGATGCGCGCCGGGATAGTGTGGTCGAGGTAATGCTGGGTAATGAAGGCTTCCAGCGCTTCGGCCGGCATCGCCCCTTCGCCGTGCTGCGGGAAGAAGCTGCGGTCGCCCAGATGCCGCCCGCCGCGGATCATGGTCAGGTTGACCGCGATCACGCCGCCGGCCTCGGCCGCCGCCACCACGTCGACATCGGCCTCGCTGGCGGGGGTGTCGACGAACTGTTTCTCGCGCACCGTCGCCAGCATGCGCAGGCGGTCGCGCAGCAGCGCGGCGGTCTCGAAATCGAGCGCGGCCGCCGCGGCGTTCATCTGCGCGGTGATGTGTTCGGTCAGCGCGGTCGCTTCGCCATGCAGCAACTGGGCGGCCTCAACGACGTCGCGCGCATAGGCTTCCGGCGTGATGAAGCCAACGCAGGGCGCGGTGCAGCGCTTGATCTGGTGCAGCAGGCAGGGACGCGAGCGGTTGGCGAACACCGTGTCCTCGCAGGTGCGCAGCTGGAACACCTTCTGCAGCAGTTGGATGCTTTCGCGCACCGCATAGGCATTGGGGTAGGGGCCGAACGCCTGGTCGTGCTTTTTCGGCGTGCCGCGGAAATAGGCCAGGCGCGGAAAACGGTGCCCGGTCAGCAGCAGGTAGGGATAGGACTTGTCGTCGCGGAACAGGATGTTGAAGCGCGGCTTCAGACCCTTGATCAGGTTGTTTTCCAGCAGCAGCGCTTCGGCCTCGGTGCGCGTCACCGTGGTGTCGATGCGCGCGACGCTCCGCAACATCAACTTGATGCGCGGGCTCTGGTCGCTTTTCCGGAAATAGCTGGAGACCCGCTTCTTCAGATCCTTCGCCTTGCCGACGTACAGCACCGCGCCGGCCGCGTCGACCATGCGGTAGACGCCGGGCAGGGTGGGCAGCGAGGCGAGGAAGTCCTTGTCGACGCTCAAAGGCTCAGTCTTCGTCGAGCAGCTTGCCCGCAATCGCCCAGTTCTCGTCGGGCAGTTCCTCGAACGCAATATAGGTATACGACGCCGGCTTGCCGGCGTGGCGTTCGAGCGTGGCGGTGATTTCCTCGGCGACTTTCTGCTTCTGCTCGCGGGTGAGCGTACCGGCGAGTTTGATGGTGACGACGGGCATGGTCACTCCTTCGTTTGGATCAGCGTGAACACCGCCTCGAACATCTCGGGGGTGAGGCGGCGCGTCTGGGTATTGTAGCGGGAGCAGTGGTAGCTGCTGACCAGCCGTCGGCCGTCGGGCAGGCGATAGTCGCTGGCATGGGCGAAGGGGTAGTCCTTGAGCTTCAAACCCTGCGCGCGCAAAACCGCCTGATGCGCGATCTGTCCCAGCGCCAGGATGCTGGCATGCTCGGGCAGGGCCGCCAGTTCGGCCGCCAGATAGCGGTTGCATTCGCGGATTTCGCCGGGCTCCGGCTTGTTGGCCGGCGGCAGGCACTTCACCGCGTTGGTGATGCGGCTGCCGGTCAGTTGCAGGCCGTCGTCGACCGACACGGATTCCGGCGCGCTGGCGTAGCCGAAGCGGTGCAGCTCAAAGGCTCAGTCTTCGTCGAGCAGCTTGCCCGCAATCGCCCAGTTCTCGTCGGGCAGTTCCTCGAACGCAATATAGGTATACGACGCCGGCTTGCCGGCGTGGCGTTCGAGCGTGGCGGTGATTTCCTCGGCGACTTTCTGCTTCTGCTCGCGGGTGAGCGTACCGGCGAGTTTGATGGTGACGACGGGCATGGTCACTCCTTCGTTTGGATCAGCGTGAACACCGCCTCGAACATCTCGGGGGTGAGGCGGCGCGTCTGGGTATTGTAGCGGGAGCAGTGGTAGCTGCTGACCAGCCGTCGGCCGTCGGGCAGGCGATAGTCGCTGGCATGGGCGAAGGGGTAGTCCTTGAGCTTCAAACCCTGCGCGCGCAAAACCGCCTGATGCGCGATCTGTCCCAGCGCCAGGATGCTGGCATGCTCGGGCAGGGCCGCCAGTTCGGCCGCCAGATAGCGGTTGCATTCGCGGATTTCGCCGGGCTCCGGCTTGTTGGCCGGCGGCAGGCACTTCACCGCGTTGGTGATGCGGCTGCCGGTCAGTTGCAGGCCGTCGTCGACCGACACGGATTCCGGCGCGCTGGCGTAGCCGAAGCGGTGCAGGGTCTCGTACAGCAACACGCCGGCGTAGTCGCCGGTGAAGGGGCGTCCGCTGCGGTTGGCGCCGTGCAAGCCGGGCGCGAGGCCGACGATCAGCAGATCCGGCGCGGAGTCGCCGAAGGCGGGCACCGGACGGGCGTGATAATCGGGATGGCGGACGCGCACCTCGTCCAGAAAGGTGGCGAGGCGTGGGCAGGCGCGGCAGTCGAGGTCGAATCGCATCGGGAAAAATAAAAAATGCCCCACGGCGGGGGCATCCATTGTATGCGCGACGCGTGTCAGCTTTCGATCGGGCCGGCGGCAGTCTGCACGTAGTTCTGCTCGCCCATGAGTTTGACCAGATCGAGCTGGGTTTCGAGGTAGTCGATATGCTCTTCGGTGTCTTCCTGGATGTCGACCAGGATCTCGCGCGAGACATAGTCCTTGACCGACTCGCAATGCGCGATGGCCTCGACATACAACGCCCGGCCGCCGAGTTCCAGCTTGAGGTCGCAGTTCAGGCATTCGACCACGTTCTCGCCGATCATCAGCTTGTTCAGGTCCTGCAGATTGGGCAGGCCTTCCAGAAAGAGAATGCGCTCGATCAGCTTTCGATCGGGCCGGCGGCAGTCTGCACGTAGTTCTGCTCGCCCATGAGTTTGACCAGATCGAGCTGGGTTTCGAGGTAGTCGATATGCTCTTCGGTGTCTTCCTGGATGTCGACCAGGATCTCGCGCGAGACATAGTCCTTGACCGACTCGCAATGCGCGATGGCCTCGACATACAACGCCCGGCCGCCGAGTTCCAGCTTGAGGTCGCAGTTCAGGCATTCGACCACGTTCTCGCCGATCATCAGCTTGTTCAGGTCCTGCAGATTGGGCAGGCCTTCCAGAAAGAGGATGCGCTCGATCAGCTTGTCGGCATGGCGCATCTCCTCGATCGATTCCTCGTATTCGTGCTTGCCCAGCGCAACAAGCCCCCAGTTCTTGTACATGCGGGCATGCAGGAAATACTGGTTGATGGCGGTGAGTTCCACCGTCAGGGCCTTGTTCAGGTACTGGATGACTTTTTTATCGCCTTTCATGGCGCTCTCCTGATGGTTGAGGACACCCGCGAGCGTGCCGTTGGCTGGACGACTGCTTGGCTAAAGGGCGGTGCGGGAATACCCGACATTCTAGGAATGGAGGGGGATAAAGCAAGCGCTGGCGTGGCGCTCAAGGAGAGGGGCAACAAATGGGGAGGATCAGGCTGCCATGAGCCCGGGACAGGCCACTTCGTTGCGCACCGCGTCTACGGCCTCGCGCAGAACCTCTTTGGCGCAGCGACCGCATTTGCCGCACTGGGTGGCGACCCCCAATTCCCGGCTCAGTTCGCGCAGGGTGCACACGCCTTCGGTGCGCACCAGCCGACGGATATCGGTGTCGGTGACACTGTGGCAAAGACAGACATACATGGCAACCCTCCGGCGATTCATAAGATGCCGCGTATTTTTATAGAAATGAGAATGATTGTCAATATCTATTTGTAATTGAGACAGCCTGCATACCAGACGCGGTATTCAAGTGGGCGAAATCATGGGAGGCGCAGAGAGTCGCCAATGGTCAACTCGTTCACGCGGTCGGGTTCTGCAGAGACGGCGGCGTAAGCGGGCGTGGTAGCCAGAAACAGAAAGGGCAGGCAGCGGGCTGCCCGGCGAAGTTGGGGGTGTGATCATGTTGCTCCCCGTGAGATCGCCCTTTGGACGGTTTCGACAGGCTGGCGAGCAACAACGCTGGCTGGTCATTTATCAACAATAAAGACCGTTCTCATTGGGAAATGCGTCTGTGCGCGTATTGGGATCGTTGCTTGTTAAAAGTCCGCGCCACACAGGGCGCGGGCGGACGCAAAAATGCAAGGCGTAAAAAAACCCGCTGCGCATCATCGCCTGCTCACCCACACATGGCGCGCTACGCTTTCCTCCAGCGCGAGTTCAACTTCGTCGACCATCACGATGGTCATCGGGCGTTGTTGCAGCACGACCAGCGGGCGATCGGGGGCAAGGCCGTAGGCCACCAGCTGTTCGCGCCGGGTGGGATCGATGGCGTCGTCGATGACATCGACGCGCGCCTGAACGCCGGGCAGCAGAAAGCCGAGCGGCACGCGGGCGGTGTGATCGGCCGGGCTCATGCGCCTGCTCCCCATACGGCGCGCAGCAGATGGTTCAACACACCGCCGACCAGGAATGCGAACGGAATGATGAGCGCCAGCATGGCGGCGGCAATTTTTAGCCCCTGCTCCTTCACGATCATCATCACGCTGGCGATGCACGGCACGAACAGGGTGATGGTGACCATGCCGACCACGGCCTGGATGGGGGACAGCTGGCTGCTCAATGCAAACAGGCCGGTGGCGCCGAAGTCGCGCCGCAGAAATCCCATCACGAAGGCGGCGCTGGCTTCCCTGGGCAGTCCCAGCCAGCCCGATACCAGCGGTTCGCCGGCGCGGATGATGGCGGGCAGTGCGCCGACCTGGTCCAGCACGAACATGATCAGGGTGCCCAGCAGGAACAGCGGGATGACCTCGACCAGGTACCACTTCAGGCGCCCCACGGTTTTCTTGGCGACGTTGCCCAGCAGCGGCAGCCGTATGGGCGGCATTTCGGTCACCAGCGGAATGCGCCGGCCGGGAATGAGTTTGGCGGCCAGAAAGCCCGCCAGCATCAGCACGCCGACCATCGCTGTCACCCAGATCAGCAGGGCCGGGAATGAAACCCCGCCGAGCAGGCCGAGCACCACGCCCAGCTGCGCCGAGCAGGGAATCGCCAGCGCCATGAGAAAGATGGTGATGAGGCGCTCGCGCGGGCTGTGCAGGATGCGCGTGGTGAGCGTGGCCATGGTCACGCAGCCGAGCCCCAGCACCATCGGCAGCACCGCGCGGCCGTTGAGGCCGATGAGCTTGAACAGGCGGTTGGCCAGCACCGACAGCCGCGCGAAGTAGCCGGAGTCTTCCAGCAGGCCGAAGGCGATGAAGAAGGTGGTGACGATCGGCAGGATCAGCGCCAGCGCGTAGGTCATGCCCATGGTCCACAGGCCGTATTGCCCGACCAGCAGGTCGGCCAGCCAGGGCACGCCGGCATGGCTTTGCACGAACTGCGTGATGGCGGGGTTGAGATGGCGGCCAAACAGGTTTTCTTCCATCAGCCCGACCAGGGTGCCGGCGCCGAACACGCCGACGAATTCATACACGGCAAACAGCATGCCGAGCAGGATCGGCCATGCCCACACGCGGTGGATGACCCATTGTCCGATGCGGTGCGCCAGCAGCGGGCTGGACTGCGCGCTGCGCGCGGTGACGCGGGCGGCCAGGGTGCCGGCGGCTTCGCCGCGTTCGTGCGCCAGCGCCGCCGGCGTGACGCCCTGGGCGTAGGCGAAGCCCCGTGCAGAGGCGAATCCGGCGCAGGCTTCGCCCGCCGTCTCCCGCAGCCAGGCTTCGACTTCGCTGTCCTGCCCCAGATACAGGATCGCCAGCCCGCGCGCGGACAGCCGCGGATGCGGCGCGGAGGCGGCGATGCGCGCCGCCAGGTCGGCAATCGCCGCTTCGGCCGTGGCGTCGTAACGCAAGAGCGGCTGCAGCACGCGGGCGTCTGCCAGATGGTGCGTCAGCTGGGCAACGCCCTCGCCGCCGGTGGCCACGGTGGGCACGACCGGCACGCCGAGCGCATCGGACAACGCCCGCGCGTCGACCGTCACCCCGCGCGCGCCGGCTTCGTCGTGCATGTTGAGCGCCAGCACGGCGGGCACGCCGAGTTCGGCCAGGAGCGCGGTGAGCGTGAGCGTGCGGCGCAGGTTCTTGGCGTCGCCCACCTGGACCACGGCGCGCAGGGGCTCGTGCAGCAGCGCGCGCATGGTGGCGCGCTCGTCGTCGCTGCGTGCCGGCAGCGTCAGCACGCCGGGCGTGTCGATGAGGTCGACCGCCGCGTCGAAACGCGCTGGCGCGCGCGCCACCTCGACCGTGGTGCCGGGATAGTTGGAGACGTTGACATACGCTCCGGTCAGGCGATGGAACAGCACGGATTTGCCGACATTGGGATTGCCGACGAGGGCGATGGCGGAAATGTTCATAGGGCTGGCGTGGGCCGGGAGGTTAGCGGCGCAAATCGTCGCCCAGGGTTAGTGCGTTCATGCGGTCAAGCTCCTCTCGACCGCGTGACCAGCCTGGTGGAACGGCCATTCTGGCGAACCGCGAAGTCGTCGCGATCGGACCGGACGAGAAACTCGGCCAGGGGGTGAGTTTGAAGAGGGCATTTCATCAGTTCTGGTATCTCAACGTTGTGGGTGGCTGGCTGCCTCGCCATTCGGATCGGGTGGCTGGCCTGTAAAAGAAACTCCGAGGGCTCCTTCCGCGCGGTGGCGGCGGTGCGGGTTGCCGCCGCACCACCTTGTCACCCGGAACGGCGTCAGAATTTATAATTCACACCAAGTTCGAAATTACGCTCGGCGCCGGGGAAAATGCCGTCGGGATTGCGGCTGGCGATGTATTTCCGGTCGGCGAGATTGCGCACCGTGCCGAACACGCTGAGCTGCTTGTCGACGGCGTAGTGCACGTTGAGGTCGAAGGTGGTGTAAGCCGGAATCGCGCCGCGACGACCATCGGCGCTCTCCGCCTGGGTGTTTTCCGGATCGACGAACTGGCTGGAGACGTGATAGGCGCCGAGGCTGGTTTTCAGCCCCCCGACGCGGTAGTTCACGGAGAGATTCGCGGTCAGTTCGGGCGCGTAGGGCAGGCGATTGCCGTTGCGGTCGATGCCGCCGACGATTTTGGTGCTGTTGTATTTGGCCGTCGGCACCCAGGTGGCGTTGGCGTCTACCCCCCAGCCCGCTCCGAGGTCGTAGCCGATCGCACCTTCCAGCCCCTGGTTCAGGGTTGCGCCGGCGTTGGTGACGGTGGCGCCGACGCCGCCCGATTCGGACTGCGGCACGATCTGGTTGGAAAAGTCCATGTAGAAGGCGGTGGCTTCGTAGCTCAGGCGAGCCGTCGCGCCGCGCACGCCGATTTCGAAGTTGGTCGAGCGTTCGGCGTCGAGTTGCTGGTCGACGCCGGAGCCGCTGATGGCGGTGGCGACCATCGCGGGCGAAAAGCCCTTGAATGCGCCCGCAAACAGCTGCGCCTGCGGTGCGAGCTGCCAGGTCGCGCCGACGCCGGGCATCACTTCGATGTTGCTCGATTCGCCGGAGGTGCCGGTCAACTCGTTCTTGCGGCTCTGGTCGTAGGACTCGATGCGCAGGCCGGGGGGTAGAC
>JAMCVR010000081.1 GCA_023475455.1 Thermoplasmatota archaeon | reverse complement strand
GGCGAGCGTCGGCACCACCGCGTCGAGGTCGAGCTCGGCGACCGGACGGCCGCGGTTGTAGCCGTAGGGCACGCAGAACACCGGGCAGCCCGCCGCGCGCGCGGCCTGGGTGTCGTTGAGCGAATCGCCGATCAGCAGCAGTTCGGCGGGCTTGACCTTGAACACTTCGCAGGCGTGCAGCAGCGGCAGCGGGTCGGGCTTGCGCTTCGGCAGCGCGTCGCCGGAGAGGACCAGTTCGAAATAGCCGATGAGGCCAGTATCCTTCAAGAGCGGAAGCGTGAACTGTTCGGCCTTGTTGGTGATGCATGCGACATGCAGGCCCATCGCCCTGAAGGCGTCGAGGCCTTCGGCCACGCCGTCGAACGGGCGCGAATGCAGCGAGACATGCTCGCCGTAATGCTTCTGGTACGAGACGATGGCCTGTTCGAACAGCGCCGCCTCCGGCTCGGCGTCCATCTCGCCGGTGAGCACGCGCTTGACCAGCCGCGACACGCCGTTGCCGATGTAGGTCGAAATCGTTTCCAGCGACGGGCATGAACGGCCCAGGTCGGCCATCATCAATTCGGCGGCATGCGCCAGATCCGGCGCGGTATTGAGCAGGGTGCCGTCGAGATCGATGACGACGGCTTTGATGGGAAGGGGGAAGTTCATTTTTTCACCACAGAGACACAGAGGCACAGAGAAAGGGAAACACCATTCATGGGGTTTCTCTGTGTCTCTGTGCCTCTGTGGTTGATGCATTAAACCTTCGCCAACTCCGCGCGCATCGCGCTGATGATGGAGTTATAGCGCTGCGGGTCGCTGTCCCTGGCGGCGCCGAACACGGCCGAGCCGGCGACGAAGGTGTCGACGCCGGCGCGCGCCACGTCGGCGATGTTGGCCGGGCCGACGCCGCCGTCGATCTCGATGTTCACGCCGAGGCCGCGGTCGTCGATCATCTTGCGCACCTTCTTCGCCTTGTCGAGCACGTAGGGAATGAACTTCTGGCCGCCGAAGCCGGGGTTCACCGACATCAAGAGCACCATGTCGAGCTTGTCCAGCGTGTATTCCAGCACGTCGAGCGGGGTGGCCGGGTTGAACACCAGGCCGGGCTTGCAGCCGCTCTCCCGGATCAGGCCGATGGTGCGGTCGACGTGCTCGGAAGCTTCCGGGTGAAAGGTGATGTAGGTGGCGCCTGCCTTGGCGAAGTCGGGAATGATGCGGTCGACCGGCTTCACCATCAGGTGCACGTCGATCGGCGCGGTGACACCGTGCTTCCTCAGCGCCTCGCACACCAGCGGGCCGATGGTGAGGTTGGGCACGTAGTGGTTGTCCATCACGTCGAAGTGGACGATGTCGGCGCCGGAGGCGAGCACGTTGTCGACTTCCTCGCCCAGCCGGGCAAAGTTGGCTGACAGGATGGACGGGGCGATGCGGTACGTCATGGGAAGCTCCGGGATTTTTGGAAAACCCGGCCATTTTACCAGCCCGCCACGTCATTGCGTTACACTCCACGCATCCCATCCCGTCGAGCGAACCCGTGGCCGAAGGCAAGAAATATCACATCAGCATCAGCGTCAACACGGCGTATCTGGCCGAGCAGAGCGACCCTTCGGCCGATCGTTACGTGTTCGCCTACACCATCACCATCGCCAACACCGGCACCGTGGCCGCGCAGCTGATCTCGCGCCACTGGATCATCACCGACGCGGAAAACGTCATCCAGGAAGTCAAGGGTTGAACACCAGGCCGGGCTTGCAGCCGCTCTCCCGGATCAGGCCGATGGTGCGGTCGACGTGCTCGGAAGCTTCCGGGTGGAAAGTGATGTAGGTGGCGCCTGCCTTGGCGAAGTCGGGAATGATGCGGTCGACCGGCTTCACCATCAGGTGCACGTCGATCGGCGCGGTGACGCCGTGCTTCCTCAGCGCCTCGCACACCAGCGGGCCGATGGTGAGGTTGGGCACGTAGTGGTTGTCCATCACGTCGAAGTGGACGATGTCGGCGCCGGAGGCGAGCACGTTGTCGACTTCCTCGCCCAGCCGGGCAAAGTTGGCTGACAGGATGGACGGGGCGATGCGGTACGTCATGGGAAGCTCCGGGATTTTTGGAAAACCCGGCCATTTTACCAGCCCGCCACGTCATTGCGTTACACTCCACGCATCCCATCCCGTCGAGCGAACCCGTGGCCGAAGGCAAGAAATATCACATCAGCATCAGCGTCAACACGGCGTATCTGGCCGAGCAGAGCGACCCTTCGGCCGATCGTTACGTGTTCGCCTACACCATCACCATCGCCAACACCGGCACCGTGGCCGCGCAGCTGATCTCGCGCCACTGGATCATCACCGACGCGGAAAACGTCATCCAGGAAGTCAAGGGCCTCGGCGTGGTCGGCGAACAGCCGCTGCTGCGACCGGGCGAGCGCTTCGAATACACCAGCGGCACCGCGCTGGCCACCCCGGTCGGCACCATGCGCGGCAGCTACCAGATGGTGGCGGAAGACGGCAACAAGTTCGACGCCGAAATTCCCCTGTTCACCCTGTCGATGCCGCGGGTTCTGCATTAAACCTAAAAAAGCAGTTTGAACCACTTCCTGGATCAATCAGGTCGAACGCTTTTATCTATCTGCGAATTTCCAACTCAGGACGCTGGTCCTACTTATGCGCAGCCAGCCGCGCCACACCGCCGAAGCTGCCGATCCACTGGGTGCCGTCCGGCGCGGTCGCCATGGAGAACACGCTGTTGGAGAACAGGCCGTTGGCGGTGGTCATGACCTCGAACTTGCTGCCGTCGAAGCGGGCCAGCCCGTTATTGGTGCCGATCCACAATTTCCCGGCCTGATCCTGATGCAACATGAAGACATGGTTACCCGGCAAGCCGTCGGCCACCGTGTAGTTGCGCCATGTTTTCCCGTCGAAGCGGGCCAGGCCGCCGCCCCAGGTGCCGGACCACACCGCGCCCTCGCGGTCCACCAGCAGGGAAATGATGTAATTGGGGTTGTAGGCCACGTTAACGCCTTGCAACCCCATCTCTTCTTTTTGCCGGGCGTGGTGGCTGGAAACCTTGGCGGGATCGTTGGCGAACTGGATGTCGTTCTTCACTTTCTCGAATGGCGCACCCAGCCCGTTGGCGTGGTTCCAATGCTGCCACCTGCCATCCTTGAAACGCGCCAGCCCGCCCTCGGTGGCCATCCAGATTTCGCCGTCTTTGCCTTGATGGAGGCCGTAGACCCAGTCGTTGGGCAGGCCCCCCTTGGTGTTTTCCACCGTGAACACGTCCCACTTGGAGCGATCCTTCAGGTCGCCGCCCCGGATGCGGTTGGCGCCCGACCAGGTGGCGATCCAGACGTCCCCGTTGGACGCCTTAAGCACGTCGTAAACGAAGGCGTCCGCCAGCCCGTTGGGAATGTTGAAATTTTCCCACTTGTCGCTGGCCGCATCGTACAAGGACATGCCGCCGCCGTAGGTACCCACCAGAATACGCCCATCCAGTTTGCCCACGTAGAAGATACCGTTGGAAAGCAGCCCGTTGCGCGCATCGAACAGGCGGTACTCGTCGGTGCCGGTGTCGTAGCGGATCACGCCGCCCGAAGTGCCGACCCAGGCGACTTTGCCGTCGATGAAGATGGACTTGACATTGCGGTTGCCGACGCGGAAATGGGTGAACTTGGCGTTCGGATCCACATGAACTTTTCCTTCCCGCTGAGCCTCCTGGCCCATCGGGGGATGGTTGGTCGGCATCGCCGCGCCGGGGGGGAGCGGTCCGGCCGCCGTTCTTTGCCCGTTCGCGGGCGCCCCCGATTGGGATGTTGACGCCACCACGGGCGTCTGGGGCTTGGCCGCCTGCTTCACGCCCAGGGTATACGCCCCGGCCGCCACGCCGATCACGCCGACCACAATTGCCGCTGCCGATTTAAGATTCAACTGCATTCAATGTTCTCCTTTTTTCCCCGCTTACCGGCCAATGCGCGTCACACCGCGCTTGGTTCCGACCCAGATATCTCCGTTGGGCACTACCGCCAGCGCGTAGACATTATTTTCCAGCAGACCGGTTTTTTTGTCGTAGCTGCGCCAGCTTTTGCCGTCGTAGCGGGTGACCCCGTTGTTGGTGCCGAACCAGAGCACGCCGTTGGGCTCCTGAGCGATGCTGTAGACGATGTTCCCCGCCAGGCCGTCGCGGGTGGTGTAGTTATGCCAGCGCGTGCCGTCGAAGCGGCTCGCCCCGGCACCCCAGGTGCCGGCCCAGACGGATCGGTCCGGCGCCACATGGATGGCAAACACGTAGTTGGGGTTGTAGGTGGGTTTCCCCTCCTCCGACAGCATGCCAAGGTCGTGGCGGGAGCGCGTGCCGAGGCCGGTGTTGGAACTCGCGGAAAGCTTGTCCAGGTTGGGTGCGCCCAGCCCGTCCTTGTGGCTCCAGGCGCGCCAGGCCTTGCCGTCGAACATCGAGACTCCGCCTTCCGTGCCGAACCATACGCGGTTGCGTTGATCCACGGCGATGCCGTAAACCCATTCGTTGATCAGCTCCTTCACATAGGTGCTGAACTTCATGGTGCGCAGGTCGACCCGGTTGGCCCCGGCCCAGGTGCCGATCCACAGATCTCCCTTATGATCGTTGGCGAAGGCGTAAATCCAGTAGTCCGCCAGCCCGTGCATGGGGAAATAGGTCTTCCACTTGCCGTCGCGGTAGCGCGAGGCGCCGCCGGCGTTGGTGCCGAACCAGAGCACGCCGTTGGGCTCCTGAGCGATGCTGTAGACGATGTTCCCCGCCAGGCCGTCGCGGGTGGTGTAGTTATGCCAGCGCGTGCCGTCGAAGCGGCTCGCCCCGGCACCCCAGGTGCCGGCCCAGACGGATCGGTCCGGCGCCACATGGATGGCAAACACGTAGTTGGGGTTGTAGGTGGGTTTCCCCTCCTCCGACAGCATGCCAAGGTCGTGGCGGGAGCGCGTGCCGAGGCCGGTGTTGGAACTCGCGGAAAGCTTGTCCAGGTTGGGTGCGCCCAGCCCGTCCTTGTGGCTCCAGGCGCGCCAGGCCTTGCCGTCGAACATCGAGACTCCGCCTTCCGTGCCGAACCATACGCGGTTGCGTTGATCCACGGCGATGCCGTAAACCCATTCGTTGATCAGCTCCTTCACATAGGTGCTGAACTTCATGGTGCGCAGGTCGACCCGGTTGGCCCCGGCCCAGGTGCCGATCCACAGATCTCCCTTATGATCGTTGGCGAAGGCGTAAATCCAGTAGTCCGCCAGCCCATGCATGGGGAAATAGGTCTTCCACTTGCCGTCGCGGTAGCGCGAGGCGCCGCCGGCGTTGGTGCCGAACCACTTGTAGCCCTCCTTGTCGATGCCGACGGCGAACACGTATTCGTTCGCCAGCCCGCTGGCGCGGGTGAAGGTGTTGCGCACCTTGCGGGTGGCGAGATCTATCTCATGCACGCCGGCGGAGGTGCCCACCCACAGGACATTTCTTTTGGGCTCCGCGGTAAGGGCGCGCGCATAAACATTCGCACCCACCTCGAAACTCTCGATCACGCGGGGAAGCGTGTCGGCCCGTGCGGCGCCGGAACAGGCAAGGCAAAACACCCAGAACAGGGAAAAGGTGGTGGTGCGCATCAGTTCAACGTCCGTAGATAGGCGATCACATCCAGGATATCGCGGTCGCTCAACACCCCCTGAAAGGCCGGCATGACATTTTTTCCGGCTTTGATGGTGGCAAGCAGCGTGAGGTCGGGTTGCAGCAGGCCTTCGCTTCGGGCAAAACTGGGGGTGCCGGGCATGACGCTGACGCCCGACGCGCCGTGGCATGCAACGCAATGGGCGGCATAAAGGTCGCCGCCTTTGATCATGTCCGCCGCCTGAGGCGCCCCCGCTGACCACAGAGCCAACACGAGCGGTGCAAGCAATCTAAATTTGAAACGTCGGCGGTTTTTGAACGTTCTCATTTTTGAGATCATTTTCCTTGTCCTTGTTCGGATTTTTCCATCGTTTTTCCAGCAGCCGTGTCTTTTTTCAACGTTTGCGACCGTGTTTCCCAGAATTGGGACTGCTGGATGTCAATAGCCAGGCCCAAATCGCCAATCCGGTAGGCTTGGGCCATCACATCCACAGCCGGCAGATAATCTTTTTCCGCAGCGCGACGGATCCAGAAGACCGCTTTTCCGGCATCCTTTTCGACCCCCTCGCCTGCGGCATACATGCGACCCAGGCCGAACTCGCCGGCGGCGCTGCCCTGGTCGGCGGCCTTGCGAAACCAGCGCACCGCTTCCTCGTTCTGCTCGGCCACATCCAGCAACTCCGCAAGACGGGCCTGGGCGGGTGGGTAGTTCTGTTCTGCGGCCTGCTTCAGTAATGCCATGGCCTTCACCAGATCCCCCACGCGGAAGGCTTCTTCCGCGTGCGCCGTATCCTGTGCCGGGTCCGCCAGCGCGACCGCGGATAACAGGCCGAACGCCAGAATACCGACCCAAAACGGCTGGCCGTGGCTTATGTCCATCGTCACACGCCCCTGTCTGGCATCTCTGTGGCCGCCTGGTCTGTTTAAAGCGTGTAAGAGCAACATTCGAGCCAGCCTTGGTTCAAGCCTGCCGGATTTCGTGACGGGAACCGTGCCCTTCGGGCGGCAGTCCCTGGTCCCCGAATTCTTCCAGTTTCCGGTACAGGCTGGACAAGCCGATGTCGAGTTTCTGCGCGGCGGCGCGGCGGTCCCCGCCGGCTTCATCGATCGTTCGGAGAATGAGGACCGCTTCATATTTTCGTATCTGCTCGCGCAATGTGCCGGAAGTCTGGGCGCCACCGCCGGGGGAAGGCGGCCGGGCGACTCTGGTGATTTGCGGCGGCAGGTCGGCAAGCGTGATGCGCTCCCCGTCCGCCATGATGAGCGCGCGGTCGATGGCGTTTTCCAACTCGCGCACGTTGCCCGGCCAGTCGTGGTTCACCAGGATTTCCTCCACGGCCGGGTCGACCGACAGGCTGCGCCCGTTACCCAGGCGCTGCATGCTGCGCTGGAGCAGGAACCTCACGAAGGCGGGCAGGTCCTGGCGCCTTTCCCGCAGCGGCGGCATGTGGATGTGAAAGACGCTGAGCCGGAAAAAGAGGTCCTGGCGAAATTTGCCTTGAGCGACCATTTCACCCAGATCGCGATTGGTGGCGGCGACGATGCGCACGTCCACGCGCCGCGTTTGCTCGCTGCCCACCGGGCGCACTTCCTTGTGCTCGATCACGTGCAACAGCTTCACTTGCAGCGCCAGCGGAAGCTCGCCGATCTCGTCGAGGAAAATGGTGCCCCGGTCCGCCTCCAGGAATAAGCCCTTTCTGGCCTTGTCCGCACCGGTGAATGCGCCCCGGTTGTGGCCGAAGAGCTCGCTTTCCACCAGGTTCTCGGGGATGGCGCCGCAGTTGACGGGGATGAAGGGTGCGTCGGCGCGCGGGCTCTGCTGGTGGATCAGGCGCGCAGTCACCCCCTTGCCCGTGCCGCTCTCGCCGGTAACGAGCACCGTGCTGTCGGTGGGCGCCACCTTGGCCGCCATGCGCTCCATCTCGCGCATGGCGGGGGAATTGAAATTGAACACGTTCTCGCCGGCGCCGAGCACCAGCTTGCGCAGCACCCGGTTTTCCGCGCGCAGTCCGCGCAGATCGCCCACCTTGGACAGCCGGTGCAGCAATTCCTCGTTATTCAGGGGTTTGATCATGTAATCGACCGCCCCCGCCTTCATGGCCTCGATCGCCGTGTCCACGGAGGCGTAGGCGGTCATCATGATGAATGCCGTGTCGATGCCGGCGGCGCGCGCCTGGCGCAGCAGATCGATGCCGCTCAGACCGGGCATTTTGATGTCGCACAGGGCAATATCCACGTCTCCCCGGGAAAGCCTCTCCAGGGCCGCGTTGCCGCCGCCCGCCTGCTCCACGGAATAACCCGCCTTGCGCAAATGGGCCGCCACCACTTGACGGATGGCCGGTTCGTCATCGACAACGAGCACTTGCAGCGATGTCATGGCGTATCCGCCTCGTCATCCGCGGGCAGGGGAAGGCGTATCTGCACGCGCGTCCCCATGCCGGGCGTGGAGTCGATTTCAATCGTGCCGCCATGCCCGGTCACGATGGAGTGGCAGAGCGACAGGCCGAGCCCGGTGCCTTCGCTTTTGGTGGTGAAGAAGGCCCCGAACGCGCGGTTGAGCGTGTCGCGGTCCATGCCGCAACCGTTGTCCATCACGGTAAGGCACACATTGCCGCCGGACACTTCGCTGTGCAACGTGATCTCGCGCGGGCGGTCTTCCACGGCTTGCAGCGCGTCGGCGGCGTTGATCAGCAGGTTCATGATCACTTGCGTGAGCTGGTCGGCCACGCCGTAGATCGCCGGCAACTGGCTGTCCAGGTTGAGCCGCAGGTTTACCCGGCGCATTTTTTTATCGTAACCCATCAGGCCGGCGGCCGTCCGCACCAGTCCGTTCAAGTCCAGCAACTCGCGTTCCGCCGGCTGGGGCGCGGCGAATTCCGATATCTCGCGGGTGATCGCGGCCAGGCGCTGGATCTGGGCTTGCAGTATGCCCGGATTGCAGACTCTGCCCACCACCATGCACTCGCCCGAATTCTGCTTGTCGACCATTTCCTGCACCACGCCGGACATGGCCGCAATGGGATTGCCGATTTCGTGGGCCACGCCGGCGGCCAGCGCGCCCACCGCCGCCATTTTCTCCTGGTGGAAATAACTCTGGCGCGCGATCAGGAGTTCCCTTTCCCGCTCGTCCAGGGCGCTCGCCATGTGGTTCACCGCCCGCATCAATTCGCCCACCTCGTCGCTGCGGCTAACCGGGATTGCCCGGCCCCGGCCGCCCTTCACTATCTCCAGCGCCCTGGTTTTCCAAAGTGTGCAGGTCGTTCGTCAGCCGCGTGAAAAACAGCCCGATGATCGCGCCCAGCAAGCTGACGCCGAACAATCCGAGCAGCAGCGAGGTCATCGCCACCGAATCGCATTGCGCGCGGAAATGTTCCGCCGTCGCCTTTTGTTTTTGCCGGTATTGCTCGACCCGCTGGGCGAGCTTGTTCTTGGTGTTGAGCAATTCGGCACTCAGCGCGGCCCGCTCGGATTCGGAGGGATTCGCGGCAGCCCGCGCCATTGCGCGCCGGGATTCGGCAAGACTCGCGCCGACAAGAGGGAAACGCTCGCCCATTTCCTGCACCACGCCGGACATGGCCGCAATGGGATTGCCGATTTCGTGGGCCACGCCGGCGGCCAGCGCGCCCACCGCCGCCATTTTCTCCTGGTGGAAATAACTCTGGCGCGCGATCAGGAG
>JAMCVR010000116.1 GCA_023475455.1 Thermoplasmatota archaeon | reverse complement strand
CGCCGACCCGGCGCCCCCCGCCAGCCTGCTCGATCATGCGCGGCGCATCGGCGCCGACCTGCGTTGCGTGGAGCGGGATTTTTCCGCGCGGCGCGAAGGTGACCGTTGGCTATATCGCGGCCCGGACACGACCCGGCCGGGATTGCCCCTGCCCGCCATGGCGGGCGCCTGTCAGTTGCGCAACGCCGCCGCGGCGCTGGCGGCGCTGGAAGCCGTGCGAGGCCGCCTGCCGGTGAGCGGGGCGGCAATTCGCCAGGGGCTGGCAGCGGCACGGGCGCCGGGGCGGTTCCAGCGCATCGCCCGTGAGCCGGATGTCATTCTCGATGTGGCGCACAACCCGGAAGCCGCGCGGGCGTTGGCCGCCACCCTGCGCGAGCGGCCGGTGCCCGGGCGTACGCTGGCGGTGGTGGGCATGCTGGCCGACAAGGATGCGACGGGCGTGTTCGCCGCATTGCGGGATGAAATCGATGCGTGGTGGACGTGCACGCCCGATTCGCCGCGCGCACGGGACGCGGCGGCGCTGGCCGCCCTGCTGCGCGCCCAGGCAGGCAAGGCACCGGTCAGCGTGCGGCCGAACGTGAATGCGGCGCTCGCGGAGGCGCGAAGCGCGGCGTGCGAAGGTGATAGAATTCTCGTCTTCGGTTCGTTCTATACCGTTGCCGCCGTGCTCGACCATGCCGCCACCCAGCAGTGAAAATGACCTCAAACGCCTCGCCCGGCGCCGCCTGATCGGTGCGGTGGCCCTGACCCTGCTGGCGGTGATCGTGCTGCCGCTGCTGCTGGAAGACGAACCGCCGCCCGCCAGTTCGCTGGCCGTCCGCATGGCGGCGGCCCCCGAACCGGCCACGCTGCCGGATCGGGTAAACGAGCCCGAAGCGGCAGCCGCGCCCGAACCGTCCGTTCCCCCCCCGCCCGCGGCGCAACCCGCGCCCCAGGCCGAGCCCGCCCCCGAACCCGAACCGGCCAGGACGGCACCGGTCAAACCGGTGTCCGCGCCCCCCGCGCCCAAGCCTGCTGCGCAGCCCCGGCCCGCAGCAGCCGGCGAGACGTTTGTGGTGCAGCTGGCCGCCCTGTCCGATTCCGCCAAGGCCGATTCGCTGAAAGCGCGTGCCATCCAGGCCGGATTGCCGGCCTACACCGACACCGTCGGAAAACTGACGCGCGTGCGCGTGGGACCGTACGCATCGCGGCAGGCCGCGGTGGCGGCAGCGGTGAAACTGGCTGAAAACGGCATGTCCGGGCAGGTGCTCGTCAAATGAGCCTGCTCGACCTCATCGTGCTGCTGGTGCTGGTCCTGACCGTGGTGCGCGGCTTGGTGCGGGGCCTGGTCGACACGCTGTTTTCTCTGGCGGCCTGGGTGCTGGCCTTCGTGTCGGGCAAGTGGGGTGCGTTGATGGTCGCGCCGCTGCTTCCCATCGGCGTTGAAAACCCGGCGATCCGCTATTTCGCCGGCTTTGCGGTGATTTTTCTGGTGGTGCTGATCGGCGTGCTGCTGCTGGGTCATGCCCTGGCTTCGCTGGTCAAGGCGGCGGGGCTGGGCGGCGCCGACAAGGCGCTGGGCGGCGTACTGGGGTTGGCCAAGGGATTGGTGATCCTGGTCGGGCTGACGCTCGCCGCCGGGCTGACCTCGCTGCCGCGCACCGACTTCTGGAAGCAGGCCATGCTGTCGGGCAGTCTGCAGGCGATGGCGTTGCGCGCCTTGCCGCTGCTGCCGGCAGATGTCGCAAAGTACGTTCGTTACGAATAATTTCATGGATGGGTGCGCAGCATGTGCGGGGTAATCGGAGTCGTTTCCAATTCGGCGGCCAATCAGCTTTTGTACGACGGGCTGATGGTGTTGCAGCATCGCGGCCAGGATGCGGCCGGGATCGTGACGGCGGAGGAAAGCCGCTTCCACATGCACAAGGGGCAGGGGCTGGCGCGCGACGTGTTCCGCACCCGCGACATGCGCAACCTGCTGGGCGACATGGGGGTGGCGCACGTGCGCTATCCCACCGCGGGCAGCGCGTCGTCGTCGGCCGAGTCGCAGCCGTTCTACGTCAATTCGCCCTACGGCATCGTGCTGGGGCACAACGGCAACCTGACCAATACCCACGAACTCAAGGAGTCGCTGTTCCGCACCGACCTGCGCCACGTCAACACCAATTCGGATTCCGAGGTGCTGCTGAACGTGCTGGCGCATGAACTGCAGGTGCGCGCCTCGGGCCGGCAGTTGAGCCTGGACACGATCTTCGGCGCGGTGGCGGGCGTGCACGCGCGCTGCAAGGGCGCCTATGCGGTGACCGCCTTCATCGCCGGCTACGGCCTGCTGGCCTTCCGCGATCCCCACGGCATCCGTCCGCTGGTGATCGGCGTCAACGATCAGGCCAAGCCGCACGAGTACATCGTGGCGTCGGAAAGCGTGGCGATCGACACGCTGGGCTTTCGCCTGCTGCGCGACGTGGCGCCGGGCGAAGCGGTGTTCATCGATTACCGGCGCAAGCTGCACAGCCGCCGGTGCAGCGACCGCGCGGTGCTCAACCCCTGCATTTTCGAGTATGTCTATCTCGCGCGTCCCGACTCGGTGATGGACGGCGTCTCGGTCTACAGCACGCGCCTGGCCATGGGCGTCTCGCTGGCCGAAAAGATCAAGCGCGAATTCGCCCACCTGAAGATCGACGTGGTGATCCCGATTCCCGACACCAGCCGCCCCTCCGCGCTGCAGCTGGCGAACCACCTCGACGTGCCGTACCGCGAAGGCTTCATCAAGAACCGCTACATCGGCCGCACCTTCATCATGCCGGGGCAGGCGCTGCGCAAGAAATCGGTGCGGCAGAAGCTCAACGCCATCGCCGAGGAATTCAAGGGCAGGAACGTGCTGCTGGTCGACGATTCCATCGTGCGCGGCACCACCAGCCGCGAGATCGTGCAGATGGCGCGCGATGCCGGCGCCGCGCAGGTCTATTTCGCCTCGGCCTCGCCGCCGGTGCGCTACTCCAACGTGTACGGCATCGACATGCCGACGCGCAACGAACTGATCGCCAACGGCCGCACCGACGCGGAGATCGCGCGCGAGATCGGCTGCGATGCGCTGATCTACCAGGATCTCGACGCCATGGTCGCGGCAGTGCGGGCGGGCAACCCGGCGATTCCCGATTTCGATACCTCGTGCTTCGACGGTCGCTACGTTACGGGCGACGTCACGCCGGAGTATCTGAACTACGTCGAGGCGGTGCGCAACGGCGAAACGCCGCCGCCGTCGGCCCTGTCGACCCAGCAGCTCGACCTCAATCTGGCAACCGGAAGCTGATTTCCATGAACGACGATTACGACATCGAAACCCTGGCGGTGCGCGCCGGCACGGTGCGCAGCCAGTTCAACGAACACTCGGAGGCGCTGTTCCTCACCTCCAGCTTCGTGTTCGGCAGCGCCGCCGAAGCCGCCGCGCGCTTCAAGGGCGAGCAGCCGGGGCCGATCTACGCACGCTTCACCAACCCCACCGTCCAGATGATGGAAGCGCGGCTCGCCGCGCTCGAGGGCGCCGAACGCTGCGTGGCGTTCGCCTCCGGCATGGCCGCGATCCTGGCGACCGTGATGGGCTTGATGAAGGCGGGCGAGCACGTCGTCGCGTCGCGCTCGATCTTTGGCTCGACGGTTCAACTGTTCTCCAACATCCTCGGCCGCTTCGGCATCGAGACGACCTACGTCTCGCCGACCGACCCGGCGGAATGGCGCGCGGCGGTGAAGCCGAACACGAAGCTCTTCTTCGTCGAGTCGCCGTCCAATCCGCTCACCGAAGTGAGCGACATCCGCGCGCTGGCCGACATCGCCCGCGAGGCGGGCGCCTGGCTCGCGGTCGACAACTGCTTCTGCTCGCCTGCGCTGCAAAAGCCGCTCGAATTCGGCGCCGACATCGTGATCCATTCCGCCACCAAGTATCTCGACGGCCAGGGCAGGGTGCTGGGCGGCGCGGTGCTCGGCAGCCAGGCCTTGATGGAAGGCGTCTACACCTTCCTGCGCACCGCCGGGCCGACGCTGTCGGCATTCAACGCCTGGGTGATCCTGAAAGGCATGGAGACGCTCTCCTTGCGCATGGAGGCGCATTCGAAAAACGCGCTGGCGCTGGCGCAATGGCTGGAAACGCAGCCGCAGGCCGCGCGCGTGCTGTATCCCGGCCTGCCGTCGCATCCGCAACACGCACTGGCGCTGGCGCAGCAGAAGACCGGCGGCGGCATCGTCGCGTTCGAGCTCAAGGGCGGCCAGGCGGCCGCATGGAAGCTGATCGACGCGACCCGGATGCTGTCGATCACCGCCAACCTGGGCGACACCAAGACCACCATCACCCATCCGGCGACCACCACCCACAGCCGCATGACGGCGGAGCAGCGCGCGGCGGCCGGCATCGGCGACGGGCTGGTGCGCATCGCGGTGGGGCTGGAATCGGTGGCCGACATCCAGGCGGATCTGGCCCGGGGGCTGACGGCATGACGAAGTGGCTGACGCTGTGCCTGCTTGGCCTGGGCGCTGCCCACGCCGCCGACATGACCGAGTTGCGTTATGTCGAGCAGGATCCGGGCGATCCGCCCTATCTGACGCGCATCCTGGTCACGCCGGATTTCCTGCGCATGGACGACGGCAACGACGACGGCGATTTCGTCCTGCTGGACCGGCGCGGGCAGAAGGTCATCAACGTGATGCACGGCAACCGGCTGGCGATGGTGTTCACGCCCGGCACGCTGCCGCCCAGGCCGGCGGGCTGGAAACCCATCCTCGACGTGCGTCCGGCCGCGCGTGACAGCCGGCGTTTCAGCCTGTCGGTGAAGGGCGTGGTGTGCAGCGAGGGCATAGCCGCCCGGCGTGCCGCGCCGGATGCGGCACGCGCGATGGCCGAACTGAAGGGGGTGCTGGCCGCGATGCAGTACCGCGTGTGGAAGGATTCGCCGAGCGCAATCCAGCACGACTGCGACCTGGCGAATCTGGTATGGGAGCCGGGCGCCACGCTCAAGCTGGGCCTGCCGCTGGAGGAGCGCGAGTTTACCGGGCGGACGCGGCAGTTCGAAAGCGAATCGAAGCAGCCGCTCCGGCCGGAACTGTTCCGCGTGCCGGACGGCATGACATCGATCGACGCGCCGTCATAAACCTGGATGAACCACAGAGGCACGGAGATGTGTCCAGCAGGGACACATCTCCGTGGTGAGGAATTTAGGTTTGACGGGTTTCTCCGTGCCTTTGTAAACACTCAGGATGAATTTTCTATCCTGAGCGCGCAGCCCGCCGCGTCGCACACCCCATAGCCCCAGCGGGCATACCAGTCCGGCAGCACCCAGCGCTCGCAGTCATGGCCATCGACGACATGGGCATGACGCGCCGGGCGATGCGTGTGGCCGTGGATCAGGCCGGAACTGTTCCGCGTGCCGGACGGCATGACATCGATCGACGCGCCGTCATAAACCTGGATGAACCACAGAGGCACGGAGATGTGTCCAGCAGGGACACATCTCCGTGGTGAGGAATTTAGGTTTGACGGGTTTCTCCGTGCCTTTGTAAACACTCAGGATGAATTTTCTATCCTGAGCGCGCAGCCCGCCGCGTCGCACACCCCATAGCCCCAGCGGGCATACCAGTCCGGCAGCACCCAGCGCTCGCAGTCATGGCCATCGACGACATGGGCATGACGCGCCGGGCGATGCGTGTGGCCGTGGATCAGGCGGCAGACCTGATGTTCGCGCAGCACGCGCACCACGGTATCGGCATTCACATCCATGATCTCGGCCGGCTTGCCGGCCTTGGCCGATTCGCTGCCTGCCCGCGCCTGGCGTGCGAGGCGGCGGCGCCAGGCCAAGGGGAGAAGCCGCAGCAACGCCAGCGAGAGCGGGTGCCGCACCCGGCGCCGGAAGGCCTGGTAGGCAAGGTCGTCCGTGCACAGCGTGTCGCCGTGCATCAGCAGCGTCGGCACGCCGTACAGATCGATGCGGGCGGGGTCCGCGAGCAGCGTCATGCCCGATCGCGCGGCGTAGCGCTCGGCCAGCATGAAGTCGCGGTTGCCGTGCATGAAAAACACCGGCGTGCCCGCATCGACGAGCGACTTGATCCGGCGCGCGGCGTCGTGCGCCACCTGCTCGTCATGGTCGTCGCCGGTCCAGGCCTCGAACAGGTCGCCCAGGATGTAGAGCGCATCCGCGCCGGCCGCCTCTTCCTGCAGAAAGCGAAAAAAACGCCCGGTGGCGACCGGGCGTTCGTCGGTGAGGTGCAGGTCGGCGACGAAGAAGGTGCGGCCAGCGCCTCTGGTTGAAGCCAGGCTCACCGGCGCCTTCAGACGATTTCCGCCTGGGTGATGACCACGTCTTCCAGCGGCACGTCCTGGTGGCCGGCGCGGTTGCCGGTCTTCACCTTCCTGATCCTGTCGACCGCGTCCGTGCCCTCGACGACCTTGCCGAACACGGCGTAGCCGTAACTCTGCGGGGTGGGCGCGGTGAAGTTGAGGAAGCTGTTGTTGGCGACGTTGATGAAGAACTGCGCGGTGGCCGAATTGGGGTTGGGGGTGCGCGCCATGGCGATGGTGTAGGCCTCGTTCTTCAGGCCGTTGGCCGCTTCGTTCCCGATCGCCTCGCGGGTGGGCTTCTGCGTCATGCCGGGCTCGAAGCCGCCGCCCTGGATCATGAAGCCGTCGATCACGCGATGGAAAATCGTGCCGTCGAAGAAGCCGTCGCGCACGTATTGCAGGAAGTTTTCGACTGTCCTGGGCGCCTTCTCGGCGTCGAGTTCGAGGGTGATGGTGCCGTGATTGGTGTGCAGCTTGACCATGGATGTCCTTAAAGAGAGGTTTCGTGAATGATTTTCCGGCAGCCGTTTTCGCGGCTCCGGAATGGCCGCTTGGCGGCGCGGTCGCCGAGGGGGGCTCCGATAGTCCTCCCGCCGCCTATTGGGAAGTTTCGCCGATGATACGCCACTCGCCATTCTGCAAGGCCAGCTTCAGCGTCTTGGTGGCGGTGGTGTTCAGGCGGTCGGAACGATAGATCTGGCGGAAGCTGGCGCTTGCGGTGTCGCCCTGCTGCTCGATCCTGAGGTCGCTGATCTTGACTTCGATCGACTTTGGCGCAGTGATGCGGGAACGGCGCTGGGCTTCCCAGTCGGCGCGCGTCATGCCGCCGGCGGCGAAATCGCTGGCGTAGGCCGCCAGGTAGGCATCGACGTCATGCGCCGACCAGGCTTGCGCCCAGCGGGTGATGGCGGCTTCGATTGCGCCGCTGGCCGGGGCGCTGCTTGCCGCGGGGGCGGGCTTGGCGGGCTCGGCTGCGGCCGGCTTGGCGACCGCAGCTTTGCGTGGCGCCCCGATCATGTCCTGAATGAGCGCAAGCTTGGTCTGCGCGGCGGCATTCTTGCTGTCGAGCGCGAGCGCCTTCTCATAGGCGAGCGAAGCCATCTTGGCGTAGAGGTCGCCGAGGTTTTCGTGTGCGGTGGCGTAGCCGGGATGGCTGCGGATCGCCATTTCCAGCGCGTTCTTCGCGGCCTCGTACTTGCTTTGCGAGGCATACAAGACGGCCAGGTTGTTGTAGGGCTCGGGCAACTCGGGGTAGTCCTCGGTCAGCGCGGTGAACACGGCGATGGCATCGTTGGCCTTGCCCTGGTCGGCGAGGATCAACCCCTTGAGGAAGCGTGCCTGGGCATCCTTGGGATTCTTGGCCAGATAGCGGTTGGCGAGGTCGAGCGCGCCGGCGAGGTCGCCCTTGCGGAACTGCTGGCCGATCTCCTGGACTTCATTGGCCAGAACGGGGGAGCTGGCGACGATGACGCAGGCGACAAGGGCGGCAAGGAAACGTGGCAAAGCCATGTGATATGCTCGGATCATCTTGGGGAACAGGCATTCTAACAATGATCTTAAAATTCCTCACCACAGAGACACGGAGACACAGAGTAAAAACAAGGCGTTGCAGCTAAAGCTGCGTGCACCCGTTGGGTGAATCGGCAAAAGTGCATGACCGATTGTTTTCTCGATGTTCTCTGTGTCTCTGTGGTTCAAACTGCGGTTTTCAGGATGATCGACCCGGTTGAGACAGTCGGCGCGCCGCCTGATTCCAGTAAGTTGCCATTCCGTTCGTAGCCCGTTCGCACCCATGCTGCACATTACCAATTCCCTTACGCGCACCAAGGAAGCATTCGTTCCGATCACCCCCGGCCGGGTCCGCATGTACGTTTGCGGCATGACGGTCTACGACCTGTGTCATCTTGGCCACGCGCGGGTGTTCGTGGTGTTCGACATGGTGACGCGCTGGCTGCGCGCCAGCGGCTACCGGGTCGAGTACGTGAGAAACATTACGGACATCGACGACAAGATCATCAGGCGCGCGCACGAAAATGGCGAAACCCCGGCCGCGCTGACCGGGCGCTTCATCGCCGCGATGCACGAGGACGAACGCGCGCTCGGCGTGCTGCCGCCCGACCACGAGCCGCGCGCCACCGGGTATGTGGCGCAGATGCTGGCGCTGATCGGGCAGTTGATCCAGAACGGCCTGGCCTATCCCGCGCCCAACGGGGACGTCTATTACAGCGTGCGGGCGTTCCCCGCCTACGGCCGCCTGTCCGGAAAGAGCCTCGACGAGCTGCGCGCCGGCGAACGGGTGGAAGTCGACCCCAACAAGCGCGACCCGATGGATTTCGTGCTGTGGAAGGCCGCCAAGCCGGGCGAGCCGGCCTGGGACTCGCCGTGGGGACCGGGGCGCCCCGGCTGGCACATCGAATGTTCGGCGATGAGCGCCGACCTGCTCGGCAAGCACTTCGACATCCACGGCGGCGGCCAGGACCTGCAGTTTCCCCACCACGAAAACGAGATCGCCCAGTCCGAGGGCGCGCACGGCTGCAAATTCGTCAACTACTGGATGCACAACGGCTTCGTGCGGATCGACAACGAAAAGATGTCCAAGTCGCTGGGCAATTTCTTCACCATCCGCGAGGTGCTGGATAAGTACGACGCCGAAGTGGTGCGCTTCTTCATCCTGCGCGCGCACTACCGCAGCCCGCTGAACTATTCGGACGCGCATCTCGACGACGCCAAAAGCGCGCTGACGCGGCTGTATACCGCGCTGAAAAACGCGCCCGTGACGGCAGCGCCCGACTGGAGCGAGCCTGCGGCGCAGCGCTTCCGGGCGGCGATGGACGACGACTTCAACACCCCGGAAGCCCTCGCGGTGCTGTTCGAACTGGCCGGCGAGGCCAACCGGGGCGACGCCGCCGCCGCGCGGACGCTGCGCGGCCTGGGCGGCGTGCTCGGCCTGCTGCAACGCGAAGCGGCGGATTTTCTGCAGGCGGGA
>JAMCVR010000029.1 GCA_023475455.1 Thermoplasmatota archaeon | reverse complement strand
GCTTCCTGCTGCATGTGGCGCTGGATTACCCCGGCGATCAGGAGGAGCTCGACATCCTGCGCCGCGACCGCGCGCATGCGGCGAGCGCCGGTCATGCGCCGCTGGCGGCGGTGATCGATACCGCCACCGTACTGGCGGCACGCGAGGAGGTGCGGCAGGTTCACGTATCCGAGGACGTCGAGCGCTACATCGTCGCCCTGGTGCGCGCCACCCGCGCGCCCGGCGAATGGCGCGCCGACTGGGCCAATGCGGTGGAAGTGGGCGCCAGCCCGCGTGCCTCGCTCGCCCTGCTGCACGCGTCGGTCGCCGCGGCCTATCTGCGCGGCCGCGATTACGTGACGCCGGACGACGTCCGCCAGCTGGCCGCCGATTGCCTGCGTCATCGCATCACCCTGAGCCTCGACGCGCGCCTGCAGAAACTCGGCCGCGACGCCTTCATCGCCGGCCTGCTCGATGCCGTGCCCGCGCCGTGAGGCTGGCTCGCCTCAAGGCTTTTGCGCGCGGGCGCGCAGCGCCCGATGCGCCGGCCTCGGTCCACGCGCCGCTGATCGCCGCGGCCGACATGGCCGGCCTCGCCGCGCAGGCCAGCCTGCTGGCGACGCTGCCGGTGCGCGAGGTACATGACCATCATGCCGGCGACTGGGCGTCGCGCTGGCTGGGACGCGGGCTGGATTTCGAGGAGTCGCGCCCGTACAGCCCGGGCGACGATATCCGCGACATGGACTGGCGCACCACCGCGCGCACCGGGCGCGCGCATCTCAAAATCTACCGCGAGGAGCGCCAGCCGCTGGTGCATCTGGTGGTGGATCGCGGCGCCACGATGCGCTTCGGCACGCGCCGCCGGCTCAAGGTCGCCCAGGCGGCAAGGGTGGCCGCGGTGCTGGCTTTCGCCACCGCCGGGCGCAACGGCGTGATCGGCGCCACGCTGTGGAACGCGCAGGATGAAACCCTGCCCGCGCGCCATGGCCGCCTGGCGGCGCTCGGCCTGATCGAACAGGCGGCGGCACCGGGCGCGCGCATCTCAAAATCTACCGCGAGGAGCGCCAGCCGCTGGTGCATCTGGTGGTGGATCGCGGCGCCACGATGCGCTTCGGCACGCGCCGCCGGCTCAAGGTTGCCCAGGCGGCAAGGGTGGCCGCGGTGCTGGCTTTCGCCACCGCCGGGCGCAACGGCGTGATCGGCGCCACGCTGTGGAACGCGCAGGATGAAACCCTGCCCGCGCGCCATGGCCGCCTGGCGGCGCTCGGCCTGATCGAACAGGCGGCGGCACCGTGCCCGCCGCTCAGCGACCCCGCGCCGACCGAATTCCTGCACCATGCCGACCGCCTGGCCGCGCTGGAAGCGAGCCTGCCGCGCGGCGCGCGGCTGGTTCTGATCAGCGATTTCGCCTGGCTGGCCGAAGCTCATGAAACGCCGCTGGCGCGGCTGGCCGCGCGCTGCGACGTGTGGGCGATCCAGATCGTCGACCCGGCCGAGCGCGCCTTGCCGGAGATGGGGCTGGTGCGTTTTCACGACATGGCGAGCGGCCAGCGGGTGTGGCTCGACACCGGCGAGACCGCGGTGCGCGGCGCTGTCCGCAGCGCGTTTGCCGATCATCTGGCGGCGCAGGCCGTGCGCCTCGCCCGTGCCGGGGCGCGCCATCAGCAGGTGAACAGCGAGGCCGACGATCTGGTCGCGCTGCTGATCCATGGCTGACCCGCGCAACGAACTCGCCGACATCATCGTGCCGGCCGCGCCTGAAATCGTGGCGACCGGCAGCAGCCTGCTGCTGTGGGGAACAGTGGCATTGGCGTGTGTGGTGGGTATCGCGGGTGCGGCCTGGCTTTGGCAGCGGCGCCGCCCGGTGCGCGCGCTGCGTCACGTTGCTGCTGCCGTAGCCCTGCGGCAGGACACCGTGCCGGCGCTGGCCGCGCGGCTCGACGCCTGGGCGCGCGTCCGCTATCGCCTGCCCCGGGTGGACGCCGCGGGCAGCCCATCCGGCATCGATCCAGCCGTCTGGGCGGGCTGGGCGACGACCCTGACGCAACTGCGTTTTGCCCCGCCGCCGCCCGATGGCTACGCGGCGCTGGCGGCGCTGTGCGAAACCGCCCGAGCCTGGGGACGCCATGTCTGAATGGGGCTTGCCGCTCGGGTTCGAACTGGCGCAGCCGCTCTGGCTGGCCCTGCTGCTGCCGGTCGCGGCCTGGGGCTGGCTGGCCTGGCGCCGTGCGTCGGGGGAAAGTCAGGGCGGCGAGGCACTGGGCGTGGTGCTCAACCATCCGGCACTGCCGCTGGCGGCGCTGGGTCAGCTGCCCGCGCCCAGCCTGCGCCGGCCGGTCCTGCTGCGCGGGCTGGCGTTTGCCCTGCTGGTGCTGGCGCTGGCGCAGCCGCGCCAGGTCGGCGACTGGATCACGCCGCCGCCGGAAGGGCGCGACATGGTGCTGCTGATCGACACCTCGCTCACCATGAGCATCCGCGATTTCCGGCAGGACGGGCGCGAGGTCGAACGCATGACGGTGCTGAAGGACACGCTGACGCGCTTCATCGACGGCCGTCCCGGCGACCGCTTCGGCGTCATCGTGTTCGGCAGCGAGGTGGCGACGCTGACCCCGCCGACCTTCGACCGCGTGCATGCGATCGCCCAAATCCAGCGGCTTCAGGTCGGCATGGCGGGGCCGGATACCGCGCTCGGCGACGCCCTCGGCATGGCGCTGAAGCAGGTGCGCACGCGCCGCCTGCGCCCGGCCATCCTCCTGGTGAGCGACGGCGCCGACAACAACGCCGGCACGCTGACGCCGGCCGAATCGCTGGCCGTGGCGCGCCAGGCCGGGGTGGCGATCCACACCCTGCAGTTCGGCAGCGATCCCTTCGCGGCGGGGCGTGCCGCGCGCATCGGATCCAAACCGGTTGAGTCCGATCCGCAGCCCGATCTGGTTGACCTGGCGCGACTCAGCCGCGGCCGGCATTTCGCGATCGCCAGCGTCGACGACGCCACGCGCGTGATCCGCGCCATCGACCGGGTCGAACCGACCCTGGCGCGCCCGGCGCAGCAGCGCCAGGTGCGCGAAGGGTACTGGGTGCTGCTGGCGCTGGCGGCTGCCGCTCTGGCCGGTGCGCGCTGGCTGAGCTTGAGGCAGTCCACATGATCGACGCCCTGCTGCATCTGCACTGGCGCGAACTACTGTGGCTGGGGCTGGCAGTGCTGCCGCTCGTGTTCGGCTGGTGGCGGCGGGCGCGGCATGCGCGGCTGCTGCGCTATGCCGACGCGGCGCTGTTGCCGTGGGCGGCAAACCAGCCTGTCGCGCAGGCCAGCGCACGCTGGCGCACGCTGGCGCACGGACTGGCCTGGGCGCTGCTGGCGCTGGCCGCCGCCGGCCCGCGTCTGCCGCTGGACGTGCAGGACGGCCAGACCGTGCCGCGCCACCGGGTGACGGTGATGGCGGTGCTCGACGTCTCCGCCTCGATGCGCGCCACCGACATCGCCCCGGATCGCCTCGCCCGCGCGCGCCTCGAACTGCTGGACTGGCTGCAGCGGCTGCAGGGCGAGCGGGTGGGACTCGTCGTCTATGCCGGCGAGGCGGGCGTGCTGCTGCCACCCACCGACGATGCGGCGCTGCTGCAGCGTGCGCTCGATCAGGTCGGCCCGCGCCTGATCGAGGCGCAGGGAACGAACCTGGCGGCCGCGCTCGACCTGGCGCGCGCGCAGCTCGATGCCGCGCCCGGCCGCGCCAAGGCCATCCTGCTGCTGACCGATGCCGAGTCCGTCGGCGTCGACGAAAAGGCGCAAGCCGCCGTGGAAAGCTTGCGCCAAGCCCGGCTGCCGCTGTTCGTGCTGGGCGTGGGCAGCGAAGCGGGCGCGCCGGTGCCATTGCCGGACGGCGGATTTGCGGAACGGGACGGGGTGCAGGTGCAAAGCCGCATGGTCGCAGCAGCCTATCGTCAGTGGGCACACACAACGGGCGGGCGCTTCGCGGCGGTTGCCGATGGCGATGCCGACTGGTCGGCTTTGCACGACCGGGGCATCGCGGAGTTGCCGGGCGACCCGGTCGAAGCGCTTGGGGCGAGGGCGTGGCGAGAGCTGTATGCCTGGTGCCTGGCGCCCGCGCTGGCGCTGTTGATGGCAGTGTCCCTGCCGCGCCGGGTGGCGGCGCTTGTCGCCCTGACCGTCTTCGGCACCGCTCTTGCGCCGCCCGATGTATTGGCCGACGAAGCCGCGGCCTGGCAGGCCTGGCAGCAGAAGCAGTACGCCACTGCGCAAACCCTGTATGCCCAGTCCGGCGGTTACCGCGGGCAGATGGGCGCGGGCGCCGCCGCCTGGCGGCAGGCCGGGTATGCGACGGCGGCGCGCCACTTCGGCACCGCGCTGCTGCTGGCGGAAAACGACGCCCAGCGCGCGGATGCGCTCTACAACCTGGGCAACGCGCACTATGGGCGCGGCCAGTGGCAGGCCGCTTGGGAGGCGTTCGAAACCGTGCTGCGTATGCGGCCGGGCGATGCCAACGCACGCTCGAATCGGGACAAAGCCTGGCAGCGGCTGCGCCGCCAGCGACCTGATGCGCCGATGCAAAGCGACCTTGGCGGGCGGCGCGGCTTCCTGGCCGAAGGCCGCATCCAGCTGGACGGGCAAGGCGGCCAGACGCCCGACGACCCCGAGTCCGAAGCGGCCGGCATGCAGCTCGAGCGCAACGCACAGGCGGCCGGCGCCGCGCACCGGGGCGCAGTTGCGCCGCGCCCCCGGGTGACGGTCGATCCGCGGCTGGCGCTGTCCGGGTTCAAAAAACTCGAACGCCTGGAAGACCGTCCGGAAAGCCTGCTGAAAAACCTGCTGCAACAGGATGCACGCCATGACGACGCGGAGCGGCCGCCATGGTGAAGCGTTTCGTGCTGATGGCCTTGCTGGCGGGCAGCGCGGCCCACGCGGCGTCGCTGACCGCGCAGCTGGACCGGCCCGCCGTGGCGCTGGGCGAGCCGCTCAGCCTGACGGTTGAGGCACGCGGTCTCGATCTCGATGCGCTCGACCTGGCGCCGCTCGACGCACGCTTCGAGGTCTTCGCGCGCATCCGCAACCGGGGCACGGACAGCGATACCCTGGTGCTGACGCTGTACCCGCGGCTTGCCGGCGCCATGCCGATCCCGCCGCTGCAACTGGAGACGCGGCATACCCGCGCGCTGCCGCTGACCGTCACCGACGGCAGCGAGGCCGTGCCGCGAGTGAGCGCGCACTGGACACTGGAGCCGGCAGCGCCGCGGGTGAACCAGCCGGCCCGCCTGAGCCTTTCGATCTGCGACGACGGCAGCCTGCAATGGCGGCGCCCGGCGCTGCCGACGCACGCCGGGCGCGTCGTACGTGTGCTGGGCGAAGAGGCGGGCGAAGGCGAGCGGGCGGGCGAGGCCTGCACCCTGCACCGCTTTCACTGGGCGCTGCTGGCCACCCGGGAAGGCGCGGCTTCCCTTGGGGTGCCCATGCTCGACGCCAGCCGTTTCGGCCAGCGCCTGCGTTTTCCCGGACCATCGCTGGATTTCGAAGCCGCCGCCTTGCCGGCCTGGCTGCCGGCCCAGGTTCCGCCGGCCGCGCCGGTCGTTCGCGCCGATCCGCTGCCGGCGCGCTGGCCGCTGCGGCGTCCGCTCGGCTGGCGCTTTGAAGTGGCGGGCGGCTACAGCGCGGACGGCCTCAAGGCCTTGCTCGAACTGCAACTGCGCGAGTCGCCCGCGCTCGGCGTGTATCCGCCGCTGATCGAGGCGGCGGCGACCGAAGACCCGAATTCGCCCTTGTCGCGCTACGTCGTCACCCTGTTTCTGCAGCCGCGCGCACGCGGTGAACTGAAGCTGCCGACGCTGCGCCTGCCCTGGTATGACGCAGCGCGTGGCCAGGTGGCCAGCGTGCCGCTGGCGGGCAAGCCGCTGACGGTTTTCGATCCGCGCTGGCAGCTTGCCGGGCGCGTGGCGGGGGGGCTTGCAGGCGCGCTGCTGCTGGCGGGGCTGATCCGGCAGATCCGCCGCATGGCACGCTGGCGGCTGGCGCGGCGGCGTGGCCTGCGCGCGATCCGGCAGGCCGGCGAAGCCGTGGAATTGGCCCGGGCGGTGCGGCAGTTTTCGCTGACCGGCCAACCCTGCGCGCCCAGCCTCGGCGAATGGATGCTGCGCATGCAGCGGGAAACGGCGGCGTGCGATGCGGCAGACGCCGTGCGCCAGCTGGAGCAGCGGTTGTTCGGGCAGGCCTCGCTTGACCCGGCCGCATTGCAGCAGGTTTTTTTGCGGGCGCTGTCGCGGGTCCGTCCGAAATCGCATTTTTCGCGGATCGGCATCATGCGTTGATCCCAAAAACCGCATTTGAACCACAGAGGCACAGAGGAAAAAACAAAGACTTACATCGTGATACCCAGTCACCTATCGGGTGAGTGGCCAGGTGCGGGTAAGCTATTGATCCTGAAAACGGCAATTCATTTACCACAAAGATACAAATTTAGGTTGACGGGGCTTGTCACAGGCGTAAAAAAAAGGGCTTGCACCCCCTTTTTTACCTTGCGATCGGTGCGTTCAGGATACCCCGCCCTTGTAGTCGGCGATACCCGGGTTGGATTTGCCGACCCCGGTGATTTTGGGCTCGTTCAGCTTCAAGCCCTTGATCACCTTCTTGTCGCGCAGGTAGCCGGCGACGACGTCCCACACCGGTTCGCCGGTCGCCCCTTCAGCCACCGGCGCCCAGCCGGCGACCTTGTAGGTCTTGTTGGCGACCACCGGCTTGCCCTTGATGGTCATGTTGCCGATGCGCTTGCCGATGGTCTGGTTCGGGTTGATGGTGTACTCGATCCCCCCCACGCGCACCATGTCGCCGCCCTGCTGGTAGTAGGGGTCGGCGTTGAAGAGGTTATCGGCGACGTCTTCCATGATGGTCTTGATCGTCTCGCCGGTCATGTTGGTCAGCGTGGTCTGCGGGTAGGTGATCGCCGTCTGGTCCATCAGGCGCTCCATCGTGATGGCGTCGCCCGGCAGCAGCGTGGTGCCCCAGCGGAAGCCCGGCGAGAAGGCGGCATCCGCCCCCTTGACGTCCATCAGCGCATCGACCAGCAACTGGTCCCAGGTGCCGTTGAAGTTGCCGCGGCGATACAGGAAGTCGTCGGTGACGGCGAGCTTCTCGTTGAGTTTGCTCTCGTGCGGCGCACGCACTTTCTTGATGTAGGCATCCATCGCCGGGTCGGCCGGCAGCAGGTTGGAGAACACCGGCAGCAGGCGGTATTTGTAGCTTTGCACCTTGCCGCCGCGAACGTCGAAATCCATCACGCCGAGGAACTTGCCGTTGGAGCCCGCATTGGTCACCAGGGTGATGCCCTTGGCGTTCTTGACTTTCACCGGCTGCGGCACGCCATCGTGCGTGTGGCCGCCGAAGATGGCGTCGATGCCGGTGACGCGGCTGGCCATCTTGAGGTCGACGTCCATGCCGTTGTGCGAGAGCACGATCACGACTTTGGCTCCTTTGGCACGTGCCTCGTTCACCCAGTTCTGCATGCTGTCGTCGCGGATGCCGAAGCTCCAGTCCGGCACCATGTGGCGCGGGTTGGCGATCGGCGTGTAAGGGAAGGCCTGGCCGATGACGGCGACTTTCACGCCGTTCATTTCCTTCATGACGTAGGGCTTGAACACCTGGTCGCCGAAATCGTTGGTGACGATGTTCTGCGCGACGAAATCCACGCCGGCCTTCTTGAAATCCTTGTTGACGATTTCCATCACGCGTTCGGCGCCGAAGGTCGATTCCCAGTGCGGGGTCATGATGTCGACGCCCAGCTTGATGCAGGCATCGACCATGTCCTGTGCGTTGGTCCACAGCGAGGTGGCCGAACCCTGCCAGGTGTCGCCGCCGTCCAGCAGCAGCGCGCCGGGGCGCTGCGCGCGCATCTTGTCGACCAGGGTTTTCAGGTGGGCAAAGCCGCCGACCTTGCCGTAGACCCTGGCGGCCTCGATGAAGTCGAGGTAGGTGAAGGCGTGAGCTTCGGCGCTGCCGGGCTGGATGCCGTATGCCTTCAGCAGATGCCGTCCGACCAGATGCGGCACCTTGCCGAGGGCGCCGCCGACACCCAGGTTGACGTTGGGTTCGCGGAACCACACCGGCAGCAACTGCGCGTGGCAGTCGGTGAAGTGCAGGAAGGAGACGTTGCCATGACGCGGCACATCGTAAAAACTGGCGGGTGCCTTGCCGGCCAGCGCGGACTTGCTGTCCAGCGCCATGCCGGATGCGGCGGCGACGGCCAGCAGTTGCAGAAACTCGCGACGGTTCATGTGCATGGGGCGCTCCTCGGAAATTGAATGTTGAATGAAGGGTTTTCAGTATTGTCGATTTTGGTGCATCGCCCGTAAATAGTAGCTCCGGCTCATGCGTGCCGGTTCATTCGCACGCGAACGAAAACGAAAAAAGCCCGGTTGCCCGGGCTTTTTTCGCGGTAGCGCAGTTTACTTGCGGAACACCGAGGCTTTCAGCGGCAGGCCGTTGGACAGCGCGGAGTGGAAGTATTCCAGGTTGTTCATGGTTTCGCCTCCCTGGGGCGGCGGAACATGGCGGACCTGCGAGAAGCAGCCCTGGTAGCGCTGCTGCAGCGTCACCAGATTGTCGCCGCCGCGGAACACCGGCCAGTGCACGGTGTGGCCGATTGCAGGCGAGAGCAGCTCGGAGCGCAGACGGTTGCCGCCGTTCTGAACGTGGCAGCTGGCGCAGGCGAAGTTGAGCTGGCCTTTGCGGGTGAAGAAGGTTTTCTTGCCGTCTTCATACGCAGCCGTTGCCTTGGGACCTTCGACCTTGATGTTCATCAGCATGCCGTCGGACAGGGTGCGCATATAGGCGGTCAGCGTGCCCATGGTCTTCATGTCGTCGACCTTGAGGGCTTCTTCGCCGTTGGCAACGCGGCAGTTGTTGATTGCGTCGTGCAGCGTCACGACCTTGCCCTTGGCTTCGTCGAACGTCGGGTAGTTGCCGGCGATCTGCTTGCCGCCATTGGGCAGGCAGTCGGCGTAGGTCTTGCCGTTCTTGAACGGGGTTTCCCACATCTTGCGGCCCGCCTCGACCTGCGAATCGAAAGGCGGGAATTCCATGATGGCGTCGTACTGCGCCTTGCTGTCGGCATCGAATGCCAGCGCGCCGTAGACGTAATCCTCGATGTTGATGTTGGGGTATTTGTTCGTGTAGTACTTGATCAATTCCTGCCGGTCCGTCTCGGGCGTGGCGTGCGCGCCGACTGCGCCCAATGCGATGCCCAGACCAGCCGCACCTGTCAGCAGTTTCATAATGATTTGTTGTTTCATGCCGTCCTCCAGAAACCTGATGAATAAAACGGGAGCGGGGCCTCGTGCCCCGCTCGTGTGTTGCCGTTCAGCCGATGGTGGCTTCGGCGCTGTTCTTGTCGCCCGTGTTGTCGACCCAGTTGACGACGACCTTGTCGCCGGCCTTGGCGCCCTTGACCTTGAAGCCGAGGTAGGGGTTCTTCGACACGGCGCCGCC
>JAMCVR010000094.1 GCA_023475455.1 Thermoplasmatota archaeon | reverse complement strand
CTATGTGCTGGGCGGCGGCGGCTTCGATTCGCGGCTGATGCGCGAGGTGCGCGACAAGCGCGGCTACGCCTACAGCGCCTACAGCTATTTCATGCCGATGATGGAGGCCGGGCCGTTCCAGCTTGGCTTGCAGACCAAGCTGGAGCAGACCGACGATGCGCTGAAGCGAAAAGCAGCGCCTGATCGCATCGATACGCGAGGCCGAAGCCGACCCCGGCAACGTCGCCAGCAAGGCGTTTTACCGTGCGCTGTATGGCACGCATCCCTACGCGCAGGACGAAGCGGGCGATCCCGCAGCCATCGCGCGGCTGGCGCGCGGCGACCTGCGGGCGTTTTATCGCACGCATTACAGCGCGCCCAATGCGGTGATTTCCCTGATGGGCGACATGTCGCGCGCCGAGGCCGAAGCCATCGCCCATCGTCTGGCGGCGGGTCTGTCGCGGGCGGCGCCGCTGCCGGCATTGCCGAAGCCCGCACCGGCGGCGGCCTCCGACACGCGCATCGCGCATCCCTCCACGCAAAGCCATGTGCTGGTGGGGGCGGTGGGCATGGCGCGCAACGATCCCGATTTCTTCCCGCTGTTCGTCGGCAACTATGTGCTGGGCGGCGGCGGCTTCGATTCGCGGCTGATGCGCGAGGTGCGCGACAAGCGCGGCTACGCCTACAGCGCCTACAGCTATTTCATGCCGATGATGGAGGCCGGGCCGTTCCAGCTTGGCCTGCAGACCAAGCTGGAGCAGACCGACGATGCGCTGAAGGTGGCGCAGGAAACGCTGCGGCAGTTCATCGCCGACGGCCCAAGCGAAGCCGAACTCACCCAGGCCAAGTCCAACCTCACCGGTGGGTTCCCGCTGCGCATCGACAGCAACCGGAAAATTCTCGACTACCTGGCGGTGATCGGCTTTTACCGGCTTCCGCTGGATTACCTGGATACCTGGGTCGACCGGGTCAACGCGGTCGACGTGGCAGCGGTGAAGCAGGCGTTTGCCCGCCGCATCGATCCCGACCGGCTGGTGACCGTGGTGGTCGGGGCCGGCAGTGCGCGCTAAGCGCGCGGCGCCGCACCGTGCGCACGGCGTGGCCAACCGGGTGCGCATCATCGGCGGGCAGTATCGCCGCCGGCTGCTGGATTTTCCCGGCGGCGCCGGCTTGCGTCCCACGCCCGACCGGGTGCGCGAAACGCTGTTCAACTGGCTGGGCCAGGATCTGCCGGGCTGGAGTTGCCTCGATCTGTTTGCCGGCAGCGGCGCGCTCGGTTTCGAGGCGGCCTCGCGCGGGGCGGCGCGGGTCGTCATGATCGAACGCGAGCGCGCCGCGCTCGATGCGCTGGAAACAAACCGTGCCGCGCTCGGGGCGACCCAGGTCGACATCCTGCGTGCCGACGCGCTGGCCTGGCTGGCGAACAGCCGCGAGACCTTCGACCTGGTTTTCGTCGATCCGCCGTTCGACAGCGGCTTGGCCGAGGCGCTACTCGCCGATCTGGCACGCCATCTCAAGTCCGGTGGCCAGGCCTATGTCGAGCAGGGGACGGAGGTGATCGCGCCGCCCGGGTTTATCATCCACCGCAGCGGGCGCGCGGGGCGCTCGCATTTTGCCCTGCTCATAAAGGAATAAACGATGCTGACCGCCGTCTATCCCGGCACCTTCGATCCCATTACGCGCGGACACGAAGATCTGGTGCGGCGCGCGGTGCGGCTGTTCGATCATGTCGTCGTCGCGGTGGCTGAAGCGCGCAACAAGCGGCCTTATTTCAGCATGGAGGAACGCGTGGCGATGGCACGCGACGTGCTGGCCGACGTGCCGCAGGTGCGGGTGGAGGGATTTTCCGGCCTGTTGATCGACTTCGTTGCCGAACAGGGGGCGATCGCCGTGTTGCGGGGGCTGCGCGCGGCATCCGACTTCGAATACGAATTCCAGCTGGCGGGAATGAACCGCAACCTCAAGCCCGATATCGAAACCCTGTTTCTCACGCCGTCGGATCAGTACATGTTCATTTCCGCCAGCATGATCCGCGAGATCGCGCAACTGGGCGGCGACGTGACGCCCTTCGTCCATCCATTGGTGGCGCGGCGATTAAGTGAGAAAATAAGCAAAAACTGATATGACCCGGAGAACCCCATGGCCATGATGATCACGGACGAATGCATCAATTGCGACGTCTGCCTGCCCGAATGCCCCAACGACGCCATTTCCCAGGGCGACGAAATCTACATTATCGACCCCAACAAGTGCACCGAGTGCGTCGGCCACTTCGATACCCCGCAATGCGTGGAGGTGTGCCCGGTCGACTGCATCCCGCACAATCCCGATTACGTGGAGACGCCTGAGCAGTTGCAGGAAAAATTCCTGCGCCTGACTGCGGGCAAGTAATTCAGGCGGTTTTGACCAGTCGCGCCCCGTCCCGATTGTCGGACAGGGCGTCGGCGATGCGCGCATTGATGCGCGCCAGCTGGTCCAGCTGATCGCTCACCGTTCCCAGCGCGGTTTCAAGCTCGGCGATCCGCTCGTCCAGTGTTTCGGTCGCGGCATGGATGCGGCTGACGCTTTCGAGCCGGCGCCTGAGCTGGGTCTTGTGCTCCCGCACCTGGGTTTCCATCGGCGCGATCAGCGCCTTCAGCCAGGCCTCGGTTTCGCTGTTGGCCAGCTCGAACACCTGCACCACCTTGCTGGCCAGCGTTTCGAAAAAACGCGCGGTCAGCTGGTGCTGGCCCAGGGTCAGCATCTTGAACACCGTGTTGAAGCGCTCGTCGAAAATGCGCTCCAGCCGCGCCATTTCCTTGCGGTATTTGCGCAGGCTGTGGTCCGGCGGGTTGACCGCGGCCAGCCCGTGCTCGTCGCTGAATTTCTGGTACATCGCGGTCATCATGGCGCGGATTTCCTGGATGGATTCCGCCGAGGCCCTGAGGTTGCCGTCCACCCGGCGGAAGAACCGCCCCATCGCCTCGCGCAGGCCCGCGCTGAAATGGCTTTTCTCCATGGTCTGCCGACGTCTGCCTGCCCGAATGCCCCAACGACGCCATTTCCCAGGGCGACGAAATCTACATTATCGACCCCAACAAGTGCACCGAGTGCGTCGGCCACTTCGATACCCCGCAATGCGTGGAGGTGTGCCCGGTCGACTGCATCCCGCACAATCCCGATTACGTGGAGACGCCTGAGCAGTTGCAGGAAAAATTCCTGCGCCTGACTGCGGGCAAGTAATTCAGGCGGTTTTGACCAGTCGCGCCCCGTCCCGATTGTCGGACAGGGCGTCGGCGATGCGCGCATTGATGCGCGCCAGCTGGTCCAGCTGATCGCTCACCGTTCCCAGCGCGGTTTCAAGCTCGGCGATCCGCTCGTCCAGTGTTTCGGTCGCGGCATGGATGCGGCTGACGCTTTCGAGCCGGCGCCTGAGCTGGGTCTTGTGCTCCCGCACCTGGGTTTCCATCGGCGCGATCAGCGCCTTCAGCCAGGCCTCGGTTTCGCTGTTGGCCAGCTCGAACACCTGCACCACCTTGCTGGCCAGCGTTTCGAAAAAACGCGCGGTCAGCTGGTGCTGGCCCAGGGTCAGCATCTTGAACACCGTGTTGAAGCGCTCGTCGAAAATGCGCTCCAGCCGCGCCATTTCCTTGCGGTATTTGCGCAGGCTGTGGTCCGGCGGGTTGACCGCGGCCAGCCCGTGCTCGTCGCTGAATTTCTGGTACATCGCGGTCATCATGGCGCGGATTTCCTGGATGGATTCCGCCGAGGCCCTGAGGTTGCCGTCCACCCGGCGGAAGAACCGCCCCATCGCCTCGCGCAGGCCCGCGCTGAAATGGCTTTTCTCCATGGTCTGCCGCGTATGCCGCACTTCGTCGCGCAGCGCCTGCATGCCGAGATGGCGGCGCAGCGTGTCGACCTGCGAGGCGAACACGTTGCGCAGCGCATTGAACTGCTCCAGGCCGCGTTCGAACTGCTGCTTGTCCTCGTTGGCCTTGACCATCATGTGCTGGATGACGTCGCGGTTCTTGCCGCGCAACCCCTGCAGCTCGTCGACCTGATCCTGGATCGTGGCGAGCCGGGTTTCCAGCAGTTCGGTGGTTTTGATCACCACGTCCTCCACGCTGGCCTGGGTCGACTCGCCGACCAGCGCCTGTTTGCAGGGAATCAGTTCCTGCGTCAGCGCGGCCTCCAGCTCGGGCAGGCGGCTCTTCGCCAGCAGGATGGGATCGCTGCGCACCTTGGCGACCAGCGCCTTCTGCGCCGATACCGGGTAGACCTGGCCGGCGGGCAGGTCGAGCAATGCGGCGCTGCCGGCGACCTGTCCGGCGATTTCGGCGTCGATTTCCGCCTGCGTCCTGAGTTCGTCCCACAGGCCGTCGATCTTGTTCAGCACCACCAGCCGCGCCCGGCTGGCACCCTGCACCGGCGCGATGTACTGGCGCCAGATTTCGATGTCTGACTTGGTGACGCCGGTGTCGGCGGCCAGCAGGAACAGCACCGCATGGGCGCTGGGCAGCATGTTGAGCGTCAGTTCGGGTTCGGTGCCGATGGCGTTCAGGCCCGGGGTGTCGAGAATGACCAGTCCCTGTTTCAGCAGCGGGTGCGGAAAGTTGATCAGTGCGTGGCGCCAGCGCGGAATCGCGATGCCGCCGTCGCGTGCCAGGCTGCGCGCGGTTTCCTCGTCATTGGGATTGATCAGGCCGTAGGCTTCGGCGGTCGCGGCGTCGACCGTCACGGTGTCGGCCAGTCGCATCAGGGTTGCGCTCATCTCGGCGGCGGAATCGAGATTGAGCGGGAATTCGGTCCAGGCGCCGGGATCGCGCTTGAAATCGGTAATGCTGCCCTCGCGGGTCTTGGTGTCGATCGGCAGCAGGCGCAGCGAGGGGCGCCGGGTGGGGGTGTAATACAGCTCGGTGGGACACATGGTGGTGCGCCCGGCGGAGGACGGCAGCACGCGCTGGCGGTAGTCCGAAAAGAAAATCGCGTTGATGAGTTCGGACTTGCCGCGCGAGAACTCGGCGACGAAGGCCACGTTCAGCGTGTCTTCCTGCAACCGGCCCAGCAACTGGTTCAGCCGCATCTCGGATTCGGCATCGCCCAGTTCCTGCGCGTTGAGCCAGTCGCGCAGGGCCTCGACGCGCACGTACACGGCATCGCGCCAGGCGCTGTAGTGCTCGAATTCGTCAACCAGGGTCGTGGGTTTCATGCGGCGGGCCACCCGTTAAGGCACAGTCATTTAACGACATGTTAATGACAAACTTGATTCGGCGCAGCCCGCGTCAGCGCTGGCAGCCGGGGCAGTAGAAACTCGCGCGCCGGCCCTGCACGATGCGGCGGATCGGCGCGCCGCAGGTTTTGCACGGCAGGCCCTCGCGATCATACACTCGCGTCTGCAGTTGAAAATAGCCCAGTTCGCCATCGCTCGCGACGTAATCGCGCAGCGAGCTGCCGCCCGCGGCGATGGCCGCCGTCAGCACCTGCTTGATCGCCGCCGCCAGCCGCGCGCAGGCCGGGTGGCTGAGGCGGCGCGCGGCAGTGGCGGGGCGGATGCCGGCGTGGAACAGCGATTCGGAGGCGTAGATGTTGCCGACGCCGACCACCACCTGCGCGTCCATGATGACCTGCTTGATGGCGGCGTTGCGGCGCCGGCACTGCGCGTGCAGGGTGGCCGCGTCGAACGCCGGGGTCAACGGTTCGGGGCCCAGATGCGCCAGCAGCGGGTGCTGCGTCGCGTCGTCGGTCCACAGCACGGCGCCGAAGCGGCGCGGATCGCGCAGCCGCAGCGTGGTGCCGTCGTCGAATAGCCAGTCGATGTGGTCGTGCAGCGCGGCGGGCTCGTCGGGCCCGGCAAAGCGCAGGCTGCCCGACATGCCGAGGTGCACGATCTGCGTGGCGGAACCGAAGTCGAACAGCAGGTATTTGCCGCGCCGGCCGAGCGAACCGAGCGTCAGTCCAGCCAGATGCGACTCCAGATCGTCCGGCACCGGCCAGCGCAGGCGCGGATTGCGCACCACGACGCGCCTGAGCGTGCGGCCCCGCAGGCGCGGCAACAGTCCCAGACGGGTGGTTTCGACTTCGGGTAATTCGGGCATGGCGCGGGGCGGGTTGCGTTGCGATAAATGGGGTATCGACGAGAGGTCCGACCCTGGAGTATGGATGTCCCCGCAAGGGGGAACCGGACGATACACTGCGATTCTACATAACGTACTTTACGCCCTGAAGTCCCCCCGGTTGCGAAGAAGCGACTTTTCTTGCTGCGGGTGAGCGGCGCGCAGCGTACGCAACACGGGCACAAATGAACCTTGCTTGCAGGCGCGCATCGAACGCTTAGAATCGCGGCAGCAACTCCATCCATAAGGCACAACATGGCTCACCTGAAAATCCTTCCTCTGTACGCAGCGCTGCTGCTCGCGACCGCGTGCAGCCAGTTCGGCGTCAAGGCGTCGCAGCCGGTGGTGGCGGAACCGCAAGCGCAGCCGCCCGCCGAGGCGGCGGTCGAGGCTGCCGTCGACCTTGAGGCGGTGGCGGCTGCCAAGGCCGAGGCCGCGCTGCCCAGGCAGCCGCTCACCCCCGACCTCCTGTTCAGGTTTCTGGTGGCCGAGGTGGCCGGCCAGCGCGGCGCGATCGGCGTGGCCCAGTCGACCTATCTCGACCTGGCGCGGCAGACGCAGGACCCGCGGGTTGCCCGTCGTGCCGTCGAAGTGTCGATGTTTGCGCGTAACCAGGCGGGCGCGCTGGAAGCCGCCCGCCTGTGGGCGGCGACCGAGCAGGATTCGGAACGCGCGCAGCAGACCCTGGCAGCGCTGCTGCTGAGCGAGGGCCGGCTCGACGAGGCCGAGCCCATTCTGCGCGCCCAACTGAAGGAAAACACGGCGAGCGGCTTTCTGCATCTGTCGGCGCTGATGGGCAAGCTGCGCGATACGCAGGCTGCGCTGGCATTGGTCCAACGCCTGGCTGCCGATTATCCTGCCTTGCCGGAAGCGCATTTTGCCGTTGCCCAGGCTGCGGCCGGTGCCGGGCGTTTCGACGCTGCAATCGCCGCCTTGCAAAAGGCGGACGAACTGCGTCCCGGCTGGGAGTCCGCCGCGCTGCGTCAGGCCCAGTTGCTCGGCAAAACGTCGGCTGCCGATGCCATGGGCTTCATGCGCGATTTTCTGGCACGCCACCCCGGCGCCCGCGAAGTGCGCCTGGCCTATGCGCGCGCGCTGGTCAATGCCAACCGGTTTGTCGAGGCGCGCGCAGAGTTCACCCGCCTGACCGACGATTTCCCCCGCAATGCCGAAATCAGCCTGGCCGCCGGCCTGCTGTCGTTTCAGATGGGGGATTTCGGGGCGGCGCGCGATTTTCTGACGCGAACCCTGGAGTACAACCCGCGCGAAGCGGATATCGTGCAGTACTACCTGGGCCAGGTGGCCGAGCAGATGAACCAGCCGGACGTGGCGGCATCCCATTATGCCGAGGTCAAGGCAGGCAATTATCTGGTGCCGGCCCGTGCCCGCCAGGCCGCTTTGCTGGCGCGGGCCGGCAAGCCGGACGCAGCGCGCGCGCTGCTGGCGGCCACGCGCGGCGAAAACGAGGCGCAAAACGTGCGGTTGATCCAGGCCCAGGCCGAACTGCTGCGCGAGAGCAGGGAACACGGGACGGCGTTCGAGGTGCTGTCGGAAGGCCTCAAGCGCTATCCCGATTCGGCAGAACTGCTCTATGACCGCGCCATGGCGGCCGAGAAACTGGGCAAGCTCGATGTGCTGGAGACCGACCTGCGCCGCGTGATGGCGCTGCGGCCCGACGACGCGCAGGCCTACAATGCGCTGGGTTACACGCTGGTCGACCGCACCGACCGGCTGGCCGAAGCGATGACCCTGCTGGACAAGGCGCTGGTGCTGGCGCCGGACGACCCTTTCATTCTCGACAGCGTGGGCTGGGCGCAATACCGGTCGGGCAACCTGGCGCGTGCGCAGGAATATCTGGAGCGGGCCTACAAGGTTCGTCCCGATCCCGAAATCGCGGCGCACCTGGGCGAGGTGCTGTGGGCGCGCGGTCGGCGCGACGAAGCCGGGAAGCTGTGGCAGACCAGCCTGCAGACCCATCCGCAGAACGAAGTGCTGCTGGAAACCCTGAGCCGGTTCAAACCCTGATGCGTCGCGGCATGGCGGCAGCGCTGCTGGCGCTGGTTCTGGGCGGCTGCGCAGCGATTCCGCCCGCGCCTCCCGCCACGGTTGAACTGCCCCGCCAGTCCAGCTGGACCCTGCAGGGTCGCATCGGCGTCCAGAGCGGCGAGCAGAGCCTGTCCGGCCAGATCCATTGGCAGCATCGCGTGGAAAGCGACGAGGTGTTGATGACCTCGCCACTGGGGCAGGGCGTGGCGCGCATCGTGCGCGATGCCGAAGGCGTTGCGCTCGAGGTGCCGAACCAGCCCACGCGCCGAGCGCCCGATGCCGACACCCTGACGCGCGAAGCGCTGGGATACGTGCTGCCGGTGACGGGTCTGACATGGTGGGTGCAGGCGCGTCCCGATCCGGACCATGCTTTCGAAGCCACGCACGACGCCGCCGGGCGTCTTGCGCAACTGAGGCAGAATGGCTGGGTGATCGATTACCTGCAATACGCAGACGACCGGTCCGCGCGCCCGCGCAAGCTGGTGGTCACCCGCGAGGGGCTGCAAATCCGCCTGGTGGCGGACAGCTGGCAGGTCGAATGAGTCACGCCTATCCCGCCCCCGCCAAGCTCAACCTGTTCCTGCACGTCGTCGGCCGGCGCGCCGACGGCTATCACCTGCTGCAGAGCGTGTTCCGGCTGATCGACCGCGCCGACACCGTGCATCTCGAACTGCGCGATGACGGCCGGGTGGTGCGCGAAGGCGAGCTGCCGGGGGTGCCGGAAGATCGCGACCTGACCCTGCGCGCGGCGCGCCTGCTGCAGGCGCATGCCCCGAGTGGCGCCGGCGTGGGCATCCGGCTCGACAAGGTCCTGCCGATGGGCGGCGGCCTCGGCGGTGGCAGTTCCGACGCCGCCACCGTGCTGCTGGCCTTGAACCGTCTGTGGCAGGTCAATCTGCCGCGCGAGACCCTGCAACAGCTGGCCCTGCAACTGGGCGCCGACGTGCCGGTGTTCGTGTTCGGCCAGACGGCATTCGCCGAAGGCGTGGGCGAAATCCTGCACCCGGTGAGCGCGCCGCCGGCCTGGTATGTGGTGCTGATGCCGCCGGTGCAGGTGCCGACCGCCGCAATTTTTGCTGCGCCGGAATTGACACGCAACACGCCACCCCTCAAAATAGCGCCCTTTTCCGCAGGCATGGGTCATACGACCTTACACGGGCTTCAGCCCGTAGAAAGTCGGAGTCCCCTCGTGGGGCGTAACGACCTGCAGCCCGTGGTCATCGACCGCTACCCCGAAGTCGCCCGTCATCTCGAATGGCTGGCGCAATTCGGCGAGGCGCGCATGACCGGTTCGGGCGCCTGCGTGTTTGCATCCTTCGGAACGGAAGACGCGGCGCGAAACGTGCTGCGGCAGCTGC
>JAMCVR010000232.1 GCA_023475455.1 Thermoplasmatota archaeon | reverse complement strand
GCAGCTCATGAGTCGGCGAGGCTTCCAGCCCGCGCTCGCAGATGGCGATGAATTCATCCTTGTTGTAGGCGATGCCGCCGCCCGAGCCGCCCATGGTGAACGAGGGCCGGATAATGGTCGGGAAGCCAAGCGCCGCCTGCACCTGCAGCGCCTCTTCCATGCTGTGCGCGATCGACGAGCGGGCCGAGCCGAGGCCCAGCCTGGTCATCGCGGCCTTGAATTTTTCGCGGTCGAAGTTCTCGATCGAGCAGACGATGATGCAATTGTCCTTGCGGTCGCGCACCACTTCCATCTCGTATTCTTTCCAGCCAAGCAGCGATTCCTCGATCAGCAGCTCATGAGTCGGCGAGGCTTCCAGCCCGCGCTCGCAGATGGCGATGAATTCATCCTTGTTGTAGGCGATGCCGCCGCCCGAGCCGCCCATGGTGAACGAGGGCCGGATAATGGTCGGGAAGCCGAGCGCCGCCTGCACCTGCAGCGCCTCTTCCATGCTGTGCGCGATCGACGAGCGGGCCGAGCCGAGGCCCAGCCTGGTCATCGCGGCCTTGAATTTTTCGCGGTCTTCCGCCTTGTCGATGGCTTCCTTCGACGCGCCGATCATCTCGACGCCGTATTTTTCCAGCACGCCGTGCTTGGCCAGATCGAGCGCGCAGTTCAACGCGGTCTGACCGCCCATGGTCGGCAGCAGCGCGTCGGGGCGCTCCTTGGCGATGATCTTCTCGACCACCTGCCAGGAAATCGGCTCGATGTAGGTGACGTCGGCCATGTCCGGATCGGTCATGATCGTCGCCGGGTTGCTGTTGACGAGGATGACCTTGTAGCCCTCCTCGCGCAGCGCCTTGCAGGCCTGGGCGCCGGAATAGTCGAATTCGCACGCCTGCCCGATGACGATGGGGCCGGCGCCGATGATGAGGATGCTTTTAAGGTCAGTGCGCTTGGGCATGATCAGTGTGCTCCGGCGTGATCGGCCATCAGCTTGATAAATCGGTCGAACAAATAGCTCACGTCGTGCGGGCCGGGGCTGGCTTCAGGATGGCCCTGGAAGCTGAATGCGGGGGCGTCGGTGCGCGCGATACCCTGCAGCGAGCCGTCGAACAGCGAGACATGGGTGCAACGCAGGTTGGCGGGCAGCGTCGCCGCGTCCACCGCGAAGCCGTGGTTCTGGCTGGTGATCGCCACCCGCCCGCTGTCGAGGTCCTTGACCGGATGGTTGGCGCCGTGATGGCCGAACTTCATCTTGACGGTCCTGGCGCCCGAGGCGAGCGCCAGCAACTGATGGCCGAGGCAGATGCCGAAGGTCGGGATCCTCGCTGCCACCAGTTCGGCGATCGCCTTGATCGCGTAATCGCACGGCTCCGGATCGCCGGGGCCGTTGGATAGCAAAATACCGTCCGGCTTCAGCGCCAGCGCCTCCGCGGCGGCGGCGGTGGCGGGCAGCACGGTCAGGCGGCAGCCGCGCTCGGCCAGCATGCGCAGGATGTTGAGCTTGATACCGTAATCGAACGCCACCACATGGAAACGCGGCGCGCTCGACTTGCCATAGCCACGCCCCAGCTTCCATTCGGTCTCGCTCCATTCGTACGCCGCCGGCGCACAGACCACCTTGGCCAGATCCATGCCGGCGAGGCCCGGAAAGGCGCGCGCGGCCTCGAGCGCTTTCGCCTCGTCCACCGCACCGGCCATGATGCAGCCGCTTTGCGCGCCCTTTTCACGCAGGATGCGCGTCAGCCGCCGCGTGTCGATGTCGGCGATCGCCACGACGTTCTGGCTTTCGAGGTAATCGGGCAGCGAAGACCCGGCGCGGAAGTTGGAATGCAGGCGCGGCACGTCGCGCACCACCAGGCCGGCGGCGTGAACGCGGTCCGCCTCGACGTCCTCGGCGTTGATGCCGGTGTTGCCGATGTGGGGATAGGTCAGCGTCACGATCTGGCGCGAATACGAGGGATCGGTGAGGATTTCCTGATAGCCGGTCAGCGAGGTGTTGAATACCACCTCACCGGTCGCGATGCCGTCGGCGCCGATGGACAGGCCGCGAAAAACCGAACCGTCAGCTAGAACAAGGATGGCGGGCTGGGCACGTGACAAGGAGGACTCCGCAAGACAAATGAGCGTGGCGCAGGTGACAAAATTCAGGCGAGCCGCTCGCGCGAACCCGCCTGAATTGAATGCAGCAATTGTAGCCGAACCGGCGCCTGTCTTCAATGCTCGACGTCGCTTGTGCGGGCTTTTTCCCACCCGGATCGGGGCTGGAGGTGATCCAGTCCGCCGTCCATGTCGAGCTCGGTCAGTTCGGTGAAGCCGCCGATGCAGGTGCCGTCGACGACGATCTGCGGCACGATGCGCGCGCCGCGGGTGACGACGGCGAACTCCTTCATCGCCTCGCGGTCGAGGTCGATGCGGACTTCGTCGTAGCCGATGCCGCGCTTGTCGAGGAAGGCCTTGGCCTTGACGCAGATGGGGCAGATGCCGGTGCTGTAGACCTTGACGGCGTTCATGGTGGATTCCTGTGGCGAGCGGTTAATTCAGATCCAGCACGTCGCGCATGTCGTACAGACCGGGCGCGCGGCCCTGCAGCCATTTGGCGGCCCGCAGCGCGCCCTGGGCGAAGGTGGCGCGGCTGCTGGCCTTGTGGGTAAGCTCGACGCGCTCGCCGATGCCGGCGAACAGGAGCGTGTGGTCGCCGACGATGTCGCCGCCGCGCACGGTGGCAAAACCGATGGTCCTGGGATCGCGCTCGCCGGTGACGCCCTCGCGCCCGTACACGGCGCAGCTGGCGAGATCGCGGTCGATGGCGCGCGCGACGGCCTGCCCCAGGCCCAGCGCGGTTCCGGACGGCGCATCGACCTTGTGGCGGTGGTGCGCCTCGATGATCTCGATGTCGTAACCGTCCTGCAGCACCCGGGCGGCGAGCTCGGCCAGCTTCATCAGGAGGTTCACGCCCACGCTCATGTTGGGGGCGAACACGATCGGAATCTGCTGCGCCGCCGCCGCGATGCGGGCCTTTCCGGCGTCGTCGAAGCCGGTGGTGCCGATCACCAGCGGCACGCCGGCTGCCATGCAGGCTTCGAGATAGCCGAAGGTGGCTTCGGGACGGGTGAAGTCGATCAAGGCCTGCGCGCCCTGCAAGGCTGCGGCGGGGCGATCGGTCACGGCCACCCCGCTGGCCTCGCCCCAGGCGGCGCCGGCGTCCTGACCCACCAGCGGGCTGCCGGGACGGTCGATCGCCGCGCTCAACACACAGCCGGCATCGGCGGCCACCGCTTCGAGCAAGGCGCGGCCCATGCGGCCGGACACGCCTGCAATCGCGATTCGCACGCTCATGGCTGGGCACCATGCAGGACCGACAGCACCTTTTCCTCGACGATCAGCCAGCGGCCGTCACGTTCGACCAGGTGCAACTGCTTGACCACGGCATCGCGGTAGTTGCCGGATCGATAAAACTGGTTGAAGGTCACCGTCACGGTGCCCTCTTCTGTCCGATCAAGCTTTGGCGAATCAATTTCGAGTTCGATGTTTTTTGCCGTATCCAGCATCCGGCGCTTGCGCTTCTCCCACTCGGCTCGGCTGATCCCGTCTTGCGGAACGAAGCGGTCGTCATAGGCGGCAAAATAGGCCGTCTTGTCACGCCGCGCCCAGGCCGCCGCCCATTCATTCACCGACTTCAGCACCGGGGCGTCGCCGCCTGCTGGCGCCGAATCGGCTTCGGGAAAAGACGGAATAACGTCTGGCTGAATTTTCGCGGCATCGGTTTCGGGCTGCAGGCTCAACTCGGCAGACGGGCGCGGATCGACGTAGGGAGGGAGGTTTCGTGGGCTGGTCAGCGGCGGCACGACGCTGGTTTCAGGCGGCGCCGGCTCGGGCGCAGCCGGAATGGGCTGCGCGACCGGCTCGGGCTGTGCCGCCGGTTCGTCCGCGCGCGAAGCCGCTGCGGGTGGCGGCGCAAGCGGCGTTGCGGGTGTGGACCCGGCGGCTGGAGCTGCGGATTGCGTTGCCGGCTCCGGCAGATCGCCTTCAATGCGTGCCAGCGTGTCGCCCTCGAAAAACAGCGTGATGCGCTTTTGCTCGGCCAGTTTGCCCGCCTTGTAATACACGTACACGTAATCCCAGCGATCGGTGCGGAACGGGTCGACCAGCAGCGGGGTCCCGAGCAGGAAGCGGACCTGCGAACGATTGAGGCCGGGCTTCAGGCGGGCGACGTTTTCCTGATCGAGCGCGTTGCCCTGCTGCACATCGATGCGGTGGGGGCCGATTTTTACGCTGGAACAGCCGGCGGCCAGGCTCAGAAGCAGGACAGGAATCAGGAAGTGACGCATAGCCAGGAGACCGGAAGGGTTGGGGCAGTTGAAAAAAAACGTATCATAACGTATTCGCGTTCCCGTTCTGGAGCCCCCATTGAGCAATCCGTCCGATCTCAAGAGCATCGGTCTCAAAGCCACTTTGCCGCGCCTGAAAATTCTCGATCTGTTCGAGCAGAGCGACAAGCGGCACATGACTGCCGAGGAGGTATATCGCCTGCTGTCGGACGAAGGCCAGGACATCGGCCTCGCCACGGTCTATCGCGTGCTGACCCAGTTCGAGCAGGCCGGGCTTCTGATACGCCACCACTTCGACAGCGACAAGGCGGTGTTCGAGCTCAACCAGGGCGACCACCACGATCACCTGGTCTGCCTGCAATGCGGCAAGGTCGAGGAGTTTTACGACAGTGAAATCGAAAAGCGGCAGACCCGCATCGCCAAGGAGCGGGGCTTTTCCATCCACGACCACTCGCTGCAGATCTACGCCGACTGCATCAAGGAAAACTGCCCCAACCGCAAATCAGGCGACAACCGTCACCGGTAGGGCGCCACCGCCGCGCACAGTTCGGCCACGCCCTCGATCAGCCGCGGCGTGGGCCGGTGCAGCAAGTCCGCGTTTACCCGCACAAACGCATCCTTTTTCACCGCCGGCAGGCTGGCGAAACGCTGCCACGGGCGGCGTAGGCCGGGCGCGTCGCTGCCGCCCACGATCAGTGCCGGCGCGCGCCGCAGCACCGCCTCGCGCGACACCACCGACGAAACCGCACGCAGGTCGGCAAACACGTTGCGTGCGCCGCACAGCGCCAGCGCATCGCTGATCCAGTGGGTGCCGCCCACCGTCATCAGCGGGCGATCCCAGACCTGATAGAACACGCCCGGCGGCGGCTGTCGCGCCACCCGCACACGCAGTGCGGCCAGCCGCGCGGAGAAATCCCGCGCCGCTGCGTCCCCCTCCTCCGCGTGTCCGCTCGCCTGTCCGACCAGCCGCAGCAGGCGTGCCACGTCGTCGAGCCGGGTGGCTTGGGTGTGCAGCACGGGCAGGCCCATTTTTTTCAGGCCGTGGATGTCGGCCGCGCGGTTGCCGCCGACCCAGACGATGACCAGATCCGGCTTCAGCGCCAGGATCCGCTCGAAGTGGATGCGGCTGTAATCGCCGACGCGCGGCAGTGTTCGCGCTGCCTCGGGATAATCGCTGGCGCTGTCCACGCCGACCACCTGCGAGCCGGCGCCGACGGCGAACAGGAGTTCGGTGAGATGCGGCGTGAGCGAAATGATGCGCTGCGGCGGGCGGGCCAGTCCTAGCGTCTGCCCGGCATCGTCGACCAGGCGGATGGCGGCTGCCTGCGCGGGCGCCGCCAGCAGCAGGCACAGGCAGAAAACAGCGCGGCGGATCACCGGTCGGCGCGCGGGCTGCCGTGGAAGACCAGGCTCGCGCCTCCGTTTTCGAAGCGCAGGCGCGTCAGCGAGGCGCTCGCCACCTCGATGCGGTAGGCGTGTTCCAGCGGGATCCGCAACGCCCAGGCCAGCGCCATGCGCATCACCCCGGCGTGCCCCACCAGCAGCACGTGCTGGCCGGCGTGTTGCGCAAGCAGGTCGTCGAGCGCGGCGGCCACCCGTGCGTGAAAAGTCGGCAGCGGCTCGGCCCCGGCCGGACGCGCGTTCACCGGGTCGGCCTTGAAGCGCGCCAGCGTGCCGGGCGCGGCTTGCTCGATCTCGGCGGCCGATTTGCCCTCCCACTCGCCGAAGCCGACTTCCTTCAGCCGCGCGTCCAGCGCCAGCGGCAGGCCGTGGCGGTCGGCCAGCGACTCGGCGAAGGCGCGGCAGCGCAGCAGCGGCGACGACACGATGCGCGTCCACGGCGCGGCGTCGCCCACCGCCGCCCGCATCTGCGCCCAGCCTTTTTCCGACAGCGGATCGTCGATCTGGCCGCGATACCTGCGCCCGCCGACGGGCTCGCCGTGGCGCATCAAATCCAGCGTGGTGGTCACCCCAGCACCACCAGGTTGTCGCGGTGGATCAGCTCCGGCTCGTCCATGTAGCCGAGCTCGGCCTCGATCGCGCTGCTCGGTTTGCCGGCGATGCGGCGCGCCTCGCCGGCGCTGTAATTGCTCAGCCCGCGCGCGACTTCACGCCCCTCGATATCGACCACCGCAACCACTTCGCCGCGCGCGAATTCGCTGGTGACGCCCTTGACGCCGACCGGAAGCAGGCTCTTGCCGTCCTCGCGCAGGGCGCGCACCGCGCCGTCGTCGAGCACCACGCCGCCGCGCAGCTGCAGGTGGTCGGCCAGCCACTGCCGCCGTGCGGCGAGCGGTGCCTGGCGCGCCACCAGCTGGCTGCCGATCGCCTCGCCGGCGGCCAGCCGCAGCAGCACGCCTTCCTCGCGCCCGCTGCAGATCACGGTGTGCGCGCCGCTCCTGGCCGCGCGCTTGGCCGCCAGGATCTTGGTCAGCATGCCGCCGGTACCGACGCTGCTGCCCGCCCCGCCCGCCATGCGTTCGAGTTCGGGGTCGCCGGCATGGGCGTCCATCACCAGCGTGGCCTGCGGATCCTTGCGCGGGTCGGCGGTATACAGGCCCGTCTGGTCGGTGAGGATGACCAGGCAGTCGGCCTCGATCAGGTTGGTCACCAGCGCGCCCAGCGTGTCGTTGTCGCCGAGGCGGATTTCGTCGGTGGCCACGGTGTCGTTCTCGTTGATGATCGGCACCACGCGCAGTCCCAGCAGCGTGCGCAGGGTGGTGCGCGCATTCAGATAGCGGGTGCGGTCGGCCAGGTCTTCGTGGGTGAGCAGCACCTGCGCGGCGTGCAGACCGTGGGTGCGGAAAATCGATTCGTAGGCCTGCACCAGCCCCATCTGCCCGACGGCGGCGGCGGCCTGCAGTTCGTTCACCGCCTTCGGCCGCTTCTTCCAGCCCAGCCGGGCGATACCCTCGGCGATCGCGCCGGAGGACACCAGCACCACCTCCCTGCCCTGCCCGGTCAGCGCGGCGATCTGCCCGGCCCAGCGCGACAGCGCGGCGTGGTCGAGCCCGCGCCCTTCGGCGGTGACCAGGCTGGAACCGACCTTGACGACGATGCGCCGGGCGTGCTGCACCACGGAATGCATCAGCGTGCCGCCCGCCGCAGATTGCGAACGGCCTCCCTGGCGTCCCTGACGCTGATGCCGTCGGGGCAGAAATGATCCTCGAACAAGGCCTTGTGATACGACAGCAGCGAGCGGAACTTGATGTCTTCCCAGCCGGCGTTGCGCGCCTTCGACCAGGTGCCGTCGGGGTGGCCGTAGGCATACAGGCGGCGCTCGCCGGTCTCGCAGCGCATGCCCTCGAACGACACGTTCTTCGCCCCGCCCGCCGCTTCGATCACCACGCTGTAGCGGACCACCTTGTCCGCGCCGGCGCTGATCGAAGCCGTGTCGACGAAATGCCGGTTGCGGGTGGCCGACGACACGTTGAACTCGACCAGGTTTTCCGCCTTGGGAATCGGCGGCAACTGGGCCGACAGTTCCACCCAGGGCTTCTCGTTTTCGAATTCGAAATCAAACCGGCCCCATTCGGCATACGCGGTCAGGGGCAGAAACAGCAGCAGGGCGGACAGGATTCTCATGCCCGGCATTTTATGGCTTCGGCCACGGGATGTCTTCAAGAAAGCGCGGCACGGCCGGACGGTAAAATGCCCGCAAGCCGGATTCAATCCCTTCCACCCCCGAATACAGGGCCAATCGGCCTAAGATTAAGATCAAATCCAATCGAATCCAGCCAGGCGCAGAATCCCGAACCCTTGCCCGCGCGAAACATCGAATGCTGCCCGACTCTCTCAAACGCTATGCCTGGCTCTCCATCGCCGCGGCGCTCGCCACCATCCTGCTCAAAGCCTGGGCCTGGTGGCTCACCGGCTCGGTCGGCCTGCTTTCCGACGCGCTCGAATCCTTCGTCAACCTGGCGGGGGCGATGATGGCGCTGGCCATGCTGTCGCTGGCGGCCATCCCCGCGGACGACAACCATGCGCACGGACACGGCAAGGCGGAGTATTTCTCCAGCGCGTTCGAAGGCTTCCTCGTCCTCGTCGCCGCGATCTTCATCGGCTACGCAGCCATCGAGCGCCTGCTCAATCCGCAACCGCTCGAAGCCGTGGGCGTCGGGCTGGCGGTGTCGGTGGTCGCCTCGATCATCAACCTGGCCACCTCGCGCATCCTCATGAGGGTGGGGAAAAAATACAAATCCATCACCCTGGAAGCCGACGCCCGCCACCTGCTCACCGACGTCTGGACCTCCGCCGGGGTCATCCTCGGCGTCGGCCTGGTCTGGCTGACCGGCTGGCTCTGGCTCGACCCGGTGATCGCCCTGCTGGTGGCCCTCAATATCGTCCGGACCGGCTGGCAGTTGCTGCAGCGCTCGGCCGCGGGGCTGATGGATGTGTCCATTTCCGGGGAAGACCTCAGGGCGATCGAAGGCGTACTGGAAGGCTATCGCCGGCAGGGCCTCGCGTTTCACGCCCTGCGCACGCGGCAGGCGGGCACCCGCGCCTTTGTTTCCCTGCACGTGCTGGTGCCCGGCGCCTGGACCGTCCAGCAGGGACATGACTGGTCGGAACGCATCGAGGCCGACATCCGTCTGGCCGTGCCCTACGCCCATCTCACCACGCACCTGGAACCGATCGAGGATCCGCTGTCCCTGGCGGATCAGGAACTGGATCGTCTGACGGATTGATCCATCGTACGCATGGATCGGTTCAACCCGCAGCCGGGATCAATCGCTCACTCGCCGCGATAGATGTAATCCCGCCTGAACGGGTAGGCCGGCTGGCTGCCGTCGACGGCCTTGCCCGCCAGCACCTGCCACAACTCCATCCAGCCGTGGTCGAAGGCGTAGGCGGAGCCTGCCATGTAGATGCGCCAGATGCGGTATTTCTGCTCGCCGATCAGGCGGCGGGCTTCGTCGGCGTGCGCCTCCAGCCGGGTGACCCAGTGCCACAGGGTCTGGCCGTAATGGGGGCGCAGGTTTTCGGCGTCCAGGCATTCGAGGCCGCTGGCCGCTGCGACGCGCAGCACGTCGGAGGCGTGCACCAGCTCGCCGCCCGGGAACACGTAGTCCTCGATGAATTCGGCAATGCCGCCGCCGAGGCCGCTGGCCTCGGGCTCGGCCGTGGTGATGCCGTGGTTGAGCACCAGGCCGCCCGGCTTCAGC
>JAMCVR010000185.1 GCA_023475455.1 Thermoplasmatota archaeon | reverse complement strand
CCCCGGACGACGACCATGACAAACAGCGTGCGCGAGCGTTTCACGATGCTTGGCTCAGCAAGGTGCCAGAGCCGTTGCGCAGTTCGACCCAAGAGCTGCTTCAGCGCCTCTTCCCGCGCTTGGAGGCCATCTGGGCGAACATGCATTACACGGCCGATTCCCTCTATCAGTGGCGACGGAACCTACGGGTGTGCTCGCCCGACGTATTTCCCGCCTACTTCAGACTCTCATTACCCCCGGGTGCCGTGTCGCGCGCCGACCTCGACGCCTTGCTTGCGCTGGTGCACGACCAGGGCGCGTTCGCTGAAGCGTTTCGATCGGCGGCAACCCAGAAGAGCGCGATGGGCACATCAAAGGCACGCGCCCTGCTCGAACGCCTGATGGACCATGTTCCTGATGAGCTAGATGCTGCTCACGCGGAGCCAGTCATCAATGGACTGCTATCCGTGGGTGACGATTTGCTCATCCCGACTGACAAGGTTCAGGGCGCGTTTGACTTTGGCAATGAGTCGCGTATCTCCCGCATCGCTTACCACCTGCTGAAGAAAGTGGACCAGGCTTCCCGCGCGCCGTTGCTCGTGCGCGCGATGGAGCGGGGGCAGGCCTTGCGCTGCAGCCAGTATCTACTCTCGGCCTTGGGCGATGAGGCAGATAAGGCCGCCAAAGGCGAAGGCGACGCGCTCTTTACGCGCGCGGAGGCAGAACAACTCAAGAGCGCTTGGCGGCTTCGGCTGGCTCAGCTCTCGGCCGCCGAGAACTTTATCGACCACCCCGCGTTAGCCGTCTTGCTTAGCGGTTGGCGCCATTGGGGTGGTGAGGACGATGCCAAAACTTGGTGGCAGAACGCGTCCCAGAGTGATGAGGGGTTACTCAAACTCATTTTGGCCTTCGCGTCAGAGGCAACGTCACAAACATATGGCGACTATGCGGTTCGGGTCCACCTTCGCGTCAACCCGAAGGCCATCGAGCCTTACGGTGATGTGCAGGCCATGGCGTCCCGCTTACAAAACCTGTTGGATTCCTGTGCCGTGGCTGAGAAGTACCAGCCCGCGGCAAATCGCTTTGTCGTCGAGTGTGAGCGCATGAAGGAAGGTAAGAATCCAGATGCATTCGACTTCGATGACGACTGACGACTCGATAGCGATGGTGTATTACCCCTGCCAAGGATTTTCAGCGATGCATCCAATGGGCTGAGTCCTTAACATTTGCAGACCGCATGACCGGGACTGACGCACTGAGTGCCCGCTTTCTGGCAAGCAGAGATTCCGCCCACTTCTGGCCGAACTCAGCCCGCCACTTCCACCATCAAGTGCTTCATCTCCGCCACTGCTTCTTTCCAGCCCACAAACAAGGCCTGCGCGACGATCGCGTGGCCGATGTTGAGTTCATGGATGCCCGGCAGCGCCGCAATCGGCTGCACGTTGTGGTAGGTCAGGCCATGCCCGGCGTTGACTGTCAAACCGATGCTGCGGCCGTAAGCCACGGCCATGCGGATGCGCTCGAATTCGACCTGGCGCAACGCGCCGCTGGACGCATCCGCGTAGGCGCCGGTGTGGATCTCGACCACCGGCGCGCCGGCCGCGCGGGCGGCGTCGAGCTGCGCAAAATCCGCATCGATGAACAGCGACACGCGGATACCCGCCTCAGCCAGCCGCGCACAGGCATCCCTCAGCTTCGGCAACCGGCCGGCCACATCGAGCCCGCCTTCAGTGGTGAGCTCCTCGCGCTTTTCCGGCACCAGGCAGACGTCCTGCGGCCGCGTGGCGCAGGCGATGCGGAGCATCTCCCCGGTCACCGCCATTTCCAGGTTCATCTTGGTTTTCAGAACCTGGCGCAGGATCGCGACGTCGGCATCCTGGATGTGGCGGCGGTCTTCCCTGAGGTGCAGAGTGATCGAATCGGCGCCGGCGGTTTCCGCAGCCAGCGCGGCCTCGACCGGGCTGGGATAGCGGGTCTTGCGCGCCTGGCGCAGGGTGGCGATGTGGTCGATGTTGACGCCGAGATAGATGCTCATGGTGACAGGTCGGTGAGTTCGCGCAGGAGCTGGCGAGTATAAAGCGGCTTGGCGCCCAGGGTATGGTTGATCAGCGCGCGCATCAGGGCTTTGGCTTCGGTCAGCATGGCTGGGCGTTCGAAGCGATCATCCGCCAGATCGAGCAGCGTCTGCCCGGACACCGGGCAGCCGGGCTGCCCGATTGCCCGCAGCGCGCCGCGCTCGGGCTGGAATACATAACGGGTATCAGGGTCGACCGGCGCGCCGCTATCGACGTCGACGTCGAAGGTGGCGCCGTAGCCGATCTCGGACAGCAGGTTTTTCTCGAAGCGGCGCAGGATGCGTTCATAGTCGACGCTGGACGACTCGCCCGCCAGTTGGTCGAGGGTGTCGACGTAGCGGTCGTACAGCAGTTCGTGCGCATCGCCGCGCGCCAGCAGGCGCAGCAGCAACTCGTTGAGGTAAAACCCGCACATCAGCGCGCGTCCCTGCGGCGCGATCAGGCCGCCCTGCCATTCGGCGGCGTGCAGGGTTTTCATGTCGGATTTTCCGAACCACGACAGCAGCAGCGGGGTGAAGGGCTGCATCAGGCCGCGCAGCATGGACGCCGGCCGGCGCGCGCCGCGCGCGATCAGCGCCACGCGTCCATGGCTGCGGGTGAACACTTCCGCCACCACGCTGGTTTCCTTGAAGGGATAGGTGTGGAGGATGAAGCCGGGTTCGTTGTTGATGCGGTCAGGGGAAGACATAGGTTGTCAAAAGATTTTCACCACAGAGGCACGGAGAAAATCCTCGAGAAACCATACAGGGAAAACGCTCGACTTTCCACGACACATCGCCCCAACTGGATTTACCTCTGTGTCTCTGTGCCTCTGTGGTGAGTGGTTTCCAAATCAACACCTGCTCTAATCCAGCCCCAGCGACTTCAGCATCCGCACGTCGTCGGCCCAGCCGCCCTTGACCTTGACCCACACCTCCAGATACACCTTGCTGTCGAACGCGCGCTCCATGTCGAGGCGCGCCTGGGTGGAAATGGTCTTGAGCTTTTCGCCTGCGGCGCGATCAGGCCGCCCTGCCATTCGGCGGCGTGCAGGGTTTTCATGTCGGATTTTCCGAACCACGACAGCAGCAGCGGGGTGAAGGGCTGCATCAGGCCGCGCAGCATGGACGCCGGCCGGCGCGCGCCGCGCGCGATCAGCGCCACGCGTCCATGGCTGCGGGTGAACACTTCCGCCACCACGCTGGTTTCCTTGAAGGGATAGGTGTGGAGGATGAAGCCGGGTTCGTTGTTGATGCGGTCAGGGGAAGACATAGGTTGTCAAAAGATTTTCACCACAGAGGCACGGAGAAAATCCTCGAGAAACCATACAGGGAAAACGCTCGACTTTCCACGACACATCGCCCCAACTGGATTTACCTCTGTGTCTCTGTGCCTCTGTGGTGAGTGGTTTCCAAATCAACACCTGCTCTAATCCAGCCCCAGCGACTTCAGCATCCGCACGTCGTCGGCCCAGCCGCCCTTGACCTTGACCCACACCTCCAGATACACCTTGCTGTCGAACGCGCGCTCCATGTCGAGGCGCGCCTGGGTGGAAATGGTCTTGAGCTTTTCGCCGCCCTTGCCGATGATGATGGGCTTGTGGCTGTCGCGGTCGACCAGGATGGTGGCGAAGATGCGGCGAAGATTGCCTTCCTCCTCGAACTTGTCGATGGTCACCGCCACCGCGTAGGGGATTTCCTCCCCGCACAGGCGGAAAACTTTTTCGCGGATGAGTTCGGCCGCCAGCTGGCGCTCGGTCTGGTCGGTGACGTCGTCCTCGTCGAACAGCGGCGGATTTTCCGGCAGGTGAGTTTGCAGGGTTTTCAGCAGCTCGTCGAGATTGCTGCCCTGCTTGGCCGACACCGGGACGATCTCGGTGAAGGCATGCGCGGCGGCGACTTCCTGCAGATAGGCCATCAGCGCCGCGCGATCCTTGGCGCGGTCGATCTTGTTCACCACCAGGATCAGCGGGCGATCCGTGGACAGCAGGTCCATCACCTGGCGATCCTCGCGCGTCAGCCGGCCGGCTTCGACCAGCATCATCACCACGTCGGTATCCGACAGGGTTTCGCGCACGCGCTTGTTCATCGCGCGGTTCATGGTGCTCGCGTGGCGCGTCTGAAACCCCGGCGTGTCGACGAACACGAATTGCGCCTCGTCGGTGGTGTGGATGCCCATCACCCGGTGGCGCGTGGTCTGTGCCTTTTTCGAGGTGATGCTGACTTTCTGCCCGACGATGCGGTTGAGCAGCGTCGATTTGCCGACGTTGGGGCGCCCGACGATGGCGATGAGGCCACATTTGAATTCGTTCATTTTTGCAACGCGGCGCACGCCTGGCGTGCGGCCTCCTGTTCGGCGGCGCGACGGCTCTTGCCGACGCCGCGGGTGCTGAGCGCGGGTTTGGCCAGTACGCACTCGACGATGAAACTCTGGTCGTGCGCCTCGCCCTCGGTATCGACCAGCCGGTAGTCCGGCAGCGGCAGCCGGCGCGACTGCAGCAGTTCCTGCAGCTGGGTCTTGGGGTCCTTGCCCGAAGCCTTGGGGTCGATTTGCGCCACCAGCGGGTCGAACAGGCCACGCACCACGCGCTGCGCCGCGTCGAATCCGGCGTCGAGGAAAACCGCGCCAAACAGCGATTCGAGCGCATCGGCCAGAATCGAGGGGCGGCGGAATCCGCCGCTCTTGAGTTCGCCCTCGCCCAGGCGCAGGCTGTCGCCCAGCCTCAGGGCCGCTGCAATGTCGGCCAGGGTTTCCTGCCGAACCAGGTTGGCGCGCAGGCGCGACAGGCTGCCTTCCGGCAGGTCGGGGAACGCATCGTACAGCGCGCGGGCGACCGTGCAGTTCAGCACCGAGTCGCCGAGGAATTCGAGCCGCTCGTTGTTGACCGCTCCGTAGCTGCGGTGCGTCAGCGCCTGGGCCAGGAGATCGGGGCGGGAAAAGGTGTGGCCCAGCGCCTGCTGCAGACGCTGGTTCAGCAAGGAATCAGTCAATCTCTGGAGGTGCGGCGTTGGGATCGCTGCTGGCGCTGAAATCGACCACCAGGCTGACATTGCCGACGAGCTTGGTGCGGAATGCGTAATCGGCGGAAATGACCGGGACGCCCCCGCGACGATCGATGGAGAGGTCTTCCGGCTTGACCGCCGTGACATAGCCGACGCTGGCGCGCCTCGAAAAGTCATTGCGGATCTCGGCATTGCTTTTCGATCTGAGGTCGGCTTCCTGCCCCATGGTGGCAAGAATTTTCTTCACCGAGAAAAACTCGATGTAGGCCGGCACCAGCTTCATCGCCAGCAAGGCCACCACCACCAGCACGATGGCGACGAACAGGAAGCCGAACATGGTCAGGCCACGTTGCTTGGATTGCATGGGGCGTACGCAGTACATGGCGTCTCCTTATCGAATAGTCGTGCCGATGCGGCCGAAGTCGTCGAAATTCATCCAGATGAAAAAGGCCTTGCCGACGATGTTCCCGTCCGGGACGAAGCCCCAGTAGCGGCTGTCGTTGCTGGCATCCCGGTTGTCGCCCATCATGAAATAGTGCCCTTCCGGAACCTTGCAGACGAAGCCCTTGCCCTCGGCATTGTAGGAGCAGTTTTCGCGGTAGGGGAAGTCCATCACCTGCCGGACGTCGACCGACGGTTTGCCCGGCTCGGTCATCATGGTGTGTCCGACGCCGTTGAGGTGTTCGTCGTACACCATGGCGGTGACGTAACTGAGGCCATTGCCGACATAGCTGTAGGTGCCGGTGTTGTCAGCACGCACCGGCCGCCCGTTGATGCTGAGCTGCTTGTCGCGGTATTCCACCACGTCGCCCGGCACGCCTATCACGCGCTTGATGTAGTCGAGGCCGGGATCGGCCGGGTAGCGGAATACCATGACGTCGCCGCGCTCGGGGTTGTTCAGCGGCACGACTTTCTTGTTGAGCACCGGCAGGCGGATGCCGTAGGTGTATTTGTTGACCAGGATGAAGTCGCCGATCAGCAGCGTCGGCATCATCGATCCCGAGGGAATCTTGAACGGCTCGACCAGGAACGAACGCAACGCGAACACCACCAGGATGACAGGAAAGAAGCTCTTGGCGTATTCCACCAGCAGCGGCTCCGGGGCGCCCCTGTCCCGGCCGCGCTTGAGCAGCAGCGCGTCGAGCAGCCAGATGCCCCCGGTGACGGCGAGTGCGAGGAAAAGGATGAGCGCGAAGTTCATGTTGATGGGTCCACTTCTTATTTATCGGAGACCTGGAGAATCGCAAGAAAGGCTTCCTGCGGAATTTCGACGTTACCGACCTGTTTCATGCGGCGTTTGCCGGCTTTCTGTTTTTCCAGCAGCTTCTTCTTGCGCGTGATGTCGCCGCCGTAGCACTTGGCCAGCACGTTCTTGCGCATTGCTTTCACGTTTTCGCGCGCGATGATGTTGGCGCCGATCGCCGCCTGCACCGCCACGTCGAACATCTGGCGCGGAATCAGTTCGCGCATCCTGGACGCCAGTTCGCGCCCGCGATACACGCTGGTGGCGCGGTGCACGATCAGCGACAGGGCGTCGACTTTTTCATTGTTGACCAGGATGTCGAGCTTGACCAGATCGCCGGCGCGGAACTCCTTGAATTCGTAATCGAGCGAAGCGTAGCCGCGGCTGGTCGATTTCAGCTTGTCGAAGAAATCCATCACCACCTCGTTCATCGGCAGGTCGTAGCGCAGCATGACCTGCCTGCCGTGGTACTGCATGTCGAGCTGCATGCCGCGCTTCTGGTTGCACAGGGTGATGACGTTGCCGACGTATTCTTCCGGCACGAAGATCGTCGCGGTGATGATGGGCTCGCGGATTTCCTCGATCTTCGACGGCTCGGGAAGCTTGGACGGATTCTCGACGTTGATCGTGGTGCCGTCCTTCAGCAGCACCTCGTACACCACCGTCGGCGCGGTGGTGATGAGGTCCATGTCGTACTCGCGCTCCAGCCGCTCCTGTACGATGTCCATGTGCAGCAGGCCGAGGAAGCCGCAGCGGAAGCCGAATCCCAGCGCCTGGCTGACTTCGGGCTCGAACTGCAGCGCCGCGTCGTTCAGCTGCAGCTTGGTCAGCGCGTCGCGCAAGGCCTCGAAGTCGTGCGACTCGACCGGATACAGGCCGGCGAACACCTGCGACTGCACCTTCTTGAAGCCGGGCAGCGGTTCGCTGGCGGGGCGGTCGACCAGGGTGACGGTGTCGCCCACCTGCGCCGACTTGAGTTCCTTGATGCCGGCGATGACGAAGCCCACCTCGCCCGCCGACAGCTGCGGCCGGTCGACCGACTTCGGGGTGAACACGCCGACATGCTCGGTCAGGTGCTGCGCGCCGCTCGCCATGAAGCGGATCTTGTCCTTGGGCTTGAGCACGCCGTCGACCACCCGCACCAGCATCACCACCCCCACGTAGTTGTCGAACCACGAGTCGATGATCAGCGCCTTCAGCGGCGCGTCTTCCTTACCGCGCGGCGGCGGCACCTGCTTCACCACCACATCGAGGATTTCGGGAATGCCGATGCCGGTCTTGGCCGAGGCACGCACCGCGTCGCTGGCGTCGATGCCGACGATGTCCTCGATTTCTTCCGCCACCCGGTCGGGGTCGGCCGCCGGCAGGTCGATCTTGTTCAGCACCGGAATCACCTCGACGCCGAGGTCGATCGCGGTGTAGCAGTTGGCCACGGTCTGCGCTTCCACCCCCTGCGAGGCGTCGACCACCAGCAAGGCGCCCTCGCAGGCGGACAGCGAACGCGACACTTCGTAGGAAAAGTCGACGTGCCCGGGGGTGTCGATCAGGTTCAGGCGATAGGTCTGGCCGTCCTGCGCCTTGTAGGTCAGCGCCGCGGTCTGCGCCTTGATGGTGATGCCGCGTTCCTTCTCCAGGTCCATCGAATCGAGCACCTGCGCTTCCATCTCGCGCTCCGACAGGCCGCCGCAAAACTGGATCAGGCGGTCGGCCAGCGTGGACTTGCCGTGGTCGATGTGGGCGATGATGGAAAAATTGCGGATCAGATTTTGGGACACAACAAAACGGGCACGCTTACGTGCCCGGCAGGGATTCGATAAGACCCCGAATTTTAACGGATTTCAGGAGTTGGCGCGCAGCCATTCCCGAAACGCTGGCAGATCAAGCTGATGGCGGCAAATCTCGGTGCCGCCGTCAAACAGCAGCGGCACGTCCCAGCCATATTGGGCCTTGAGCAACGGATCGGCATCCACATCGACATAGCCCAGGCTGTGGCCGGTTCCCACGATCAGCGCACGGACCTCTGCCGCCGTCTCCTCGCACAGCGGGCAGCCCGCCCGGGTGTAGAGCGTGAGTGTTGACGCTTTAGCGTCTTTACAGTCACGGCCTGCCCCTTGCGGGTGGAGCGTGAGCGTTTTACTCACCCGAAATCTTCAGCGGAATATACAGCGAGCCTTCGCCGCGCCGCACCAGGATGGCTGCGCTCTTGCCCTTGGGAACGGCGGCAATCGCCTTGCGGAAGGCCTCGACGGTGGCGACCTTGCCGTTGTTCACCGCGAGGATCACGTCGCCGACGCGGATGCCGGCGCGCGCGGCATCGCCGGTCACCTCCTCCACCAGCAGGCCGTGGTCGATCCTGAGCTCGCGTCGCTGGTCGACGGTCAGTTCGGACAAGGCCAGGCCACCCCGCGAATACGTCTTGCCGCCCTTGCCGGCGAGTTGCTCCTCGCCCGGCAATTCGCCCAGCACCACCTGCAATTCCTGTGCCTTGCCGCGGCGCCACACCTGCAGCGGAATCTTCGCCCCCGGCTTGGCCATGCCAACCATCCGCGGCAGGTCGCCCGAGTTTTCCACCGGCTTGCCGTCGAACGTGAGGATCACATCCGATGCCCGCAGGCCGCCCCGGGCCGCCGGGCTGTCCTCCTGAACCTGCGATACCAGCGCGCCGCGCGGACGATCCAGCCCGAACGACTCGGCGAGATCGGCGGTCACTTCCTGGATCACCACGCCCAGCCAGCCGCGCGAAACCTTGCCGCCACGTTTCAACTGGTCCGCGACCTCCATCGCGACGTCGATCGGAATCGCGAACGACACGCCCTGATAGCCGCCGCTGCGGCTGTAGATCTGCGAGTTGATGCCGACCACTTCGCCCTTCATGTTGAACAGCGGCCCGCCCGAGTTGCCGGGGTTGATCGGCACGTCGGTCTGAATGTAGGGCACATAGCTTTCCGACGGCAGCGAGCGTCCCTTGGCCGAGACGATGCCCGCGGTGACCGAATTTTCGAAGCCGAACGGCGAACCAATCGCCACCACCGCTTCACCGACGCGCAGCTTGGTTGGGTCGCCCAGCTTGACCGCAGGCAGGTTGCTGGCGGAGATCTTGATCACCGCGACATCGGTGCGGCTGTCGGCGCCAATCACCTTGGCGCTGAACGTGCGCTTGTCGATCAGCTTGACTTCGACCTCGTCGGCGCCGCGCACCACATGGGCATTGGTCAGGATGTAGCCGTCATTGCTGACGATGAAGCCGGAGCCGGCGCCGCGCGCGGGGATCTCCTGCATCGGCCCGCGTCCGAGATCGGAAGAGCGT
>JAMCVR010000071.1 GCA_023475455.1 Thermoplasmatota archaeon | reverse complement strand
CGGCCTGGGAACGCGCTTCCTGGGTCACCGCGGACGGCGCAAACAGCCCGGCAATGCCGGCCTGCACCAGCGCCGGGGTGTTCGGCATGGCGCGCACGATCCGCGTGTATCCGCCCAGCCAGCGCGCAGCAGCACCGCGATCACGAACAGGTTGCCCAGCGTCTGGATGAGGAATTTGAGTGCGCTCTCGATCATGCCAGTCGTCCCAGTTCGTCGCCGAGTTCGGCGCTGCGGCGGCTGGCCGCTTCCACTGCCTGGCCGATGGCCAGCTTGACCGCCGCCGCTTCCAGCACGGCAATGCCGCGCTCGGTGGTGCCGCCCTTGGAGGTCACCCGCTGCCGCAGCACGGCCGGTTCCTCGCCCGACTCCAGCGCCAGCTTGGCGGCGCCGAAGAAGGTTTGCAGCGCCAGCTGGCGCGCCGTGTCGGGCGACATCCCCTGCGCCACGGCGGCGGCTTCCAGCGACTCGATGAAATAAAACACATAGGCCGGGCCGCTGCCCGACACCGCGGTCACGGCGTCCAGCAGGAACTCGTCCTCCAACCATACCACGCCGCCGACGGCACGCAGCACCGCTTCGGCCTGGGAACGCGCTTCCTGGGTCACCGCGGACGGCGCAAACAGCCCGGCAATGCCGGCCTGCACCAGCGCCGGGGTGTTCGGCATGGCGCGCACGATCCGCGTGTATCCGCCCAGCCAGCGCGCCAGATCGGCCACCCGCACGCCGGCGGCGATCGACACCACCAACTGGCCGGCGAGGCGAGACGCCAGCGCGGCCGCCACCACGGGCAGGGTTTGCGGCTTCACCGCCAGCACGACCAGGGGGTGCAGGCGCGCCTGCGAGAGTTCCGTGTGGGGCACCACGCCGAAGCGCGCGGACAGTTGCGCCCTCGCATCGGCGTTGATTTCCACCACCTCGATATCGGTGGGCTGGGTGCCGCTGGCAATCAGCCCGCCGATGATGGCGGCAGCCATGTTGCCGCCGCCGATGAAGCTCACCTTATGCATTTTTTGTCCTCTCACCAAACAGTGCCGTGCCGATCCGCACGATGGTCGCGCCCTCCAGGATCGCCGCTTCCAGATCGGCCGACATGCCCATCGACAGGGTGTCGAGCGCGTAGCCGCGCGCGCGCAGATCGTCGAACAGTTCGCGCACCCGGCGGAATGCGGCGCGCTGTGCCGCGACATCCGGCGTCGGCGCCGGAATCGCCATCAGGCCGCGCAATTGCAAACCGGGCAGTTTCGCAACGGCCGCGGCCAGCGCGGGCAGTTCTGCCGGCGCCACCCCGCCCTTGCTCGCCTCGCCGCTGACATTGACCTCGATGCAGGCCTGCAGCGGCGGCAGGCCGGCCGGTCGCTGCGCCGACAACCGCTCGGCAATTTTCAGGCGGTCGACGCTGTGCACCCAGCTGAAATGCCCGGCGATCGCCCGTGTCTTGTTGCTCTGGATCGGCCCGATGAAATGCCATTCGAGCGGCAGATCGCGCAAAACCGCCTGTTTTTCCAGCGCCTCCCGCACATAATTTTCGCCGAATGCACGCTGGCCGGCGTCCGCCAGCGCCCGCACGGCAGCGTCGCCGAAGGTCTTGCTCACCGCCAGCAGGCGAACCGCCGCCGGGTCGCGTCCCGCCTCGGCGGCGGCATCCGCAATCCGCGTCTGCACGGCATGCAGACGCTCGGCCGGCGCGGAATCCGCGGTCGTCATCGCAGGCTCAAGTTTGCGCGTTTTCGGGCCGTTATCCATAACGATTATTATCTGACAAAACCCCATCCAACACTGAACGAGGCGCGCGTGGATATTTCTGAACTGCTGGCTTTTGCCGTCAAGAACAAGGCGTCCGACCTGCACCTGTCGGCGAGCCTGCCGCCGATGATCCGGGTCAACGGCGACATCCGCCGCATCAACCTGCCGCCGATGGATCACAAGGACGTGCACCGCATGGTGTACGACATCATGAACGACAGCCAGCGCAAAGTGTACGAGGAAACGCTGGAAATCGACTTCTCGTTCGAGATTCCCTCGCTGGCGCGCTTCCGCGTCAATGCCTTCAACCAGCAGTACGGCGCGGGCGCGGTGTTCCGCACCATTCCCTCCAAGGTGCTGACGCTGGAAGAACTCAACGCGCCGCCCATCTTCAAGGAAATTTCCGACCAGCCGCGCGGCATCGTGCTGGTGACCGGCCCCACCGGTTCGGGCAAGTCGACCACGCTGGCGGCGATGATGGATTACGTCAACGAAAACCAGTACGCGCACATCCTCACGGTCGAGGACCCGATCGAATTCGTGCACCAGAGCAAGAAATGCCTGATCAACCAGCGCGAAGTCGGGCCGCACACGTTGTCGTTCGCCAACGCCCTGCGCTCGGCCCTGCGCGAAGACCCGGACGTCATCCTGGTCGGCGAATTGCGCGACCTGGAGACGATCCGCCTCGCGCTCACCGCCGCCGAAACCGGCCACCTGGTGTTCGGCACCCTGCACACCTCGTCCGCCGCCAAGACCATCGACCGTATCGTCGACGTGTTTCCCGCCGCCGAAAAGGAGATGGTGCGCTCGATGCTGTCCGAGTCGCTGCGCGCCGTCATCTCGCAGACTCTGCTGAAAACCAAGGACGGCAACGGCCGCGTCGCCGCGCACGAGATCATGATCGGCACCCCGGCGATCCGCAACCTGATCCGCGAGAACAAGGTGGCGCAGATGTATTCGTCGATCCAGACCGGCGGCAACCTGGGCATGCAGACACTCGACCAGTGCCTGCAGGACCTGGTGAAGCGCAACATCGTTGCCTCGGGCGTGGCACGCAACGTGGCACAGAACAAAGACGCATTTCTGGGTTGAGGACTGAACGATGAACGCCGAAAAAACCATCCACGACCTGCTGCGCCTGATGCTGGCGAAGAACGCCTCCGACCTGTTCATCACCGCGGGCTTTCCGCCGGCGATCAAGGTCGACGGCAAGATCACCCCGGTGTCGAACCAGAGCCTGACGCCCGCCCACACCAGCGAACTGGCGCGCTCGGTCATGAACGAGCGGCAGTGGCGGGATTTCGAGGCGACCAACGAATCCAACTTCGCGATCAGCCCGCCCGAGATCGGCCGCTTCCGCGTCAACGTGTTCGTGCAGCAGGGGCGCGTGGGCGTGGTGATGCGGACGATCAACACCAAAATCCCCAAGATGGAAGACCTCAACCTGCCGCCGATCCTGCGCGACGTCGCGATGATCAAGCGCGGACTGGTGATCTTCGTCGGCGGCACCGGCACCGGCAAATCGACCTCGCTGGCGGCGATGGTGGGCTACCGCAACGAGAACGACGCCGGCCACATCATCACGGTCGAAGACCCGATCGAATACGTGCACGAGCACAGGAAATCCATCATCACCCAGCGCGAGGTCGGGATCGACACCGAAAACTGGTTCTCCGCGCTGAAGAACACCCTGCGCCAGGCGCCCGACGTCATCCTGATCGGCGAAATCCGCGACCGCGACACCATGGAATACGCGATCGCCTTCGCCGAAACCGGCCACCTGTGCCTGTCGACCCTGCACGCCAACAGCGCCAACCAGGCGCTCGACCGCATCATCAACTTCTTCCCCGAGGAAAAGCGCGACCAGCTGCTGATGGATTTGTCGCTGAACCTGAAATCCTTCATCTCGCAGCGCCTGATCCCGCGCAAGGGCACCAACGGCCGCGTCGCCGCGGTCGAAATCCTGCTCAACTCGCCGCTGATCGCCGACCTGATCTTCAAGGGCCAGGTACACGAGATCAAGGAAATCATGGCGAAGTCGCGCGAACTGGGGATGCAGACCTTCGACCAGGCGCTGTTCGACCTCTACGAGGCCGGGATGATTTCCTACGAGGACGCGCTGAGGAACGCCGACAGCTGAAAACCAAGGACGGCAACGGCCGCGTCGCCGCGCACGAGATCATGATCGGCACCCCGGCGATCCGCAACCTGATCCGCGAGAACAAGGTGGCGCAGATGTATTCGTCGATCCAGACCGGCGGCAACCTGGGCATGCAGACACTCGACCAGTGCCTGCAGGACCTGGTGAAGCGCAACATCGTTGCCTCGGGCGTGGCACGCAACGTGGCACAGAACAAAGACGCATTTCTGGGTTGAGGACTGAACGATGAACGCCGAAAAAACCATCCACGACCTGCTGCGCCTGATGCTGGCGAAGAACGCCTCCGACCTGTTCATCACCGCGGGCTTTCCGCCGGCGATCAAGGTCGACGGCAAGATCACCCCGGTGTCGAACCAGAGCCTGACGCCCGCCCACACCAGCGAACTGGCGCGCTCGGTCATGAACGAGCGGCAGTGGCGGGATTTCGAGGCGACCAACGAATCCAACTTCGCGATCAGCCCGCCCGAGATCGGCCGCTTCCGCGTCAACGTGTTCGTGCAGCAGGGGCGCGTGGGCGTGGTGATGCGGACGATCAACACCAAAATCCCCAAGATGGAAGACCTCAACCTGCCGCCGATCCTGCGCGACGTCGCGATGATCAAGCGCGGACTGGTGATCTTCGTCGGCGGCACCGGCACCGGCAAATCGACCTCGCTGGCGGCGATGGTGGGCTACCGCAACGAGAACGACGCCGGCCACATCATCACGGTCGAAGACCCGATCGAATACGTGCACGAGCACAGGAAATCCATCATCACCCAGCGCGAGGTCGGGATCGACACCGAAAACTGGTTCTCCGCGCTGAAGAACACCCTGCGCCAGGCGCCCGACGTCATCCTGATCGGCGAAATCCGCGACCGCGACACCATGGAATACGCGATCGCCTTCGCCGAAACCGGCCACCTGTGCCTGTCGACCCTGCACGCCAACAGCGCCAACCAGGCGCTCGACCGCATCATCAACTTCTTCCCCGAGGAAAAGCGCGACCAGCTGCTGATGGATTTGTCGCTGAACCTGAAATCCTTCATCTCGCAGCGCCTGATCCCGCGCAAGGGCACCAACGGCCGCGTCGCCGCGGTCGAAATCCTGCTCAACTCGCCGCTGATCGCCGACCTGATCTTCAAGGGCCAGGTACACGAGATCAAGGAAATCATGGCGAAGTCGCGCGAACTGGGGATGCAGACCTTCGACCAGGCGCTGTTCGACCTCTACGAGGCCGGGATGATTTCCTACGAGGACGCGCTGAGGAACGCCGACAGCCTCAACGACCTGCGCCTGCAGATCAAGCTGCACGGCCAGGAGGCCAAGGGGCGCGACATGATGGCGGGGCTGGATCACCTCGACATCGTCTGACGTCACGAACAAGACGGGGACTACACATCCAGCCCCGCGCCATGCGCACGCAGCCACCCCCTGCGTTCGCCATAGGCCGGCATCACCTTGTCCACCTCGTTCCAGAAGGCATCGGTGTGATCGAGATGGTGGAAGTGGCACAACTCATGCACCACGATGTAGTCGATGATGGTCTGCGGCGCCATCATGCACTTCCAGTGGAATGCCAGATTGCCGCTCGGCGAGCATGAAGCCCAGCGGTTGCCGAGTTCGCGGATGGCCACATCGCGCGGCGCGACGCCGATCTTGGGCACGTAGTAGTCCACGCGCTGACGGATACGTTCTCTGCCGCGCGCGATGTAGTAATCGCGAAAGGCAGCTTTGGCCGCCGCGACCTCTCCCCGATCCGCCAGATCACGCCGCATGCAGAAACGCCCGTTTCTGAGCAGCAGGGGTTCGTCCTGGTCGGCAACCAGCAGCAGGCGGTAAGACCGTCCCAGATAAAGAAAACCTTCGCCGTTGCGATACTCGCGCAGCACCCGGGTGGCATTCAAATCGCGCCATTCGGCGAGGTTCTTGTAGATCCAATAGCGCTTGGCCTCGATCAGGTCCTCGATCCGTTCGTCTGGTATCGATTTGGGCGCGCGGACCAGCACCCGGCCGTCGCGCTCGATAACGATGTCCGCCGTTGAGCGCTGGCTACGCAACACCTCGTAGGCAATATCCTTGATTCGCGAGCCGCTCATTTGGTCAGCTCCTCATGGCGTTTCTCGGCCAGCTTCACGATCTCAACAGCAATCCGTTCGTGCTTGTCAGTGAGCTGCGGAATGTTGGCGAGCAGGATTTCCGTATCGATGTCGCCACGCAGTTTCTTCACCTCAATGGGCTTTTTCCAGAAGTCGATAATGTCGATGGTGGCCTGCAAGATTTCCACGATGCGCGCCACGAGTTTCTTCAACGGCGCAGCCGAATCAGGCGGCAGGTCGCTGCCGTCGAAAGCGAGCTGCACCACATAGTCGTAAAAAGTCGTCGCCTCTTTACTCAGCCCTTCGATGGCATCCGTGCGTCCTGCCATCGCCTCGTTGCGAATCTGCTCGTAGCCCTCGGCCAGCGCCTGCCAGTTGTTTTGGTGTTCCTGGATCAGCTTCTCCAGCTTCTCGCTCAGGCGCTTGTAGAAAGCGGGATCCTCGTCGAAATGCACCGTGCAGTGCTTGCGGATGGCGTGTTCCATCTCGCTCGCCTTGGCCTCCGGGTCGCCCTGGGCATGCTTCTGCACGTTGGCGATGAAGTCGTCCGCCAGCAGTTCGATGGGCGGAATCCTGGGGTTGATTCCCAGCTCGATCAGGTGCTCGTTGATCAGCGCCTTCACCTTCTCGCCCGCATCCGCGATGTCGAGCGTGTCGTCCTTGTAGCGCTCCTTGGCCATGCGCAGCAGGTAACCGAAGCGCCGCGCCGGGCCGCGATACGCATGCCCGGCCTGATTGGGCAGGATAAGGTTCAGGCTCTGCAGGAACATCTTCAGATACACATCGAAGTCGGCCCGCAGCTTGATGTCCTTCAACACCCCCACCGCCGCATGCACGACGGCCACCTCCGCCTCGGGTGTAGCCAGTTCGCCCTTCACGAAGGCATCGATCCCGCCCACCCCGGCAGCGCGGAAGTGCTGCAACAGACGCTGATAGCGCTCTTCCAGGATCGGCAGCTCGGTCAGCAGGTTCTTCAAGCCCTGCTGGATGTCCTGCGCATCCTCCTGCGAATAAATCGCCAGCGCCTGCGCCAGATGGTTCGCCAGGCCGATGTAATCCACGATAAAGCCGCGGTGCTTGTTCTTCGTCACCCGGTTCACCCGCGCGATCGCCTGCAACAGGTTGTGTTCCCGGAGCCGCTTGTCGACGTACATCACCTGCTCGACCGGGGCATCGAAGCCGGTCAGCAGCATGTCGCACACGATCAGGAAGGCGATACCGGTCAGTTCCTTGTCCGGGTCGTCGAAGTCAAATGGTTTGCAGAAATTCTCCACCGCGTTCCAGCGTTTGGCTTCTTTACGCGCCTCGGTGATAACCGCCAGCTCGTTGGTAGCGTCTGAGGAAACCACTACCGCCACCCTCAAGAAACCGATGCGACGGATCAGTCCGGTGTCGGGCTTCGGCTTGAGCTTCTCGCGATCCAGCCACTCGGCCAGCGCGGCCCGGATCGACTTCTGGTAACGCACCGCCGCCAGCTTGGAATGGCACACCACCTGCGCCTTGAAGCCGTCCGGCAGGATGTTGTCGATGTAATGGTGCACCAGATCGCGGGCAATCGCGTCGATGCGCTTCTCCGCTTCGAGGATGTCGCCGCTCGCCCCGTACTTCTTCTTGATGGCGAGCAGTTCCGCCTCGCTGCGCGACTTGAACAGGTCTTCGAACCTGGTATCGAAGCCGTGCTTGTCCTTCAGCGCCGTGTCCGCCGTTCGGCCTTCGTAAAGGATCTGCAGGGTCGCGCCGTCGTGCACCGCGTCCATCAGCTTGTAGGTATCGATGTATTCACCGAAGCGCTTCACCGTGCGCCGGTTGCCGTGCGCCTCGGTGATCAGCGGCGTGCCGGTGAAGGCAATGCGCGTCGCATTGGGAAACGCCTCGAAGATGTTGTCGCCGAAATCCGAGCTTTGGGTGCGGTGCGCCTCGTCGATCATCAGCAGGATGCGGTCGGATGGGTTCACCGCGCCGAAGGTCTGCGCGGACGGCACCGTGCCGTAACTCGCCAGCGCCTCCGCCACTTTCAGCGGCAGCGCCTCGGCGCGCTCCATGAACTTGTGCACCATCACCATGTTGATGTCGGATGCGTCGGTGGCAAGGTGCTCGCGCAATGTCGCCGTGCTGTCGATCACGTTCACCTTGCCGCCGATCAACTTGGCCGTGGCGGCAAGCTGCTCTTCCAGGTCCACCCGATCATTGACCAGCAGAATCTTGAAATCCGCCAGGTCACTCGACGCGCGCAGCATGCGCGCCACGAACACCATGGTCAGCGACTTGCCCGAGCCCTGGGTATGCCACACCACTCCGGAACGTTCTTCCATGGTCTTGCCCGTGCGCAGGCGCTCAACGATGCGATGGGCGGCGCGATATTGCTGGTAGCGGCACACCACTTTCACCCGTTTGCCCGACTCCGTGTCCATGAACACCGTGCTGGTGCGCAGCACGTCCAGCAGGGTCGAAGGCGCGAGCAGGCCCTGAATCATCCGTTCCTGTTCGCGCTCCACGCCCAGCGGCGGCGTATAGGCCCGGTTGCTCTCCGGCCAGATGTCCTTCCAGGCATAAAAATGCTCGTAGCCCGAAGTCACGCTGCCGTAGGTGGCCTTCTCGCCGCAGGTGGAGATCAACAGCAGATTGGTATGAAACAGGCGCGGCTCGCCTTCTCGCAGCCCGGCGGCAAGGGTTTCGGCGCGCCCGTTGCGGTAGCGCAGCAACTGCTCGAACGCTGCGTGCATCGGGTTGGCCGTGTTCGCGTCGCCGATCTTCGCCTCCACCACCACCAGCGGAATGCCGTTCACGAACAGCACGATGTCCGGAATGATGCACTGCTTCACGCAGCCTGGCGTGTCGATGCGGAACTGGTTGATCGCGTGGAAGACGTTGCGCTCCGGGTGGGCGAAGTCGATGAGCTGTACAACCGGATCGCTCTCGCCCGTCACCTCGTTGCGGTCCACCTGCGCCTTGAGGAACAGCGCCTGCACCGCCTCGTTGGCTTCCAGCAGCGTGCGGTTCGGCTGGCGCAGAATCTGGTCGCGCAGATCGTCGAGCTGGCGGTCGGTCAGCCAGGCCGTGCCGTCGGCGGTGCGGTTGAGCGCACGAACCGCATCGCGGAACACCTCGGGCAGCAGCCATTCGCGGAAGCTCCCGCGTTTGCTCGCCGCCGGATCGCTCGGGATAAAGCCCTGCCCCTGGTCGATGACCGTCCAGCCCAGCGCCGCAAGCTGGTCGAGAAAGGGTTTTTCGACGTGGAGGTATTCAGACACCGGTTTCATCCCGGCTGCTAGCCTGCTGTTCTAGCAACGCCCTGCCTGCCGCCGTAAGCCGGTATTTCTGCTTGCTGCTTTGGGGCTTGTCGGGGATGGTCATCTCGATCAGGCCGGAATCCAACGCGGGTTGCAGGTAGTCCTTGGCAAAATGCATCCGATCCTTAAGCCCCAAGCCCTCCATAATTTCCGCTCTGGTCAGATCACCACGGATGCCGGCAAGTAACTTGTGGACTTGCGGGGTGACTTGCGGGGTAACTTGCTGGGCCTGTTCCTGAACGGCTCGCTCATGCACAGGCAAACGGATCAGCAAGTGGGTGCGGTCGTCGTCGCTCTCGAATTCAGGCGCAGGCGAGCCGTTCTCCTTCATCACCTTCAGAATCTTGGGGATGCCCGTGGACCGCCCCTCGGTGAGGTCCAGCTCCTTGAGGAATTCGCCGATGCGGCGATTGCGGTAACGGCGGCTGACCGCCTTGC
>JAMCVR010000068.1 GCA_023475455.1 Thermoplasmatota archaeon | reverse complement strand
GGCGGCGTAATCCCCAAGGCAGATTCAAACAGCTTGGCAGTCATCAATTCACCCGTCCCAGTTGATCAATATGGCGTCAGCTTACCCACTCAAATTTCAAGAGAGGCCTTTTACAACACTGTCCCAGCGGAAGTTTATGTGCTCGCGCGTAAGATTTCCGATTCGTATGAATAGCGGCCCCGTTTCGTTGTAATACTCAGCCCAACCACGTGATCCACTGGTTATAAATTGGGCCAAGCTACCAAGATGCACCACCTCCCATTCCTTCGGAATCCACCCCAGCGGGGATTCTTTGTAGAGGTCGGGGGCTTGTTCGCGGGTGGGGCGGAGGTGGCCGTCGGGGGTGATGCCGCGGGTGAACAGGTCGTGCATCAGCCCCGCCTTGATCTGCTGATGCTTCGCAATCAGCGCCTCGGTCTGGGCTATCGCCTCGTCCAGCGTTGAGAGAATTTCGGCGATGCGGCGCTGCTCGTTCTTGCTCTTCGGATACGAAATTAAAAGTATTCGCGCCAAATCTTTCGGAACATGAGGAACACCAGTTCCGGTTCGGCGGCCTTGGATCCACTCAAACTTAAAATCCAGCGCGTAATAAAGATACTCGCCCTCGACATCTGTTTTCGGTGAGAGGCGAGCCACCGTTGAAGAGATGATTCCGGCTTGAGCTTTTCCCACAAGACCACTGCGTTCGCCGTCCCAGAGCATAAGCACATCTCCGGGGGCCGACGTCACCCCAATTCTGGTGTCGCCGTATTCCTCAACCACACCAGAAATGGCAGACGCCCCAAGGTACGGAGCAAAACCTTCGCGAGGATGTTCTGACGTTTCAACCTTCCGCCCCTTTTGAAAGGCGGCCAAAGACCCCAGCGGTTGAGCCAGCCACTCACTCATACCCCAACTCCGCCAGAAACGCCTTCAGCTTCGCCGCCGCCTCGTCGCGCTTTGCCTCGATCTGTTTCGCCGTGACGGCGTACTTGCCGTGCAGGTTCTCCATCGCAGCGACACAGGCGCGCTGGTCGGCGCGCAGGTAGCCTTCATAGGTCTGCACCAGCAAGCGGTGCAGGCGTTCCAGGATCACGTCCTTGGCTTCGTCGCTGCTTATTTTTTCGCGGGCGGCGGCAACGAGGTCTTCCTGCTTTTTCTCGGTGGCGCGCAGCTCGGCCTTGAGTTGCTTGGCTTCGTCTTCCAGCGCCTTGTGGCGGGTGAGGCGTTTTTCGATTTCGTCGGCTTCGTGCATGTAAGCCGTCCAGTCACCCTTGTCGCCTTCTTTCTTGGCGAGTTTGGCGCTGGCCCTGGCTTCCTTCAGTTTGGCCTTGAGGGCTTTGACTTCGTCGCCGGGAAGTACGCCGCTGTCGTCGCTGTCTTCGTAATCGTCTTCATCGGCGGCGGCGAACAGGGCGGCGAGTTCGGCGAGGCGCAGGCGCTTTCGCTCCATCTCGGCCAGCAGGTCGGGGAACTGGCTGGCGAGGATGTCGGCGTCGGGGATCAGCTCCGGCCCCCAGCCGCTGGCGGCGATGGATTTGAGGTCGGCCTTGAGGTCGTCCACATAGCGGGCGAAGGCGCCGCGGATTTGGTGGGCGGTGAGGAGGCCCTCTTCCGCTCTCTCTCCCTTTCCCTCTCCCCCGGCCCCTCCCCCGCTTGCGGGGGAGGGGAGGAAGGCGTATTCGATGCTGGCGAGCAGGGCGCGGCGCAGGGCGTAGACGTTGCCTTTCTGGCCGTTGCTGGGAGCGAGAGCCTCGACCAGCGGCAGGTTGGCTTGCCACCAGGTTTCCAGGATTTGCAGGAAAGCGGCGTGGGCGGCGGCGACGCCGGGATTGGTTTTGACGATTTCGGCGATGGCGCGGCGGTCGGCGATTTCGGGGGCGAAGTCGGCGTAGGTTTTCTCCCCCTCACCCCGGCCCTCTCCCGCGAGGGGAGAGGGGGGTTCTCTTGGGGTGAAGCAGCGCGCGCGCAGGCCGGGGTAGTTGTGCCAGTAGCGGGACAGCGCATCGATTTCCGTCACCGGCACGCCGCCGTGCAGGTGGGCGCGCACGTCGTGCGGCTCGGGCGGCGGGGCGTTGTCGACGTAGCGGCGGATGTTGCAGTTGTAGTCCTCGGCGGCGATTTCTTCCACCGGCACGCGGCGGGCGTAGGCCGGCACGTCCGCCCCGCCCTGCGCGAGGCTGCGGTAGACGTGGACGATCTTGGAGAGGTCTTCCGGGCGCAGGAAGTTTTGCGCCTTGCCTTCGCGGTATTCGCGGTCGGCGTTGATGAAGATGACGTGCTTGCGGCGCTTTCCATCAATCACCGCGTCTTTCTTGTTCATCACCAGCACGCAGGCGGGGATGCCGGTGCCGTAGAACAGCCCGGCGGGCAGGCCGATGACGGCTTCGAGCCAGCCGCGTTCGATGAAGTGCTTGCGCGCTTCCTTCTCCTCGCCGCCGCGAAACAGCACGCCGTGGGGCATGACGGTGGCCATCTTGCCGTCGGCCTTGAGCACGGCGAGCATGTGCTGCACGAACATGAGGTCGGCCTTCTTGCCCTTTTCCGGCATCCAGACGGCGAAGCGGCCGGGGTATTCGATGTCCTTCCTGATGTAGTTCTGGCTGAAGGGCGGATTGGCGAGCACGCGGTCGTAGCGTTTCAGCTCGTTGCTCTCGGCCTTGTGCTGCGGGCGGCGCAGGGTGTCTTCCTGGCGGATGTCGGCGTGGGGAATGCCGTGCAGCAGCATGTTCATCTTGCAGATGGACCAGGTGGTGCCGATGCTTTCCTGCCCTTCCAGCGTGAGGTCGCGCGGATCGCCGCCGCACTCGCGGATGTAATCGCGGGTCTGGATGAGCATGCCGCCGGAACCGCAGGTGGGGTCGTAGATGCTGGTGCCGGGCTGCGGATCGACGATCTCCACCAGGGTGCGCACCACGTCCGCCGGGGTGTAGAACTCGCCCGCCTTCTTGCCGGCGGAATCGGCGAAGAACTTGATCAGGTATTCGTAGGCCGCGCCCAGCAGGTCGGGGAACTCGAAGTTCTCGTCGCGCAGCGGGATTTTCTCGAAGTTCTGGATGAAGTTGGCGAGCGTGTCGTCGTCGAGGGTGCGCTGACCGATCTTCTTGTTGAAGTTGATGTGCTTGAGCACGTCCTGCAAGGCATCGACGTTGGCATCTTCGAGAGCTTCGAGCGCCTTGTTGAGCGCAGTGCCGACGTTGGTCTTGAGGTGGCGGATCGTCGACCAGTGCGCATCCTGCGGGACAAAGAAGGTGTACTTGTCGGGATTGGCGAGCTGGTTGGCGATGATCGCCTCCGCCATGCCCTTGTCCTTGAGGTCACGGGCGAGCTGTTCGCGTTCCTGGTCGAACAGGTCGGAAAGACGCTTCAGGAACAACATGCCGAAGATGTATTCCTTGTACTCCGAGGCGTCCATGTTGCCGCGCAGGTCGTCGCAGGCGCGGAACAGCAGGCCGGAAAGCTGGCTTAGGGTGAGTTTGGTCATGCGGTCATACCGGCGACTTTTTCGCCTTCATCGATCCCGCGATCAGCTTGAATTGCAGGAAGCGGGTTTCGATCGGCCCGTTGAACAGCGGGATGCGGCGGCTCGCCTTGAGGCCGATCGCCTTCGGCAGCAGCGGGTCGCCCGAGATGATCCACGCCTCCCAGCCGGAGAAGTTCTGCTTCAGCCAGTCGCCCAGGAGCGGGTACCACTCGGCCAGATCCTCCGCCTCGCCCAGCCGTTCGCCGTAGGGCGGGTTGGTCACAATGGTGCCGCCCGGCGTCGGGGCTTTCAGTTCGAGCACGTCCGATACTTTCAGCTCGATGGCGTCGGCGTAACCCGCGGCAGCGAGGTTGTTGCGCGCCTTGTCGAGCACCCAGCGGTCGCGGTCGGCGCCGAAGATCGGCAGGCGCGTCAGCGGCTTTTCCTTTGCGCGCGCCTCGTCCTTGATGCGCTGCCACAGCGCCGCATCGAAATCGCGGTAGTGCTCGAAGGCGAAATGGCGTGCCCGCCCCGGCGCGCGGTTGAGCGCCATGTCCGCCGCTTCGAGCAGGATGGTGCCGGCGCCGCACATCGGGTCCAGGAGCGGGGTGCCGGGTTCCCAGCCGGACAGCAGGAGCAAGCCGGCAGCGAGGTTTTCCTTGATCGACGCCGCGCTCGCCTCGCGCTTGAAGCCGCGCTTGAAGAGCGGCTCGCCCGAGGTGTCGAGGTAGAAAGTCACCGCGTCCGGGGTGAAGAAGGCATACACCGGCACGTCGGGCGCCGAGGGGTCGACGCTCGGACGTTCGCGCGTTTCCTCGCGGAAGCGGTCGCAGATCGCGTCCTTGATCTTCAGCGTGATGAAGTTGAGGCTTTTCAGCGGCGCGTTCTGCGCGCCGACCTTCACCGCGATGGTCTTCTTGACGTCGAACCAGTCCGGCCACGGCAGGTCGAGCGCGGCGCGGTAGATGTGCTCTTCCTTGCGATAGCGGGTGTAGCCGACCTTGCGCAGGATGCGGGTGGCGATGCGCGAAGTGAGGTTGGCGCGCATCTCGGCGGCCGCATCGGCCATGAACAGCACGCCGGCGGGCACCTGGCGCACCACCTGCGCGCCGGCGGCCGCGAGTTCGGCTTCGAGCAGCGCCTCCAGCCCGCGCGGGCAGGTGGCGAAATGGCTGGCGGGCGGCAGCGCCTCGCGCTCGGGGCGAACGGGATGCGGCGTTTTGGTGCGACGGGATTCGGGTTTCAAACGGGGCTTTCTTGTCAAAATCTAAAGGGCACTTCTATAAATTCGTCATGCCGGGCTTGATCCGGCATCCAGTTGCTTGATTTGACTGGATTCCGGCTTTCGCCGGAATGACGGAATAAGGATTTATAGAAGTGCCCTAAAGAAACATGGGGTCAACACAATTCGTCATTGCGAACGTAGTGAAGCAATCCAGTCTGTCCGCACAATCAACGCACTCTGGATTGCCGCGTCGCTTCGCTCCTCGCAATGACTCGCTTAAAACGGCTTCAATACAACGAGCAATACAACAATCAGCAAAACAATGACCGGGATTTCATTGAACCAGCGGAACCAAACGTGCGACCTGGTGTTCTGTCTGGCTTCGAATGCGCGCAGCAGGCTTTTGCAGACATGGTGATAGCCGACCAGCCCGGCGACCAGCGCGAGCTTCACCCACATCCAGTTCATGTCGATCGGAAAATACGCCAGCCACAGCCAGAAGCCCGTAATCAGCGTCAACCACATGATGGGCGACACGAACCGATACAATTTGCCCGCCATGATCAGCAGGCGGTCGTAGGCTGCGTCATTCGTTTCCATCGCGAGGTTGACGAAGATGCGCGGCAGATAGAACAGCCCGGCGAACCAGCTCACCACCATCACGATATGAAACGATTTCAGCCACAGCATGGATAGACAAGCCTTGAAAAAATGGACGCCGAGTCCGCTGACCCTGATTTTACTGGGTTTGATCGCCTGGCTGTGGTTTCGCCCGCCGGCCGACGTCAGCGAAGAGAATCGCCCCGCGCCCCCCTGGGCCGTGACCCTGCCGGATGGCAGGGCGCTGACCAGCGACGAGCTCAAGGGCAAAGTCGTGCTGGTGAACTTCTGGGCGACCTGGTGCCCATACTGCCGCAAGGAAAAACCGGTGATCGACGCTTTCTGGAAGGACACGCGCAACCGGGGATTCGAGGTCGTCTCGATCAGTATCGACGACTCGCCGGAAAAGATCGCCGCCTGGATGCAGGACAAGGACTATGCCTTCATGGCCGCGCCGACCAATGCCTCAGTGGCCGCCGCCTTCGGCCACGTGGCGAGCGTGCCCACCTCGTTCATCGTCGATGCCGAGGGCCGCATCCGCCACAAGATTGCGGGACAGGTGCATTATCCGCGGCTGGAAAAACTTGTCCTCCCCTTGCTCGCCGAAGCCAAACAGCCATGACCGAATCCCGTCTCACCGAACTCGAAACCAAGCTCGCCTTCGCCGAAGACCTGCTCGAAACGCTCAACCAGACGGTGGTCCGCCAGCAGGCGCAACTCGATTCGATGCAGCAGCAATTGCGCCTGCTGCACCAGCAACTGCAGGACGCGCTGCCGGACGAGGCGCGCACCCCGCGCGACGAGGTTCCGCCGCACTACTGAGCGGCATCAATCCGCTGCACGGCGATCTTCACCACCACCTTGCGGATCATGCCCGCACTCACCAGCGGCGCGTGCGCGTCGTCGGGGAAAAACAGGCAGAACGACCCAGGCGGCGTGGCGATCCAGCTGGCCGGCGCGTCGTTGAAAAAGCGGATGTCGCGCGCCACATCGTACTCGGTCGCCGGGTCGCCGCATTCGGCCAGCGGCTTCCAGCCCATTTCATCGATGCCTTCGAGCACCAGCTGAATATCGATGTAACGACGATGGCATTCCAGTTTCGCTTCCGCCCGTGTGCGCCCGGTGCACGCCTCGACGATGGCGAAGATCTGTTCGTCATGCACCGCATGCACGCCGGGTTCGAGCGCCATCAAATCCGTGTCGCGCAAAAATGCGAATGCGCGCGCAAACAGCGGATGCAAGGTGAGGTAACGGTCAGCCTGGGTAAGGGTGTCGAGGATCATGACGTAGCGCCTGGCAGCGGAGATGCCGCATGGCTATCCGCCAACCGCGTTTCCGCACCGAAATGATCCGCTGCGCGCGTCAAGCGGATGAAAGTGGCCAGCTCTTCCACCCAGCGCAATTTCGCTTCGGTTGGCAGCGCCTGAAAAGCCAGCAGCCGTTCATCGTTGACATAATAAGTACGGTCGCCGCGATCGAAAGCCATGTTCAGTATTCTTTCAAACGTTTGAGATGTTCAATGTCAGCCAGATCAATCGGGCGTCCCACGGCACGTTTCATGTCGATCAAGTCGTCAATGCTTGCCACCACCACGGGCACGTCGCCCGCTTTGAAAGTTACGGCGTGGTTCAGCAGTGAATTGAAATTCACGGGCGGATACAGCAATACATCCAGCGTTACGCCTGAACGCCCCGGCGCGCGCAAGGCAAAGGCTACCAGATTGCGCTCGCGATGCCACTGCGCTAACTGCTCAAGATCGGCCAGCACTTCCAGACCGACAGGCAACACCGGAACCATCCCAAGCTCGCGCGCCATTTCGACCAGCGCCGTCAAATTTTCCGGCGTCATGGCGACCGTCACATCGATATCCATCGTCGCCCGCTCGATGCCATGCAGAGAAACGGCCAGGCCGCCGATCAGGACGTAATCGATCCGATGACGAGCCAAGGCGGAGAAAAGATCGAGATAGAACATCAGCGGCTGATCGGCTTGTAGCGGATGCGCCTGGGCTTGGCGCCCTCCTCGCCCAGGCGTTTCTTCTTGTCGGCCTCGTATTCCTGGTAGTTGCCGGGGAAGAACACCACCTGCGAATCGCCCTCGAAGGCGAGGATGTGGGTGGCGATGCGGTCGAGGAACCAGCGGTCGTGCGAGATCACCAGCACGCAGCCGGCGAATTCCAGCAGCGCGTCTTCCAGCGCGCGCAGGGTTTCCACGTCGAGGTCGTTCGACGGTTCGTCGAGCAGCAGCACGTTGCCGCCGGCGATCAGCGTCTTGGCCAGGTGCAGCCGCCCGCGCTCGCCGCCGGAGAGATTGCCGACGCGCTTCTGCTGGTCGCCGCCCTTGAAGTTGAAGCGGCCGAGATAGGCGCGCGACGGCGTTTCGTAGCGGCCCACGGTGAGGAGGTCGCGGCCTTCGGCGACTTCGTCGAACACGGTCTTGTCGGCGCTCAAGGCATCGCGGCTCTGGTCGACGTAGGCGAGCTTCACCGTCTGGCCGATCTCGACTTCGCCTGCATCCGGCTTTTCCTGGCCGGTGATCATCTTGAAGAAGGTCGACTTGCCGGCGCCGTTGGGGCCGATGATGCCGACGATGGCGCCGGGCGGCACGCTGAAGGACAGGTTATCGATCAGCAGGCGGTCTCCGAAGGATTTCGTCACGTTGTGGAAGTCGATGACCTTGTCGCCCAGCCGTTCGCCGACCGGGATGAAGATTTCCTGCGTCTCGTTGCGCTTCTGGTATTCGACCGAGTTCAGCTCCTCGAAGCGCGCCAGACGCGCCTTCGATTTGGCCTGGCGCGCCTTGGGATTCTGCCGCACCCATTCGAGCTCCTGCTTCATCGTCTTGATGCGGCCGGCTTCCTGCTTGGCCTCGGTCTCCAGCCGCGCCTCCTTCTGCGTAAGCCACGAGGTGTAGTTGCCCTTCCACGGGATGCCGTGGCCGCGATCGAGTTCCAGAATCCACTCGGCGGCGTTGTCGAGGAAATAGCGGTCGTGCGTCACTGCCACCACGGTGCCGGGGTAGCGCACCAGGAACTGCTCCAGCCAGTCGACCGACTCGGCGTCGAGGTGGTTGGTCGGCTCGTCCAGCAGCAGCATGTCGGGATTCGAAAGCAGCAGCTGGCACAGCGCGACGCGGCGCTTCTCGCCGCCCGACAGCGTGCCGATCAGCGCATCCCACGGCGGCAGCCGCAAGGCGTCGGCCGCGATTTCCATCTGCGTGTCGAGGTCGGCGCCGGCGGTGGCGAGGATGGCCTCGCATTTGGCCTGCTCCTCGGCCAGCGTGTCGAAGTCGGCGTCGGGCTCGGCGTAGGCGGCGTAGATTTCGTCCAGCCGGGCCTTGGCCGAAACGATCTCGCCCAGACCCGCTTCCACCGCCTGGCGCACCGTGTGCGCGGGATCGAGCTGCGGCTCCTGCGGCAGGTAACCGATGCGGATGCCCGGCATCGGGATCGCCTCGCCCTCGATGTCCTTGTCCACCCCCGCCATGATCTTGATGAGCGAGGACTTGCCGGAGCCGTTCAGGCCCAGCAGGCCGATCTTGGCTCCGGGGAAAAAGCTGAGGGAGATGTCCTTCAGGATCTGCCGCTTGGGCGGAACGATCTTGCCGACACGGTTGAGGGAATACACGTATTGCGCCATGAATGAAGAAATCCGAAAAAAAGTTATGGGGTGTTGGCGCCCGGGCAGGCGTCGAACGCGCAGCCCTTGACCGGATTGCGGCTGATGAAGCTGCCGTCGGGACATTCACCGACGTCTGCCGCGCACACGATGCCTTCTTCCGGCATGGGCGGGGGCGGCGGCGCAAAGGGCAAAGGCTTGCCCGCGGCCGGACGGGGTGCGGCAGGGTCAACCCCGCCCGATCCGCACGCGGCCAGGCTGGCGAGCAGCATCGCCGCGACGAGCGCTCTCATCAGGACAATTCCTTGTCCAGCAGGGCTTTCAGCTTGACGAAGTCGAGCTCGCCCAGCTTCTGTTCGAGGATGCGGCCGTCCTTGCCGATGATGAAGGTGGTGGGCGTGAGCTGCACGTTGCCGAAGGCGCGCGCGTGCGCGCCGTCGACGTCGAGCGCGACCGGAAACGGCAGCTGCCGCGTCTGCACGAAACTTTGCACATAGTTGGGCGGATCGTAGCTCATCGCCACCGCGATGATTTCGAAGCCGCGGTCCTTGTATTGCTTGTAGGTTTCGACCATGCCCGGCATTTCCTTGATGCAGCCGGGGCAGGAGGTCGCCCAGAAGTTGACCAGCACGACCTTGCCGCGCAGGTCGGCCAGGGCGATGGGTTTGCCCTCCAGCGTGGTGAAGGTGGCGGCCGGCGCGCCGGGCTTGTCCATCAGAGCGTAGGCCAGCGCGCCGATGATGGCGAGCGCTGCGATGGCGATCAGGATGGGTTTGGTGAATTTCATGGGGTCAGGGCGGCGCAAAGGGCAAAGGCTTGCCCGCGGCCGGACGGGGTGCGGCAGGGTCAACCCCGCCCGATCCGCACGCGGCCAGGCTGGCGAGCAGCATCGCCGCGACGAGCGCTCTCATCAGGACAATTC